>CAJGCY010000006.1 GCA_904501955.1 uncultured Akkermansia sp. | reverse complement strand
TCTGTCGCTATCGCTCCGTCGCTCCGGGCTCGAATATTAGGGGGGAGCCTACCGGTGGTTTCGTCGCTGCGCGACTCCACCACCGGCTACTGTCTTTCGCCCCTATCGGGGCTTAAAATTCCGCTCGCAATCTGCCCTTCAATTTCCAATTTGTCGAGCAATTTGTAATCAACTAAAAACTTAAACGTTGCGTTTCATTTATGCAAGCAAAAATGTCCGAAACTTGTCCGCTGAGCGGCTAAGTTTTGCAAATTCTTGTCCGCTGGGCGGCTAAGTTTTGTAAATTCTTAGCCGTCGGGCGGTCAAGTTTCGACGCTGTCGCTCCCAAAAAACGCGCCCCGCAGGGGTGCTGCGGGGCGCGTGAAATCAACCGGAGCCGGCCTTACTTTCTGCGGCGGCCTTGGCACGCCAAAGTCGCGTCAGCGACGGCGGCGGCGGGCAGCCAGCGCAGCGAGCGCGAGCAGGCTCAGGGTTGCCGTGGTCGGTTCGGGCACCATGGCGCTCATCAGGTGAATGTGCAGCCCATCCGCCTTCTGCTCATAGGTGACTGTTTGGTATTGCTCGAGCTGCAGCAGGTCATTCACCGTCGCGGCAGTGCCGAGGCTGAGCAGGGTAGCCGTATCGGTGGTAATGCCGGTGATGCTGAGCTGCTCCAGCCAGCCTTCGCCTTGGGTAATGCCCTCAATGCTGAACCCAGCCAGCACGATGGTCACATTCGTGGGCTTGGAGTCGGTAGCCTCACCCCAGTCTACCACGTTGCTTACCTCCAGCGTGATGGTGGCATCGCTCGCCAGCGTCATACCGCTGAAGATGTCGCTCTCAAAGCGCACCTCATTGTAGCTGCTCGTTGCCTCATGCAGGTGGAACCCGGCGCGATCCTCCAGCGAGTAGTACTCCACATCTGAGCCGCTGAGCAGCACATTCTGCGCGCGCAGTTGCTCCAGCGTCACAGTAGAGCCCGCCACGGAGCTCAGGCTCACGTTGCTCAGGCTAGCCCCGCTCACGGTGTTGTCCGCATCGGAGGTGAAGCTCAGCAGCGCATCTTGAGCGGAGCCACCTGCAATGCGGTTGGCGGAGATGCTCATGCCGTCCGCCACGGTGGCGGCGGTGCCTGCCGTGCGCTGAGAGATGCTCACATTGCCGGCGGATGCCGCGGCCTCAAACGCCGCCACGCTGCCCTCCTCCACGTGCAGAGAGTTCACCAGCACCGTGTTCTTGAAGGTGGTGCCCGCAGCGGTATCCACCGTCAGGTTCAGCTCGCCGCCGTTCTCTTGGCGCACCTCGCCGTCCACCGTCACCGCCTGCGTGTTGCGGATGGCGGCATGCAGCGTGGCATTATTCGCCACCACATCGGCCTTGATGCTCGTTGCCTCACCGGAGAAGTTGACGGTCTGCGAGCCCTTGGTGATTTTGAGCTCGGCGCCGTCTGCCCACTCATGGAGCTTGCCATTGAGGTTCAGCGTGAGAGAGGCTGTGGTGCTCACCACAAAATCTCCCGTGCCTTTGATGTCGCCGTTAAAGGTCAGCACCTGCCCGCTGAATCCGTTTGCCAGCTCAAACCCGTACGGGCTGTTCTCAGCGGCGGAGTCGGTGAGCAGCATGTTCACCTCCGCCGTCATGGCTTTGTAGGCATCCCCCTCCGTGGTGTTGAACAGGTAGCCCTTGAACCCCGTAAAGCTCACCCATGACTCCGCATTGCCGTACAGCGCCAGGTCAATGCCGTTCTTCGTTGTGCCGGCGTTGTAGCCGTCATTGGCTACCAGATTGGTCACCTCCACCGTGCCGCGCCACAAGTGTTGCTGCGAGTCGGCATCCACCTCCGTGCTCACGCGCCCCAAGAAGTCGCGTATGCCCGTGCCCTCATCCAGCTTGTAGGTGCCCGTGCCCTTCAGCGTGAGGGTGGGGGTCTGCTTCGCATACTTGTAGTATTCACTCCGGTACTGGCTGCTGCCTATCCACTGCCCATCCTGCAGGGTGATGTTCACATCCAAGCTGCCGCCCTCCATGCTGTCCAGCTGAGAGCCCGGCAGGTACACCATGCCGCGGAAGTCGAAGGACTCCACGTTGAACGTCGCCTTGATGGCGGAGTCCTTGGCGTAAATGTCATCCTGGGCGGAGGCAAAGGTGATGGAGGCATTCGTGCTCTCGCCCACCAAGTGGTCCACGGTCACGGTGGAGCCGTCTTTGTTGGCAAGCACGCGCAGGTGCGAGCCCGCCATGTTACCGTTGCCGTGTTCGTAGGCCTCCAGCACCGTGTCGCCGCTCAGCACCAAGTGCTCATTGGCGTCCTTGTTCAGGTAAATGTACACCGTACTGCTGCCGTAGGCCTGCACATTGTGCAGGTGCCCCACGCTGCCCTCACCGCGGCCTATCACGCCGTTCACGGCGATGCCGGCCTCCGGGTAGCCTAAGATTATGTTGCTGAAGGAGGATATATCCGCCCCGGCCTCTAAGTTCAGCCTCACGCTGGGCTGGAAGTTCATAGCCCCGCCGCTCGCGCCTACCACATAGGGCGCAAGGTACAGGTCACCCGTCACCTGTGTCTTGCCGTACAGGTTGATGTGCAGCTGTGGCAGGGAGCCGTCCGGCCCCTCATAGCCCGCCGTGCGCAGGATGATGTTGCCGTCTCCCTGCGCGGCTGCCAATATGTCACCGGCGGTCTTGTCGGCGCTCACATCCGCCATGATGCTCAGCGTGCCGTCGCCGCCCACATAGTAGCCCTTGGCATCATTCGCGCCGGGGGTGGCAGTGGGGCCGCTGTAGCTGTGGGTGCCCACATTCACCACGGTGGACTCCAGAATCTCCTTGCCGTTGCCGAGGGAGTACACCGTGCCCACGCGGTCGGAGATGGGCAAGGCAGGCGCCTCCAGCACGGTGGAGCTCATCACGTAGTACACCGCATTCTCCATGCCGTAGCTGCCGTCTGCCATCATGCTCACGCTGCTGCCGTTCAAGGTGGCGCCTGCACCCAGCACCAGCTGCCCGTCGCCCGTGTGCAGGTTGCGGAAGGTGCCGTACCCCAGCCCGTTGTCCGTTTTGCTGAGCACCGTAGCGGCATCATAGCTCGCGCCCAGCGTGCCGGTGGTGCTCAGGTTGCCGCTGATGGTCAGGGTTGCGCCCGCGCCTATGTTGATGCGGTCGAACTCCTCCACCTTGTTGAGCGTCAGGGTGGAGTTGCTGATGTTCAGCGTGCGGGTGCCTGCCACATTGCTGCCGCCGCTCACCGTACCGGCATAGCTGCCGTCCGCTATGCCGCTGAAGCTCACCGTGCTGTCACCCGCTATGCTGCCGCCGGTGCCACCACCACTGATGACGCCGTCGGCTTCATGCCCGGAGAATGGGGCTAAGCTGCTGATGCTGATGGCGGTATCTCCCGTAATCGTGCCGGTCACGCCACCGCCGTACACATTGCCCGCTAGGCTGCCACCGGATATGCGGATGTCCGTGCCGCCTATGCTGTCTGTTTCATCGGCGGTGTGGTGCCCGCCCATGATGGCGCTGTTGAAGCTGCCCGCCTGTATGTCAATGCTGAGCGTGCCGCCGATACTCCCCTTGAACGCCCCCGCCACGGAGGCGGCATTCGTGCTCGTAAAGCTGCCGTAGCTAGCCCCCGCCGCGGCGAACACCAAGCTCACATTCCCGCTCACGGAGCCCGCATTCACCACGCCGAACACCGTCGTGCCACCACCGCTTGCGCTGCCTGTGCCGCTGTAGCTGCCGTTCAAGAGCAGGGTCACATCACCATTGTGCACCAGAGCGTTATTATCCGTGCCCACGGCGGCTTGGTTGCCCAGTGCTCCTGCCCAGCTGTTGCCGGTGGAGCCGCCGCTCACCTCCAGCGCCGTGTTGCCACTGCCGCCTCCTGTGGTGGCAAATAGGTAACCGCCGCCGGTGGGCGCGGTGCTTACCCCGCTGATGCTCACGGAGTTAAAGCTGGGCGTGTGTGAGCCCGTGGCGTTGATGCTCAGGCGGATGCTGCCGTTCTCATCCGCCACTAGGTTGGTGAAGTTGTAGGTCGTAATCCCGCGCACCTCCACGTTCTGCGTATTCATGGCAGGGTCCGCGCTCTCGTAGCTGTTCGGTGTGCTCACGCTGTTCCATGAGCCCGCCTCCTCAAAAGGAAGCCCGGTCACAAAGCTCACTTGGTACGCGCTCCCCGCCTCCAAATTCTCCAGCGTGAGCGTTAGGCTCGTGCTCTTCGCATTGCCGCTCACGTAGTCGTATTCTGCGCTGCCCGCAGCGGGTATGGTGCCATTGTTCTCAGACGTGTTGTAACCCGCCCAGCTACCGCTGCTCAAGCTGCCGTTAGCGCTTGTTGCTGTTATGGTTGCCTTAAAGTTCGCATCTTGGTACGCGGCGCTCTTTAGCCCGCTTGCAGGCAGCCCTTCCAAGTCGAAATCGAAGGTGCTGCTCACCGAGCTCGCCGCCTGGCTTACGCCCCCTAGTGCCAGCATTAAAAACAGTGTCTTTTTCATCTCTGTGTAACGGTGGTTTTGAATAATTGCATACTAACTACATCGACTTGCTAGGAAAAGCAAGCAAAAAGTTCAAAACTGACAAAAATTCTACCTAATTGCTAGGTTTTCGGTCGGCTCTCCCGTTCCCGCCCTGCGCTCACCCTGTTTTTGCGCCCTCCGGGGCGTGCCGAAGGGGCGTTTTTGATGGCTCAGCCTCGTTTTTTTGCAAAAAATGCTCCATTCGGGGCTGTTATGGGAACTTTTGGCTTGTCATGGCATGTTATTTATGCTATTTGTGGAGCAATGAATTTTTACGCGCACTCGCGCGTATCCTCTCGTGTGCTCATAGCTCTCGTCCATCTTCAACATCACATCATCTCAGCATTATGAAACTGCATCTGCCGAAATCTCTCCGCACTGCACTCCTCTCCTGTCTCGCCGCCATCTCCCCATGGTCCCTCACCCTCGCCTCCGGCGCTATCTCCGTGGGTGCGGTGGTATTCTCCCTCGGTGCGCAAGTACAGGCTGAGACCATTTCCATTACTTCCAATACAAACTGGAATGTTACGGCTGACCACTCCGGTGACGTGACTACCATTTCCGGTTCCGGAACGGATTTGAATGTTGGTAATGGTAATGGAGGTGCTGCTACTATGGCTGCCGGTGCAACGTTGAAATTGGGTGATTTGACAATGACGAGCGGTACCAATCTAAATCTTCATGCTTGGTCCGGTGGTGTTTCTTCAAAAAAGACTATCAGCACAACGGATAAGGTGATTGTAGATGGAACAATTACTTTGAATAACGCTGATCTTGATATTAAAGATGGTTCCTACTATTTCGAAGATACCTTGAATGTGGTTGGTGAGTCAAGGGTGTATTCTCTGTATGCTAAAGGTCTTGTTTTTGATTCTTTGTCCGGTGATGAAAATGCTGTGCTGACCTTCGAAAAAGGTTCCGGCGACAATGCCGGAGCGTTGTTTGTCATCGGTGGAACAAATGAGGCTGCAACTTCCGATTTTAAGGGGACGATTAAGCTGGTCGGTCAGAGTACGCAAAATACCGCCGACTTGTTTATTAATGATGCAGCGGCATTGCAATTTGCTTCCGTGAATATGGGCACCCTTTCCAAGATGGTTGTTATGCTTGACCAAGTGATGGTGGGTGCTGTATATGGAGGTGGTTCGATTGTGCAGGCTGCTGATAATGTAAGCGGTGCTTCTGCTCCCGTGCTGCAAATTACCGGTAACGCTACGGAGGCTCAGGTTTTCTCCGGTACTACTGCTGCCGGAGTCACATGGCAAATCGGTGATGGTACTAAGGCTGCTTCTTCCCGTTTTGATGGTGCTACGCTGAATGGTGCTCTCGATATTCAGGCTGGTAGTGAGGCGTATATGAGTGGCACCACCACGGTGGCATCTCTTACCAATAGTGGCGATGTTAATGTTTTGTCCGGTACAACTACCATCACCGGTGCTACTTCTACGGCTGACTCCTCTTATAATATAGCTTCCGGAGCCGGTCTGACGGTGAATTCTCTTTCTGTTGGTGGTGGAGCTACAGTCAGCTTCTCGGGCGGTGGTAATTTGACGCTTGGCTCTCTTTCCAATCAGGGTGTCTTGGATTTCACCAATATGACCGGTGCGCTTGGTTCATATACGGTTGGCGAAGACTTTACTCTGAATGTAGCTGAGGCTTTCGGCAATGTTGCCAATCCCGGGTCTCTTAACTGGAACAGTCTGTTGGGCAATAGCGCTGCTTCCGGTTTCAATGCCGTATATAATGATGGTACGGTGTCAGTCGTGGCCATTACGAATCCTACGCTCAACTGGGCTCCCTCTGCAGCAAATCAAAGCTGGAATGGTAACTTCTCTTGGATGGTAGATAGCGTATGGGGTAACCCCACCGCTGCGGATACCTATGTGCTCGGCGCGGATGCTGCTTATAAGACCATTGTAGTGGATTCTGATGTGGATTTGTCTTCTGCTACCGTTGCTGTCAATGGTGCATATAGTCTGAACGTGGCGAAAGATGGTGTCTATGCCTTCAATCTGAATGATGATGCTACTAAGCTGACTTATGCTGAGGGTGCTTCGCTCACGAAGGTGGGTGCTGGAACTTTGGAAATGAGCTTATCCGATGCTGCCGCTTCTATGATGTATATCAACGAGGGAACGCTCAAGGTTACGGATACATTGGCTCAGGTGGGTTACAAAGATACTCAAAGTGTCGATTTGCAGGGGCTTAAGGCTGGCGTCAACGGCGTTCTTTCAATTGCAGCCTCTGGAGATCAGAAATCTCCCGGTAGTGGTACTGGCACGAATGTTTCTCATATTACTTTGGGTAGTGATTTTAAAGGCGTGGTAGAGGTGCGCACCGGTAAGTTACACGTGGCTACCACAAACGCAACTACTACCGGTTCTACATATGGTAGCCCCAGTAATTTGGGTGGCGCAACCGGTATTCGTCTTGATGGTGGCGGGTTGCTGATTTCCTCGCAAAGTGAGAGTTTTAATAATCGCCAAGTTTTCTCCTTGAATTTAGAGGTTGGTGCATCCGGAGGTTATATAGACTTATTCGGTGGTAGTGGTTCTGTGCAGGATGGCTGGAGTGCTACACATACCGGGACTTTGAGCGGTAATGGCACACTTACGTTCATTGGTATGGGTGAGTGGGTGCTTGCCGGTAGCGATTACAGTAAGTTTACAGGTAGCATTGTGTTGGGTAATCAAACGCAGCGTCTTTACATCAGCTCCGATATGGAGAATCTGAAATCTCTTGATTGGAATAATGCGTATAAACATTCCGATTGTGAAAAGGCTTCTGTTGTCGTCGGTTATGATAATACCTCCGGCGTGACGATGACAGTGGCTGATAAGCAGACGGTGTCATATCACGAAAGTGCCATTAAGCTGATGAATGGCTCTACCTTCACTCATACCTGTGGTGTTTCCATTGCTGATAATACAACATTTAATGTAACTTCCTATAATGCAGGTAGCTCCGGTATTTACAATACTGCCAATGTAGAGTTCGCAACGGCAAACTCTAAGCTTGCCGTTGACGGTAAGGTTGTGGCTAACATTACCGGGTCAGCAGCCTACACCGCAACGTGTGGCACCATCGATATCGCCTCCGGCGCTACGGTGAATGATAACCGTGCGCTGACCATTGATGGCGCTTACAATATCACCGGGGCAGGTACATACAACCAGCTGGGGAGCTTGGCAATAACGGAGAATGGCGTGTTGACTCTTTCCGGTGATGTTACTCTGAGTTCATTGACCAACAATGGTACCATTACTTTCGATGCTTTGAATTCTCTGACCTTGAAAGGCTTCAGCGATAAGGAATCCTATGATGGTACAGAGAGTTACGCCATCGGCAACGTGACGGGGGGCGATACGATTGCTTGGAATGAGCTTTTGGGGATGACTGACCGCACCGTGAGTTATGATGCAGCAGCCGGTATGTTGCTCTTGGGTGGCGTGTCGGTATTGCAGTGGGTGGATACCACGGCAGATGACGAAAGCGCATGGGGTGAAGCCTCTAACTGGCAACTGAGCGGTGGTTCCTCGCATATGGTTCCGTTGGCAACATCCAACGTCTTATTGAGTGCCGATACGCAGTACAGCGATACGGTGACCTTGTCCGGAGACGTTACGGTGGATACTCTGACAGTAGCTCGTAATCACAGCTTGTCTGTTGCAGCAGGCGAAAGTGCTACCTTGACTGCGTCCACTTTCGCATTAGAGAATGGTTCTGTGCTGAGCAAAACCGGGGATGGTACGCTGAACATGAGCTTGGCGGACGCTACAGCAGCCAAGATGAATATAGCGGAAGGTACACTTGCTATCAGTGATGATTTAGGTGGTTATTCGGCTGGTAATAGTTCTGCACAAACTGCGCATGATTTGACTGCTGTTAGTGGCTCCGGGACGCTAGCTGTTAAACTCTTTGGTGCAGAAGATAATAATGGCCGTAGCCTTGTGTCTCTCTCTGATTCCTTTACCGGAACACTGGAGGTGTGTGCCGGTGCTTTGGATCGCAATAGCCTTTTGGGCGGCACGTCTGCCATTAAACTGAATAACGGTGGCTTATTTGGTCGTGAAACTGCCGGTGGTGGTACGCATGATTTTGCCAATGATATTATTATAAAAGGTAATTCTTGGTTGGGTGGTCAAGGTGGTAGCGGTAAGGATAACGGAGATTATTATGTCAATTTGACAGGTGATATTTCCGGTGACGGTGTGTTGTCTATCAAGGGGTTGTGTGACTGGCACTTTAAGGGGGATATGAGTGGCTTTACCGGTAGCATCAAACTTGTGACCGGAGGCGAATCTGCGGATTGGGTTATCTTCCACAGTGATGCCAGTTTTGATAACTTGACGGTAGCAACAGGTAATGTTGAGGTGGACGCAACCGTGACGGTGAAAACCTTGGACCGGACCGGAGGTGCAATCACGATTAACGAAAACGCTAAACTTAAAATTACGACTGCCATTGGCGGTGGTACGTCTAATGCAGGTCAAACTTTGTCGAATTTGACGTTTAACAAGGATTTCACCGGTATAACGGGTGCAGGCACTTTGGCTGTTACCTTGACCGGTGGTTCTGCGTACGATAATAATAATCGCAGTACCATTAAGCTGGATTCCGGTTTTACGGGTATACTTGAGGTGCTCGGCGGTTCTCTGGATCGCCTCAGTACTTTGGGCAACGCTACTGTAAAGCTTAATAACGGTGGGCTGTTCGGTCGAGAGACGCCGAGTGATGGCTCAAATCAGTTCAGTAATAACTTGATTATCGAGGGCAACTCTTGGCTGAAAGGCCAGGGTAATGCCGGACAGGTAAATACGTATGCTGTTCATTTAACCGGTTCGGTATCCGGTTCCGGCACTCTCGCCTTTACAGGTGAGTGCGACTGGTATTTTGAGGGTGATATGAGCCAGTTTACCGGTAGCATGTCTCTTGCTGATCACTATGATTACATTGTCTTTGCTAAGTCTGTAACAGTAAAAGATTTGACATTCGGTGCACGTCATAGCGGGGATGGTAATGGCTCCCGTTTGGTGATGGGTAATGGTACGGATGCTATGACTTTCGGCATCACCAATGCCATGACCGTGGCTAACGTTGCTACCTTTGACATTAAAAAGAATGCCACTGTTTCCAACACGGGGTTGGTTACCCTGAATGCCAATTTGGAGCTATTGGGTGCCGGTGAGTATAACATGAATGGGGGCTTGGCAATTGCTTCCGGTAAAAAATTGGATGTAAAGGATACACTTACTCTGAACATCGGTGCCATTACCCAGACGATGACCGCCGGTGAGATTGCCATCGCTGCGGGGACCGTTGTGAGCGATAGCCGCTTACTGACTATCGGTGGCAATGTAAGCATTACCGGTAGCGGCACCTATAACCAGTTGGGAACGCTCAGTATTAATTCCGACGGTACACTTACTTTGAATGGCGTTGTCAGTATTGCCGCTTTGGCCGGGAATAATGCCGGTACGCTTAATTTGACCGGCGTAAGCTCATTGGAGTTGTCTGATTTTGTTATCGGTACCGACTATCAGATTGGCACCGTGACGGAAGGTGCATCCTTGAATTGGAAATCTCTCTTGGGCTATACCGATCGTCAGTATTCCATTGCCTACGAGGATGGCGTGCTTCGCTCTGTGTACAATGACATCGTATGGAGTAGCGCTGCAGATGATGATATCACTTGGGGTGGCAATGATAACTGGGTGATGGGTGGTGAGTCCGTGGTTGTGGAAGCTACCGATTCCGTCTTGCTCGGCACGATAGGGGATACGGCTGTATCCTCCACTATTCAGCTGGCTGCAAACACTACTGTAGCCGGGATGACGGTGTGCGATGAATACAGTTTCTCTGTTGCGGAGGGGGAGACCTACAGCTTTGACGCCGGTACCATCGTGCTGGAGGAGAGCGGTAGCCTGAGCAAGGTTGACACCGGTACGCTGAGCATGAGCATGGAAGATGCTGTGGCAGCCAAAATAAACATTGAAGAAGGCACGCTGAGCCTCAGCGATACGCTGGGCAATTATGATGAGAGCGGAGCTCGTGTGGATTTGACTGCGCTGAGTGGTGCGGGTACCTTGTCCATTTCCGCCGCCGGAGCCAGCGGTGTAACGGGGACAGGCACAGGGCAGCGCACGGTTGTTACCTTGTCTGATAGCTTTACCGGTACCTTGGCTGTGGTAGCGGGTAATCTGGATATGGCCTCCACCATCGGTCGTGCCGGTAGTGTGCTGCTGGATGGCGCCACGCTTGTAGGCACCGGTGAACTTGTGCAGAATTTGGGATGGAACATTGCTGTGGGCGATAACGGCGCTTACCTGCGTCGCTTCGGCAATGCCGGCTATGATGAACGCACTTCCTATGCTACCCGCTTGACTGGAACGCTGACGGGTAGTGCGGATGCCATGCTGACGGTGATTGACGGTGGCGAGTGGTTCTTGGCCGGTGACATGACCGGCTACCATGGTGGCCTGAGCATTGCCGGTGACACCAATTACGTCACCTTCGAGAACTCCGCCACCTTGGCCTCTCTCTCCGCAGTCGGAGGAAGCCATCTGTATGTGGACAACAATGCCACGCTGACGACCGTATCTACCGCTGTGAGTGGTACTGTGACCACCGGTGCAACGGAGGGTGCTACTCTCAATATGGGGGCTGTTACTCTGAATGCGAACGGTACCTTGAAGATTGATGGTGCCGGTGCGCATAACATCAGCACGCTGGCAGTGGCGAACAACTCTGTTCTGGAACTGACTGCAGGCACGAATGCAGCCATTACGGAAAGCGCTGCTCATACCATTGGTAACGGTCATGCCGTAACTATTAAGTTGGGTGAGGGGGCTACGCTGACGGATGCCGGCTCATGGCAGCTGACCGGCAGCACCTTGACGGTGCAGGACGGCGGTGTATATGCGCTGAACTCCCTTGTGCTTTCCGCCAATGGGGCAAATTCTACTACCGTGAATGTGGAGCAAGGCACCACACTGCATATCACCGGTACGGTAACGAATGCCAGCAAGCAGGAAGCCTCCTTCGGCCTTGGGCACTGGAACGCGAATAACGCTGTCAACGTACGAGGCGTGCTGGAGCTGGAGTGCGGCATTTCGTCATACTCACTGTATTCCAATACCGCCACCATTACAGTGGCTGACGGCGGTAAGATTGCCTTTAACAACGGCTTGCATGCAGCGGGTAAGGATAATGCCGGTGTCATCAATATCCAAGGTGGCGGTGTGCTGGAGGTAAGCGGTACGAACGTGACCGGTACGAATCTGGTGACCGTGAATTTGGAAAACAATGCTACCGTTTTGGGCGGTAATGCCAATGGCGCAACAGAGAGCAAGATTGCCAATGACTTGATAAGTGCGCATGGCTTCTATGTAGGCGCGGCAGCCGGTACGACCCTGACCTTGGCGCCGGAAAGCGGGAGCCTTACGTTCAACAATACTTCTTCGTGGATTAATGTGCTGGGTACGGCTGATAATCAGGGGGGTAAGGTTGTGTTCGATGTTCAGGACTTGGTGCTTAATGCCCTGACGGTGCAGAGCGGAGCTTCCGCTTCCATTGTGAGTGATGCCACCCTGTATGTGAATAGCTACGGTGGTATAGTCGTGGCTGAGAATGCTACCCTCAGCTTCGATGGTGCGGGTGAGATTACGCTCGGGCAGGCTATCAAGAACGCCGGTACGGTAGAGATTCTGAACGCTGCGGATACGCAATTTGTGCTCAGCAATGCGCTGATGCAAGAGGTTGCCGGCGTGAGCAAGACTTGGACGCTGGTGAATAACACCGGTGTGGAGGGCTTGACCGGTACGATAAAGGGCTGGGATACGCTGGGGCTGGAGAACTTCTTGCTGGATGGCAGTGCGCTGCAGCAGGGGGATTGGGATGGCTACAGCATTGCGGACGGTAAGGTGATGCTCTACATGCTGACTCGCTACTGGGATGCCACGGGTGAGGATGGCGTATGGAATACCGGGGCGGATGCCAACTGGCGCGAGTTTGCGGACGCAACAGCGACCGTCACCTTCGAGACCAACTCCCGCGTCACCTTTACGGACACGGATGAGACCAGTGCCGCGCTGGACAAGAGCGTGACGGTGGCGGATGGCGGCGTGCATGCCAAGAGTGTGACCATCACCGGCACGGACTATGTGTTCAGCGGTGGCAAGGTGCTGGTGAACCAGAGCCTGAGCGCACAGCAGAATGCCCGCTTTGACAGTGCGGTGGTGATTGGTAGCTCCGCTCCCTTGCAGCTGGATGTAGCAGACGGGGCTACGCTGACGCTGAGCACGCTGGAGACGGTCTCCACCCAGAGCTATGGCGGCGTGAGCTACGGTAGTGGCGCCTTCAGCAAGACGGGTGAGGGTACGCTGCTCATTACGGATGCGATTAACGGCACCATCACCGGAGCAACGGTAAGCGGCGGTAAGCTGGTGCTGGGTGTTGCCGGTGCGGAGGATGTAGCTAAGACTGTAAGTCTGGCGGTGGGTTCCAACACCCTTACCACAGCCGGTGGCTCGCTGGAGAATGTGGAGCTGCTGAGCAGCGGCACGGTAACGGATTACACGGGTGCCACGGCGCAGGCGAACAACGTCATCAAGAGTGCGGATGGTGTGAATTACGCCATGCTCACGGATGTAGCGCTGCACGCCGGTGCTGCCACGGGCTACGCCTCTCTGCAGAAGGTTGCCTTTGCGGGCAACAGCACGCTGAGCGGCTACATCACCTATGAATCCACCAAGCAGCAGCGCCAAATGGCTGTTGCCACCGGTGGCAAGCTGACGGTCAGCAACCTGACCTTCGACTTGCACGGCCTTTCCGCCGGTACGAAGGTGCTGATTGAGAATAGCGCCGTGGAGGGTGCTGCGGAGGGCTTCAAGGGCGCGCTGGAGGGCTGGAACTCCGATAATGTCACCCTGCTGTACAGCGGTATTGCTGTGAACAGCGCCGCGGTGAACATGGGCACTGCCGGTGTGGTAGAACTCTTGACTGCTGAGAATAATGAGGCATCTCGCCTGTACTGGGATGGCTTGGTAGAGGGTGCCGCATCCTCCGCATGGGATAAGAGCTCCGCTAACTGGAGCACCGCTGCCGGTACAGATGGCAGCTCTGCCTTCCTCGCGCTGTCCAACGCCTACTTCGGCGCAACGCCGGAGGGGGGCAGCAAGACTGTGAATGCTGCTCAGGATATGGTGATGAGCAATATGTTCGTCACGGCGGGTGGCTACAGCTTCACCGGCTCACGTCTGGCAACGCTGGGCAATATGTACATTACCCCCGAGAGCGGTGATGTGAGCTTTGCCAACGATCTGGTGGCGCAGGGCAATGTGACTCTCAGCGCAACTAAGGGGGGCAGCCTGAGCTTTGCCGGCATGCTGCAGGTAGGTGGTACCATCACCGCAAATGTGGAGGGTGCCCTGAGCTTCGATAACGCGGTGAGCGCCGGTGGCAAGGTGGAGCTGAATGCTCAGAACTTGGAGGTAAACGGTGCGCTGCTTAGCGCGGGTGATGTAAGCATCTCCTCCGGTACGAGGACTGCGGGCGGTGCCGGTAGCCTTACGATTGGCGAGTCCGGCAGCATCACCGGTGCGAATGTCACCATCAACGTGAATGCCGGCGCGGAATCTGATACTCACTACCGCGATTACGTGGTAGAGTCTGCCGGCAACATTACAGCTACGGCTGAGGGTGGTAAGGTCAGCTTCACCGGCAACGGCGCTGCCCACATCACCGGCACGGTAACGGCGGATGAGATTGTGGTGGATACGCAGAGCAGCAATGGCATTATCTTCCGCCAGCTGGATACGGATACGCTCACGATTACCGAGGGTAGCTACGCTGCATTGACGGATGAAACGTCTACCGGTCAGCAGGAAACCTCCAGAATTGGGACTATTCAGTTGGGGGGACGCCTCGGTCTTACGCAGTTTGCCGGTACCTATTCCGGGTACAATTTGGTAACAACGAGCGCTACTGCTACCGTAGATTTTGCGACCATTGCCAAGGTAACCTTTGCTTCGGTAAAGGGCGAACAGCTGGCAGACGGTACATACGGCAGCATCGTCTTCAATGACTCCTACCGTGAGCTGACGGTCAATAAACTCGAAACGGTGAACAATATCACCTTCGGTGCAGGTGAGTACTGGGCTAAGCTGAACAATGCTTCGGGCGCCATCCATGGTAATTTGACCGTGCGCGGTGGTGGTGGTCTTTATGTGTCCTCTGACAACATCATGGCAAACGGTAAGGGGGCATGGTACATCGGTGGCCCGTTGTATTTGCAGGGTACCACCCAGACCCTTGCCGGGAACGCTGTCTACTTGGATGGCGCAGTCATCAGCGGTACGCATGCTTCCGGCATGAACTATACCGCCCATAGCCAGATTCACTATACCGGCAACAACACCATTTCCGCCAACATGACCGTGGCAGAGGGTACGTATCTGACGATTGAGGCAGGCAATGTTCCGGAGGATATACAGGCGGAGCAGGCCGATATCCTGACGCTGAACGGCAATTTGAATGGTAATGGTGACGTGTTGCTGACCGGTAGCGGTCGCGTATCACTGGGCGCAGCCAATGCCTTCACCGGCACCATGACCGTGCAAAATCATACTCAGCTGAGCTTGGATAACACCCAAGCCTTGGCTTCCGCCAATTTGGTTTTGAATCCGAACGGTGTGCTCATCGTGGATCGCTCCGCGGTGGAGACTCCCTTCACGATTGGCGCGTTGACACTGGGTGGCGGTGCGCTGCAGATTAATAATCTGATGGCGATGGATGCCGTATCCGCTAAGGACGCTGCTCTGAAGCTCGGCGCGTTGATCAATCAAAAGACAAACACCTTGGACCTCACGCTCAGCTTTACGAGTGGCGAGCTGCAGACCATGAAGACCTACAACCTCTTCACGGCAGATGCCTCCAACTCGCTGGCTGATATTGCCAAGCTGCTGAACCTGAACCTCAGCGTGGTGAACGGTACGGAAACGCTCCCCATTGCGGACAATCAGTATAAGCTGGTGTATGATGCAGATAGCAATGTGATTGCCATTCGCACCATGCTGGGCAACATCTGGGATGGCGGTACGGACGGTGATGGTGACGGCATTTGGGCTACTGATAATACCCATAAGAACTGGTCCGGTGGCGATTATGACCAGGCAACGGCTTTCAATGATGCCATCTTCGCAGACCTGACGGGTGAGGGCATCGGGGAGAATGCTGTTGTGACCATTCAGGGCACGGTGAACCCCGGTGATGTGTACTTTGAGGCTGATACGACGGACTATGTGCTGAACGCCACGGCGGACGGTGCCATGCTGGCTGCCGGTAACGTGATTCACAAGGCAGGTGCAGCGGATGTAACGCTGAACCTGGTGAACAACGGCGAGGCAAACGCCTTGGGTGGCTTGGAGTTGCAGGCAGGTGACACCATGCTTGCTGCGGATTTGGCTGTGAAGGGTGAGGTGAGCGTGGCGGCGGGAGCTACCCTGCAGACCGGTGACAGCCAGCTGCTGATGGTAGGCGGTAATGCCAAGGTATACACCGCACAGGGTACCTACAGTGGCTTGACGATGGATGCCACGGGCATTGCCGGTGTGGCGGATTCCTTGGGTGTAGTGACGAACGGCATCATTAACGGTGCTGCTGAGTTGAACTACCTGAACCTGAGTGGTAAGGGCTCGCTGGACGACGTGACCATCGGCTCCGGTGTGAATGTGGCTGCAGATGCCGCTTACACCCTTAACGGGCACATTACCTTCCTTGATACGCTGCAGAATGCCGGTACGGTGCTTATAGGCACCGGAACGACAGTGGAGCTCGGTGGCTTGGCATATGCCCTGAGCGCGGATGGTGGCTCTTCCATCTACCAGTTGATACATGGGGGCACCATAAGCGGCATGGACGGCATTACTGAGGCGTCCGTCTACCTCAACGGTGTAAGCCTTGCCAATGGAGAGAACAGCGGCTTGGCAAGCGGTATTGCTACGGTGATGAGCTCTTCCGATGGTACGGTTACCATCAGCATCGGTAAGGTGTTGGAAGGTGGCGGTGTGGATGGCTCTATTGCCGTGACCTCTTGGGATGCCCGCTGGGGTAAGGATGGTAAAGCCCCCGCTTTGGCTAAGCGCTACGGCGACTCTACGGACAAGTTCTTCAATACGGATGCTGATTTCCTGTACACGCACATTGTGAGCGAGAGCAATGCCGATGCAGTAAATGCCGGCAAGGCGCTCGTGGTGAGCTTAGATGCCGGGGCTAGCGCAGCCGTAGTGGCCGGTGGTAACAGCTCTGCATATTCTGACCATGAGGTGTGGATTTATGACCACTCTGCGGTGGATACCGTGGTGGGCGGTCGCTACTTTGCCAGCACCACGGAGCCGACCGACTCATACAACCAGAATGCCGATACGCACCTGTACATCAACACGGCAGATGCCGCTCTTGCAGATCAGAAGACCTGGGTAGTGGGTGGCTCTTGGAATGCTGACCAGAGTGCTAATAGCTATGTAACCGTGCAGAATGGTAATATCCTGACCTTGGTTGGCGGTTCTTACGGAGCAAACCAAGATGGCAGCACCCACGTATATGTGGATGGTGGTACCATAGCGGAGGTCTTTGCCGGTGGCTTTAATGGTGATGTTGCGAGCAGCAATCTGACCATTACCGGTGGTACGCTGGGGCTGACTACGGAGGCTGTAAACAAGCGTGTGTACGGCGGTAGCTATTATGGCACGGTGCATGGTGACGTGAACGTTACGGTGGAAGGCGATGCTACCATCACCAAGTTGGTGGGTGGTGGTTACCACGGCGCTGTGGAGGGTGGTATTACCATCAATCTCCTCTCCGGCACTGTAACGGAGCGTGTGGATGCCGCCGGTGTGGGTGACTCTTCCGTAACCCGTGACGTGCTCGTGAACCTGACCCAAGGCTTTAATGTTACCGGCGGTTTGTATGGCGGTAAGCAGTCCGACTCCGGTGTAACGCTCAACGGCTCTTCCACCTTGGCATTCGTTTCCGCAGGCGAAACGTATGACCTGAGCGCCATCGCTGTGCAGGGCTTTGATACCTTCACCTTGGCGGATGGTACTCATGTGAAGGTGTCTACACAGTCCGGTTTCGCTACGGATACCGCCTCCGGAGTCTTGACGATTTCCGGTCTCGGTAAGGTGGAGCTTGTCGGTAATACTGATTTGGGGCGTGATATCACGCTGACTGATGGGGCGACTCTTTGGTTCAATTCGGATTATGCCGGTAATGCTATTGGTACGCAAGATTCGCGCCGAGTTCTTACCGCTACAGCAGGAACAACTATTGAGATTACAGGTCAACCTACGAATGGTGATGGCTTATGCGTGTGGTTGGATTTGACAGGTCATGGCGCTGATGGAAACGGTGCTTTGTATAAAGCCTTGGTCGGTGCGGAAACGACTCCCGCCGGTAAGGTCGCCTTGCCCAAGGTGACACTCAGTGACAGTGCTTCCGTCAATGCAGAAGATAATATCTATTTCATTGATTATGCCAACTATGAGTCTGAGCTTATCTTGAAGGGCAACACCCTGACCAAGGTGGGTGAAGCCGATTTGGTGCTGTATAACTCCACCGTGACGGATACCTCAGCCAATGACACCGATACCGGGGTGGATGGCACCATCTTTGTGAAGGAGGGTACCTTGGGTACGGGCTATGGCATGCGTGCGGCTAAGACCAACATTGTGTTGAGCTCCGGTAGTGAGCTGAATATTATTGATATTGGCGAGGCTGACACCAACATCGGTGCGTTGTCCGGTAGCGGTAGCGTAGCGCTGAATAAAGGACTGGTTATCACCACCTCTTCCGCCGGTAGCTATGGCAAGGGCTCTGACTGGATGACGGAAGGGGCGGATGCCTACAGCCAGTTCTCCGCGGATTCCGGTTTTGCGTACGGCGTGTACAGTGGCACCATCAGCGGCAGCAACTCGCTGTCCGTGAAGGGTAATGCCGTGCAGTACCTGTCCGGCAGTGAGAGCACCTTCTCCGGTGGTGTGCACATGTACGACTCCGCCACACTGTACCTGATGTCAGGCACGAGCGGCAGCGCCGTGCAGGGCAATAGCACGGTGACGGCGGGTGTGGTCGGTACCGGTGCAATTGCTTGGGACTCCCCCGATGCCAAGCTGTACTTGGGCAATGGTGTGCAGGTGTACAATGCCGGTACGACCAACGTGGCGAACTCTAACATGATTATCGGTGTGGAGGCTGCCCCGCATGGTGATGCGCTCTCCAACTACGTGGGTGTCAACAGCAAGGGTGCTGATGGTGTGCTCTACATCACGGTGGGTGGTAAGGAGTATGTGGAGATTGATACCCACAACCTGCAGTCCATCACCTGCGATGGTATGTATGCCGATGGCACCGCCTACGTGGCCGGTACGGAGATTGACCGCAACAAGATGCTGCTGGTAGAGAAGAGCGTGTGGGAGCTGAATACGGCTACGGTGGCGGGCTTCTCCGCCGGTGGTTACAACACCGCTACTTACTCCGGTGTGCTCAGTGGTAATGCCAACTTGGTTAAGGTGGGCTTGGGTACCTTGATTCTGGATCAGACCAACACCTACACGGGTAAGACCATCATCAGCGAGGGTTCCTTGGTGCTGAAGGGCTGGGCTCAGATCGGTGGCAGTGCTGACTCCGCTGCTCTGAACGTAGAGCAGGCGGCAGGCTCTACCTTGATGCTGGCTTATGACGGCACCTACGACGGTGAGATTACGGAAATTACCAATGATATTGCCATCAGCGGTACGGGTGATGAGCGCTGGACGACGGAAGCCGCTACGAATGAGACGACGGCTGCCTTGATTTCCTCCGTGAGCGGTCAGACTCCGTTCACGCTGAGCGGTGACATCAGCGGTGGTGGTAACTTGCTGCACTGTGGCAGCGGCACGCTGGTGCTCAGCGGTGACTCCTCATTCTCCGGTGGCACGCATGCCACCCGCGGTGTGGTGGAGGTGCAGAGCGCCACGGGCTTGGGCGCCGGTAAGGTGAATATCGACAGCACGGCTGACCTGCACGTGACGGTAGAGGCGGGCACCACGGACGCTCGTGTGGCTACCACGCTGGCTACTGCCGGTACGACGGTGCAGGGTGATGTGGTCATCTCCGGTACGGAAAGCACGGAGCGTATCCTTAACGTGGCTACCGGCGGTTATGACAACAGCTCTACCACGCTGCATGACAACGGTACCTTGCTGGTGAACGGCGCCGGTGTGGCTGCCTCTACCGGCACGCTGAGCGGTACGGGTACGGTGGCTGTGTCCGACGCTACGGGTACCGGCGCGAAGGCTACGGTAGGCCAGATGACGGCCTACACCGGTGACTTTGTGGTGGAGGGCGATAAGGCCGCCATCAACGTGGAGAACGGCAACTACAGCGGCGGTAGCATCTCCGTGAGCGGTAATGATGCCGTGCTGAGCACGAAGGGTGACATCACCATCACCAACGGTGAGAGCCTGAGCCTGAGCTCCCGTGGCAATGCCGGCGCTGAGGCCGGCGCTGAGAATGATGCCGCTTATGTGACGACCACGGGCTCCGTGAGCGTGGCCAGCGGTGCCACACTCTCCGTGAGCGATGCCGCTACAAGCTACGAGTACAACCTGCAGAACCTGCAGGCCGCCGCCAGCTTGAACGGTGATGTTCTTTTGGCTATCGGTAAGGCCGGCACGCTGAATGCTTTCGGCGCGAATGTTGAGGGCGTGAAAGTGCGCGATGCCTTCTACTTCAACAGCCCGTCTTCCGATGTCATGAACAGCAAGGCTGCCGGTGCGGTGGATGCCAAGGGTGGCTTGACAATGGCTTCCGGCTCTACGTACGAGACGGCAATGGCCAACACCAGCCTGATGGGTGGCTCGCTCACGCTGGAGTCCGGTTTGACCCTGTCCACCACGCTTGACCTCGGTCAGAGCGCCATTGACGGTGCCGGTCGCACCACGCAGCTCGTGCTCTTCAGTGATGTGAACAGCGTGAACTTCGTGCTGGATAACCTCACGGCCGTGGCGGATAGCGGTATCTACTACACCAAGGCTGAGAACTACATCTCCGGCAGCTACATTGATGAGGATACCTGGCTGGTGTATGACTCCGGCGCCGGTGTGGTCTACCTCGATGGCATTGTGCCCGAGCCGACCACTGCGACCCTGAGCCTGTTGGCTCTGGCCGCCCTCGCCGCCCGCCGCCGCCGCCGTTAATCGGCGCCGGCGCGCCCAAGCGCACGCGTTTTCACGAGCCCCGCAGGTATTTCCTGCGGGGCTCGTTCGCGTGAAGGGCTGCACGCCCGAAACGTTCACGTGCCGGGGCGCAAGCCCCAAACGTTCGCGCGAGCGTAAGTTGGGAGAAGAAATGGGTATTACCGCGGGCGCAGCCCGCCGAATTTGAAGCCCCGTGAAGCGGGGCGAAAGTGTAATAGCCCAAGGTGGAGCTGCGTCAGCAGCGTAACCTTGGGTAGCGTAAAAAAAATGAAATTGAGCCCGGAGCGACGGAGCGCCAGCGACGCAGCGTAGGCCGACAGACAAAGGCGAGGACCGGCGAGCCACGGCGTAGCAAGCGAGCGCAGCGAGACGCGAAGCCGGGAGCGAAGCGAAGCTCCGAGCCGGGGCGGCTGCTCGTTTTATTTGGAGCGATGCCAATGATTTGTGGGCAATGGATGAGGCCGACAGCAGCGTAGTTGCTGCCAGATTGCGATTTTCCGTTTTCGCCCCGCTTCACGGGGCTTTTGAATTCCCCGGCGCCTCACGCGAACGCTCGGCTGACGCCTGTCTTTGCCTCGCGCGAACGTTCGGCTGACGCCTCACACCCCGCTTTATCCCCCCGCGCGAAAAAAATTGACAATTGGGGGGAGAGGTGCTAGAATGCCCCGCGACAAATTAACCATAAATTGCTATGACATTTTACGAAGAACTCGAGTGGCGTGGTCTGATTAACCAGATTTCCAGTCCTGATTTGGTGGAAAAGCTCAACAAGGGCGGTCTGACGTTCTATATCGGGACGGATCCGACGGCGGATAGCTTGCACCTGGGGCATTATTCGAGTTTCTTGATTACGCGCCGCATGCAGGCGGCGGGGCATACGCCGATTTTGCTGGTGGGCTTGGCTACGGGCTTGATTGGTGACCCCCGCGGTACGGTGGAGCGCGAGCTGGCGCAGAAGGAGACGATTTTCCGTAACTATGAGGGCCTGAAGGCTCAGGTGGAGAAGTTGTTCGGCTTTGAGGTGGTGAACAACTATGACTGGATTAACAAGATGAACGTGATTGATTACTTCCGTGATTACGGTAAGTACATCAACGTGGGTTACATGCTGAGCAAGGACCTGGTGCGCCGCCAGATGGAGACGGGTATCTCCTACGCGGAGTTCTCGTACATGATGATTCAGGCCATCGACTTCAAGCACCTGCACGAGACGCGCGGTGTGGACCTGCAGGTGGCAGGCAGCGACCAGTGGGGCAACATTACCACGGGTATTGAGCTCATCCGCAAGACGACGGGTGATGAGGTGTATGCGTTCACGATGCCGCTGGTGACGGATTCTCAGGGTAACAAGTTCGGCAAGAGTGAGGGCAATGCCCTGTGGCTGGATAAGGAGAAGACCTCTCCGTACCAGCTGTACCAGTACCTGCTGAATGCGGAGGATAGCCAGGTGATTGGCTACCTGAAGCGCTTCACCTTCCTGACCCCGGAGGAGATTATGGCTATTGAGGCGGAGCATTTGGCTAAGCCGGAGCTGCGCACGGCTCAGAAGGCTCTCGCCCGTGAGATTATCACGGACCTGCACGGTGCGGATGAGTATGAGAAGGCGGTGGACATCAGCGCAAAGCTTTTCGCCGGTGATTACAAGAGCCTGAGCCTGGCGGATGTGCGCGCCGGTATGAGCAATGTGCCGCACGTGAAGCTGACCGCCGGTGCTCTGGTGGATGTGCTGGTGAATGGCAAGGTGTGCGCCTCTAAGCGCGAGGCCCGCGAGTTCATCAACAACGGCGCTATCTCCGTGAATGGTGAGGTGGTGAAGGATCCCGCTTGGGAGCTGACGCCCGACTGCGCCATCGGCGGTGAGGTAGTGGTGCTGCGCCGCGGCAAGAAGAAGTTCTACTTGGGTGAGTTCTGATGCACTTGCTCCGCGCCATCGCCCTCGGGCTTGTGTGGGCAGCGCCGCTGAGCGCTGCCGATGCCCCCACGCCCGCCCAAGTGGCGGCGGAGCAGGGGGTGAGCCCCTACGCGATGATGGCGGAGTATGAGCTCCCCCTGCCGCCCACGGAGGCGGAGGTGCGTGCCCTGCCGGAGGAGCAGCGCCGCGCGCAGGCGTATGCCCTGAAGCGTGTGCTGCTCCTGCAGGCGCTGCAAAGCACGGTGGATGGCTATGCTACCCCCGGCAATTACATGGCTTGCGCCGCGCTGGCGGCCAAGCTGGAGGCGCCGGAGTCCTTTGTGCAGCTGATGCAGGCCGGTGTGGAGCTGCCGGAGCTGCCCCCGCGTGCTGCCCGCGCGCTGGACCTCGGCTTGCAGAAGTTCTGCGAGCTGTACGGTGTGGATTTGGTGGCGATTCTTTTTTATGCGCGCTCGGAGCTTGCCTCTGCCGAGACGCTGGCGGAGCTGACGGAGAGCTTGCCGCTGGAGTCCTTGTTTGATTTGGTGGATACAAGCTCCGTGACGGTGGAGTTTGCTCGCGCGGCCTTGCCGGAGCTGCGCCGTGTGTATGAGGAGCTCACGGCGCTTTACGCGGGCATTACCTCTGAGGCTCAGGCGGAGGCTGCCGTGCCTGCGCTGCGTGAGCTGATGGTGCGTTATTTTGCCGTGGCGCCGAAGTTGATGCTCGCCCCGCAGTATGTGCAGCAGCATTGCGCGGAGCTCTATAAGCAATCTATCCCGCAGGTGGAGCCCGCCCTCCGCGAGCAGCGCCTGCGCCTCCGCGAGGCCGGGTATTATGATTGCGCTGCCCTCCGCGTGATGGACAGCTTTTTTGAGTGATTTTTTGTCCCTCCACGCCCCCTTTTTGCGGCGGTTTGTGCCGTAATGTGCTCATTTTTCAATAAAATAGCGCATCTTGTAAATATACTTAGTAAAAATGCATGCAAATCATGTAAGTATATTGATAAGATGTGCAAAAATTCTTGTAAATGACGCGCTGTTAAGTTTTTCTGAGTGTGCAGTGTTTAAGTTTTCGGTTGTTCCCAAACAGCGCGACAAATCGGAAGTTGAAGGGGGGATTTGTAACATTCATTCACTCGGAGCGAGGGACTTTAGTCCCTCTTATGGATTAGCCCTGCACGTATTTGTGGGACTAAAGTCCCACGCTCCGATAGATTTTGTTGCCCTCCAACTTCCGATTTGTCGAGCAGAACATATAGCTACCGCTGAGTACGTAGTATACCGGAGTCGGAGCCGGTGTGGTGAAAATGTGTTGCGTAAGTGGTTGACATTTCAATAAAATAGCGCATCTTATAAATATACTTAGTAAAAATGCATGCAAATCATGCAAGTATATTTATAAGATGTGTTGACAATGCACGTAAGCGTGTTATAATAGGCGTGTAAGGAGATGTACCATGTTTGATCAATTTGAGGTATACAGAATGATGCGCCAGAGCAACCCTTGGTGGAATGGACAAGGGGGTGTGGAGAAATTGCCGACCATGTATCGGCAAGCGTACCACGAGACGCTGGATATTCTGGAGAACAGAGAGCTGCGCCGCTTTGTCGTGCTTTCCGGCGCTCGCCGCGTCGGAAAAACCACGGTGATGAAGCAGGTGATTGCGCATTTGCTGCAGCAGGGGGTGAACCCGCAGCGGGTGATGTACCTGTCATTTGATAATCCCATGTACAAGTTGATGGGATTTTACAAGGTGCTGGAGGCCTATGAGCAGAACGTGGGGCTTGATGAGCCGTGCTACTTCTTTTTTGACGAGATTCAATACGCGGAGGAATGGTCCTTGTGGTTGAAACACTTGTATGATTCGCGTCCGAATGTGCACGTCGTGGCCACGGGGTCTGCCAGCCCGGGTATCGAGAAAGGCGCATCGGACAGCGGGGTGGGGCGCTGGCGCGTGCTGCGCATGCCCACGCTGACCTTCAGGGAGTATTGCGATATTGTCGGGGCGCACGGTGTAAGCCTGCCGGGTAGGGACAAATTGAAGACGCTGACGGAGATGAGCAGTGTGGATTTGAATGGCCTGCTGCTGGGCTTGGCTGATTTGCAACCGCACTGGGCGCGTTACCTAGCGATGGGCGGGTTCCCGGAATTGCTGGGGATGAGCTCCGTGGAGCGTGCTCAGGTGGTGCTGCGTGAGGATGTGGTGGACAAGGTGCTGAAGCGCGACGTGCCGTCGCTGTTCGATGTGCGCAACACCCTGCAGCTGGAGAAAATCTTTTTGTACCTCTGCCTGCACTCCGGGTCGTTAATCAATATGTCCGAGATGTGTCGAGCGCTGGAGGGCGTGAGTATGTTTACGCTGCAACGCTACATTGATTATTTGCGTGATGCGAACTTGCTTTACGTGTGCCACAATGCCGCCTACACCGGTAAGAAGGGCTTGTCCTCGCAGTCCAAATTCTACGTGGCGGACGCCGCGATTCGGAATGCCTCGCTCATGATTGACCCCTACGCGCTTTCGGAAACGGAGATGGGCGCGATGGCGGAAAATGTGGTATACAAGCATCTGATGTACGCTTATGGTAGCACGCACGGCTTGGGCTATGTGCGCTTGCCCGGTCGTAAAAAACAAGAGGTGGACTTCGCCATCGCGCACCCCGCGGGGCCTCGCTACCTCTGTGAGGTGAAGTACAAGCGCGATTCTTCCGTGACTCGCGAGGATGCTATCATGACTTTGCTGCACGCGCCGGAAACGGCAGGCGCCTTCTTGGTGACGCGTATGCCTACGGACTTCGGGCGTTTTGAGGAAGCTCCCGGTGGTGGCAATGCGCTGATTCGCATCCCCGCAGCGGCATTCTGCTACTTGTTGGGGTGAGTGGTAAGTGCTTTTTTGCACTGTAATGTGCTCATTTTTCAACAAAATAGCGCATCTTATAAATATACTTAGTAAAAATGCATGCAAATCATGCAAGTATATTTATAAGATGTGCAAAAATTCTTGTAAGGGTAGTATTTTTAGTGTTTTGTAAGAGTGCGATATAAAGCGTTGCTGAAAAAATGAGTGGATTTATGCAGCAAAACAGGCTTGCAAAGCGGGGGAGAAGCTGTAAAATGGTAGGTGATATGAGTACTATTTATGATCAGATTACAGCCGGAATGAAGGCTGCTATGTTGGGTAAGGACCAGGTGACCTTGGGCGCATTGCGCAGTTTGAAGGCAGCCTTGCAGAACGCACAGGTGGCGAAGGGTAATGCGCACGAGCTGCTGCCCGAGAATGAGGCTCAGAATGTGGTGCGCAAGCAGATTAAGCAGCGCGAGGACGCCATTGCCATGTATGAGCAGGCCGGCCGCCCTGAGCTGGTGGAGAAGGAGCAGGCGGAGATGAAGGCTCTGGCTGCATTCTTGCCCGCTGAGATGACCGAGGAGGAGATTCTGCCGGTGCTGGAGGCGGTGATTGCTGAGCTGGGCGCTACGACCAAGAAGGACATGGGCCGCGTGATGAAGGAGATGCAGGCTCGCACGGCGGGTACTGCTCCCGGTAAGCTGCTGTCCAAGCTGGTAGGAGCTCGTCTTGCCTGATTGCGGAGCCATGTTTTGCGCTGTGATAGTGGCGGCGGGCAGCTCACGCCGCGCCGGGTTCGATAAATTGGCTGCCCCCTTGGCCGGGGTGCCGGTGCTGCGCCGCAGTGTGGATGCCTTTGTGGCTGCCGGGTGCGCTGCCGTGGTGGTGGTGTGCCCGGAGGAGCGCTGGCAGGCGGTAGGGCTGGCGGATGCCTCCTTTGCCGTGCCTGTGCTGCGTGTGGATGGCGGAGCTGAGCGCCAGGACTCCGTGGAGGCGGGGTTGAACGCCTTGCCCGCGGGCACGCGCTGGGTGGCGGTGCATGACGGCGCCCGCCCGCTGATTACGGCGGAGGGGGTGCAGGCGTGCTTGGCTGCTGCTCAGCAAACGGGCGCTGCTGCCTGCGCCCACCCCATTGTGGACACCCTCAAGCGTGCGGACGCCGCAGGCTGCACGCTGCCGGAGAAGGTGAGCCGCGATTGCCTGTGGGGTATGGAGACCCCGCAGATTTTTGATGTGGCGCTCTTGCGTCGCGCCTACAGCTGTGTGTCCGAGCAGGGCTTGGTGGTAACGGATGAGGTGAGCGCCATGGAGAGCATAGGCGTGGCAACGCATCTGGTGCAGGGGGGACCGAATCTGAAGATTACGCTGCCGGGCGATTTGGAGCTTGCTGAGCTTATTTGGAGTAAGCGAGGATGAAGCTGAGTGAGCAGTGCGTGTGGGTGCTCGGAGCCGGTTTTTTGGGCTCTGCGCTGGCGCGCGCTGCTATCACCGCCGGGGCGCGGGTGCTGAGCATTGACCCCACCGCCACGGCGGATGTGCGTGGCTATGGGTATGATGCCGCCGTGCTGCGCGAGGCGCGCGCGCGTCTGCTGCCCGCCGTGGTGTTCTGCTGCATGGCTACGCGTGGCGGCAGTGCGGCGGATTATGAGCGCTGCTACCTGCACACCGTGGAGCAGCTGCGCGCCGTGGTGCCGCAAGCCAAGCTCGTGTTCTGCTCCTCTACCTCGGTGTATGGCGAGACGCAAGGCTGCCGCGTAACGGAGCAAAGCCCCGCAGCTGCCAAGGGGGAGCGCGCAGCACTGCTGCTGCGTGCGGAACAGGCTGTGCTGGCTGCCGGTGGGGCGGTGGCTCGTTTGGCTGCCTTGTATGGTGAGGGGCGCTGTGAGCTGCTGCGCCGCCACGCGGCGGGGGAACCGCAACTGCCCGGTGCGGAGGATAGGTTTCTCAATTATGTTCATGTGGAGGATGCCGCTGCCGCCCTTTTGCTGTTGGCACATGCCCCCGCCGGCGTTTACAACGTGTGCGGCTGCACTTTCACTAAGGCGGAGGCGTACGAGCGCTTGGAGCGCCTGACCGGCGTTCCTCGTTCCCCGCTGAGTGCCGAAGCCTCTTGCCGAGGCTGCTCGCACATGCAAGTAGCCGCGGATAAAATGCGCGCCCTGGGCTGGGCGCCGCGCCCTTTTTTTGAATGATGAGCCTGCGCCCGGACTATTACCAGCTGCTGGATGTGCCGCCCCGCGCCTCTGCGGAGGAAATAAAGAAGGCATACCGCAAGCAGGCCATGCGCTTCCACCCGGACCACAATGTCGGTAACGCGGCGGCGGAAGAGCGCTTTAAGCTGGTGGTGGAGGCCTACCGCACGCTGGGCAATGAGGAGCTGCGGGCGGATTATGATGCCTGGCTGGAGCGCCACGAGCGCCTGAGTATGGCGCCCGAGCTGTCGGATATGCCCCGCAGACCCGCCCGCGTGTCGATTCGCCATGCGCAGAAGCGCCGCGAGGCTCGCCTGCGTGGGCGCCGCCGTGGTGCCGGGTTGCGGCGCCGTATGGCTGCACGGCCGGCATGGCCAATCTCGCGCTGGCACATCATGGCTGTGTATGTGTTTTGCCTCGCCATCATCGTGCCATGGGTGGCTCGCTATGCCTTCCATGACCCGGAGCAGGCGCGCTTGGAGCAGGCGGAGCGCAAACGCGAGCGCGACCGCGCGGAGGTGGCGGCCATTTATGCCAAGGCTTGTGCCGGGGATGCCGTGGCGCAGTTCCGCTATGGTAATATCCTCTACTTCGGCCTCAACGGCGTGCAGAAAGATGCGGATAAGGCCTTGCGCTGGTGGCAGCGCGCCGCCGCCCAAGGGCATGCTGAGGCCGCAAACAATTATAACGCCGCGCACGAGCAAAAAGAAGCGGCCGAGGTGTTGCCCCCGGCCGCCGGTTCAAATTAATTTGTTGCGTTGCTGCTGTTTCAGATGAGCCCCACCGCCTTGCGCACGCGGGAGAGTACCTGAGCCGCTGTCTCACGGGCGCGCTGCGCCCCTTGGCCCAGCACCTCATCCACATAGCCGGGGTTCGCCATAATCCAGTCACGCTTTTCACGCGCTGCGCGGAAGTACTCCCAGTATGCCTCGAACAGGTCCTTCTTGAACTGGCCGTAGCCTACGCCACCGCGCTTGTGTGCCTCCACCATCTCCTCATACTGAGCGGGCGTGGCAAAAAGCTTGTAGAGCGCCAGGATGATGGAGCCCTCCGTCGGCTTCGGGTCCTCCAGCGGGGTGGCATCCGTCACTACCTTCTTGTTGATGAGCTTGCGCAGGGCTTTCTCCTCACCGAAAACGGGCAGGGTGTTGCCATAGCTCTTGCTCATCTTCTGCCCGTCCAGACCGGGCACAATGGCCGTCACCTCATTGATGAGCGCCTCCGGCATCTTGAGCAGCCCTTCGCCGAAGGAGTCATTGATTTTACCGGCGAGGTCACGGGTTACCTCCAAGTGCTGCTTCTGGTCCTTGCCCACGGGCACCACATCACTATCGTACAGCAGAATGTCCGCCGCCATCAGCGCGGGGTAGGCAAAGAGAGCGTGATTGGGGCTGAAGCCCTTGGCAATCTTGTCCTTGTAAGAGTGGCAGCGCTCCAGCAAGCCCATGGGGCATACGGTGGAGAGCACCCACGCCAGCTCATTCACCTCCGGCACGGAGGATTGGGCAAAGAAAACGGCTTTTTCCGGGTCAAGGCCGCATGCCAGCAAATCCACCGCCATCTCGTAGGTGTTGGCGCGGAGCGTCTCGGCATCCGGCTGGGTGGTCATGGCATGATAATTCGCGATGAAGTAGAAGGCTTCACCCTTATTTTGGAGGTCGATGGCGTTTTGGATAGCGCCGAAGTAGTTACCGATGTGCAGCTTGCCGCTGGGTTGTAATCCGGTAAGGTATCTCATATGATATTGCTGTTGTATGGTTGTGTGTTATTTGTAAAAACTGTTCGTATCGCTGAATACTTGGTGGAGCATCTCGCGCAGGGTCTCCGTGTCAAAGAATCCCTCAAACACGCGCACCTCGATGCCCTCCGTATACAGGCGCATGGTGGGCACTTTTTGGAGGTTGAACGACTTCGCCAGCTCGGAGTACTCATCCGCGTTGATGTCCACCACCTGGATGTTGCCTTTCTCCTCTTGGGCAAGCTTTTGAAGGCTCTCACGCATGTCGCGACTGTGCTGGCACCAGTCTGTCGTGAATACCAAGATGAGCTTGCGACCGGAAACACCGGTGATTTGGCGGATGTCTTCCCCCTTGTAGTGGCTGTAAAGCTCGAACTGGGGTGCACCGGGCACGCCGGTGCTCATGTCGGCGTCCTCACGCAGGTATTCCTGCAGGGAGGTACGCACGGGGTTAGGCGCCGGCTTGGTGGAGGTGGTGAACCTGGCGGCTTGCTCTGCCTTTGCCTCGTCATCATCCCCACACCCGGTGAGAAGTAAAGGCAGGGTGCCGATGAGGAGGAGAGTGCGGAAGAGTCTGTTCATGTTAGGCTTATTTTCCATCTTAAACGGCCTCTTGTAAAGCATATAATGCGTTCTATCCGGCAAAAATGGGGCTCAGCGCGGGGCGGGATGAAAGCGCAGCACTTTTCTGGGGGGTAAGGTGAGGCTTTCTCCGTTGTGGGGCAACAGCAGGCGCCTTGCCCCTACTTGCTTGAGCTTAAATGTGCCGAACTTGGCGAGTTTCACCTCCTCATCTTCCCGCATGCCGTCGCGTATGGCCTGCGTCACGGCATGGAGCGCAAGCTCCGCCGCGCTTTGGGTGGCAGTGCCGCCTAAGGCTCGGCGTATCTTGTCCTGTAGAAGCTTGCGACTCACGCTGCGGGTGTCAGTTCTCCGAGGGGATGGTTACACGGCGGATGGTGGGCATATCCGGTATGAGCCCGGTGGCGCGGCAGCGCTCCGCACTGCGGTTATAGATGTCTTGCTCGCGGAGCATGCGCTCCAGCCGTTGCGGGTTATTGCGGAGGATGAGGAGCACCTCATGGCGCATATCCGGGTTGCCGCTCATGTGGTCTATGGCCATATTCAGGCGGCGGTGCAGGGCCAGTATCTTGTCACGCGCAGCGGCTGCGGTGGTGGCATCCACCACGCTGTCTTGCAGGGGAATGAGCGCGTAGTACAGGTGCGACACGAGGTTGAGGTAAAGCTCTGCGTGTTCGCGGGGGCTGAAGTGCTCATGCGGAGAGGTCTCACTGGGTGGCAGATCATGCGCAAGCGCGGTGTTGCCGGTGATGAATGCTATGGCGGTGAGGAGGAAAAACTTGCTTTTCATAACGCGTGATATAAGTATGTGGTGTGTGGGGGGATTAGCTTCTGTCGCGGGAGCGACTCAGGATGATAAAGGCATAATAGAGCAGCATGGCCAGTGATGAGAGCGCTGCTGCCACGTAGGTCATGGCTGCCCAGCGCAGCGCCGTGGCGGCGTGTCCGTGCATCTCTTTGTTGACGATTCCGGAGTTCTCCAGCCACTGCAGGGCGCGGCGTGAGGCATCGAACTCTACGGGTAGGGTGACCAGCGTGAACAGTGTGGTGGTGCCGAACAGTGCCAGCCCCACCCATGCTATGGTGGCATCGCTGCCGCCGGAGAGTAAGATGAGCCCCAATATCAACAGTACCTGCCCCATGCGTGAGCCTATGTTCACCATAGGTACCAGCTTGCTGCGCAGGCCCAGCCAGGGGTAGGCCTGTGCATGCTGTAAGGCGTGGCCGCACTCATGCGCTGCCACTGCCATGGCTGCGATGGAGGGTTGCGCGTACACCACATCACTGAGGTTGACGGTGCAGTCCCCGGGGTTGTAGTGGTCCGTGAGGCGGCCTCTTGTGTGGGTAATGCGCACGTGGTTGAGGCCATTGTTTTGTAACATGGCTTGTGCGGTTTGCGCGCCGGTCATGGGGGCGTATACCTCAGAATACTTGCGCATCACGGCTTGCAGGCGGCTCTGCACCACCGCCCCGATGATGCCGACGATGATGAGCAGAGCAATACCGATAAGGGTTAAGGTGTTGAAGCCTCCGGCATACAGGCCGTAGCCTCCATGGCCGTAATAGGCGATGGCTTCTGTCAGCTGCTGGGGAAGGTAAGCGGTGAAGTGCATAGTTGTCATCATATTCTACCATTTTGACTCCGCCGGGGCTACTTTTGTTCATGATTGGCGGAGTTTTTTTTGTCAGTTGCGGGGGGAATGCTGCACAGCTGCGGGGCAAGGGCATTGCGGCGCAGGTGTTCCCGCCCTATGCGGCGAATGGGGGAGGCTGCAAATAATTGCCCGAATTCATCATCTGTCAGCTTGCTCATGGCTTCGGGGCTGAGGCTGCAGAGCTCCGCCGGCATGAGTAAGTGCAAATCCGTGGGGGTGTGCGGGCCTCGGCGGTTCCAGGGGCAGGCTTCTTGGCAGGCATCACAGCCGTACAGGCGCTCGCCCTGTGCTTGCCGTATGTGCTCCGGCGTGGGGCTTTTTGCCTCAATGGTCCAGTAGGACAGGCAGCGGCGAGCATCACAGCAGCCGTTGTGCAGGGCTGCCGTGGGGCAGGCTTGCTCACAGCGGTGGCAGTTGCCGCAGCGGTTGGCTACGGGGGCATCGTACGGCAGCTCCAGCGTGGTCAGTATGCAGGCCAAAAAACAGTAGGAGCCCCCGTGCTCCCGCACCAATAAACCGTTGCGTCCTATCCACCCCAGCCCGGCTCTCGCTGCAAAAAATCGCTCGCTCACGGGACCGGAATCCGTGAAGTACCGCTGCGTGCCACCGTAAAAGCCCAGCGTCTCGCTCAGGTCCGCCAGCTTCTCAGCCAGCAGTTTGTGGTAGTCTTCCCCCTGGGCGTAGCGCGCGATGGCTCCTCCCGCGTTGTGGGCATCCGTGCGGGCGTACTCATACGTCAGCATGATGACGCTGCGCACCCCCGGCAGCACCAGTTGCGGGTCGAGCCTCGCAGGCAGGTGGCGCTCCATCCATTCCATGTCCGCATGCTGCCCCTCTTGCAGCCAGCGCTGCAGGTGGTCACCCTGCGCGGCATCTGCCGGGGCTATTCCCACACCGGAGAATCCCAAGCTATGCGCGGCGTAGGCCACCGCTTGCCGTGCTGCCTGCATGGAGAAGCTCATCTCATTTATTCCGGTTTGCTTCCGCGTGGCGCCTGAAGGGGGCGGATAAGTTTTTGCGCATGTGGTCCGGGAGGGGCAGGGACTCTATGACTTGCATGGCGGCGTTGTCCACGCGCACGCTGTCCGCGGTGTCGGAGCCTCGCTCCGCCTGCACATAGGCCAAGCGTTGCATGTTGGCGGAGGCTTCTTTGTTCCCCAAGTCCGCCGCTTTTTTGTAAAGGCGCAGGGCCTTCAGCTCATCTTTATCAGTGCCGAGCCCCCTCTCATACATGGAGGCGAGGTTGTTGATGGCGTTGGCATCATTGAATTTTTCACCTATGGAAAAGAACTTGAAGGCCAGCTCCGGTTTCGGTTTGGGCATGCCACTACCGCTTAGGTATATGTAGCCCAAGTAGAAAAAAAGATTGGGCACGGAGGCATCCGTCGCTGCCTGCGCTTTCAGCAGTCGCAGCGCCATGCGCGGGCTCTTATGCCCGCCTTTGCCCGTGATGAGGTAACGCGCCAGCTCCACACGTGCTTTCCCGTAGCCTCCGTTTGAGGCTTTGAGCATCCACTCATACGCGTCGCGGGCGGATTTTTGCACCCCGAAGCCCTTTTCCAGGTACAGCGCGAGGCGATACATGCTTTCCAAGCGGGCTTGGATGGATTGCGGGTGCTCATCGTTGAGCGGAATGTCACCCCCGGCTATGTCCGCTGCCAGTTTGGCCGCTTTGTCAGGCTGTGCTTCCAAACCTCGGCGCTTGCCCTCATACACATCCAACAGCAGCATGGCGGCCAAGGGGTGCCCGTGCTGTGTGCAGCGCTCTAAGGTGCTGATGACGTTATGTATCGATTCGTTCTCCGGGTCATTGAGTATATAGGCCGTTGTGGTGTAGTCTGCCTCCACTCGTGCTCGCGACAGTTGCGTTTCCTGCTCTTGCGCCGGCACGGTGGTTGCCGCGAGCAGGATTGCAGCACTGATGGTTGCGGTGGTGTTCATGCGCATGTCAGCCTCTCCTCCTTTTACCCCATGTTATGGATGAATGCCTCTACCCATCCCCGCCCGTAGGCCAAGTACAGCCAAGCCCCGGCGATGAATGCCGGCCCGAAGGGCATGGGCTCGCCCTTGCTCACTCGGGCAATGATGGCCCACAGTATGCCCAACACACTGCCCGCAGCCAAGGCAAAGCATGCCCCTTGCCACCCGCAGACCACGCCGAGGCTCAGCGCTATCCACGCATCCCCGCTCCCCATGGCTTCCCTGCGCGTGCGCATGCCCCGACAACTGCCGGCCAAGCTCTCATAATCCTCCAGCCGGTGTTCTGAGCCATCCGGCAGGGTAAAGCTTTCCGCCGTGAAGGTGATGGTGCCGGCGGCGTGCTCTTTGTCGCGGAGCATGGCTCCATCCAAATGCACGCGGTTGTTTTCTTCCATGAAAAGCTCACTCCACAGGTAGGTGGTATTGCCGATGGTGAGGAGCAGATCTTCCTCCCCCTCCTGCTTGAGCTCCCATGCTTGCGCGTCTGCGAAGCTCTTCTTCTTGTGCCCGAAGCATATCCTACCCAGCAGTGCCACCAACTTCAGCAAAATGAACCCCATCACCCCACTGCCGGCTGCCAGCAAAAAGGCATCTCCCATGCTCGCGGTCTCGTAGAACCACACCGGGTCTGCCAGCACCGCCGCTATGCCGAGTCCGGTCGCTACCAGCGCCATTTTCGGCAGTACAATCATCTGTTCCCAGTCGATGCAGAGCATGGCCAAGCCGGTAGCCACCCACGCGCACATCAGCACTTGTGCCACGGCACTCAGGCTTTGCCCCTCTCCCAGCTGCCAGGCCACACCCGCAAAGAGCAGGGCACATGCCAGCTCCACCAACCAGTAGCGCATGGAGATGCGCTGCCCACAGCACGCGCTGCGCCCGCGCAACAGCAACCAGCTGACCAAGGGGATATTCAAGTACCACGGTATCTCTTTGTTGCAGCTCGGGCAGAAGGATCTCCTCGGTTCATTGACGCTGAGCCCGCGGGGGGTCCGGTAAATGACCACATTCAAAAATGACCCCACACATGCCCCGAATAGAGCAAAACACACCGGCAGCAACCACGGCTGCTGCTCTGCTAGCTCCCATAACAACATGTCCAGCTGTTCTGTCATGCCCGCATTGTACCACATCTCCTCCGCCCTGAAAAGCCCAAACCTCGCTCATGTCTTTCTGTTGGGAACTTCTAATTAGTCTCTACTGCGCGATAAATCGGAAGTTAGCGAGCGAAGCGAGCGGAATTTGAAGCCCCGATAAGGGGCGTCAGCCCTTAGGCAGGGGTGGAGCGGCGTAGCCGCGCAACCCCTGTTAGCGGAAAAAATAAAATTGAGCCCGGTGCGACGGAGCGTCAGCGACGCAGCGT
>CAJGCY010000005.1 GCA_904501955.1 uncultured Akkermansia sp. | reverse complement strand
CAAGCTTCCGGAATTGGAGATATAACACTCTACATCAACATCTGTTAAAGAAACGCTACCTCCGGATGAAACAAAAACATAGCTTCCGCCATCCAGCGTTCCGCCGGTCATTACAAGCTCGCCTCCCGAACTCACTGATACCATATCTTTGAACAGAAGATTGGCATTAGTCAACTGAACCTTTCCTCCATCGGAAATCGTCATTACAACGCTTCCATTCGTTGCAATCAAAGCGTCGGATACCTGCTCGTAATCTGCTATCAATGCACCGGAAACCCTCAACCGAATATCAGAATATGACGGATTCCCCGTCAATGACCACACCACTCCTTCTTCTATGTACACTGTCTTATCGGCAGCAATGGTCACATCTCCAGTTATTTTATATCCACCGCTCAATGACTCAGGCAATTGTGTAAATGTACAATCTCCCAAGGTTCCAGTTATGCGAATATAGGCATTATCTGCTGTTGCAGTCCAATCCAATGAGTCTAATAATTCGCCTACGTTGCCACTGTAATTCGACAATGTAAACGCTTCCTCTCCGGTCAAAGTTACACCATTATCTCCGGTGTGTACCAATGTATTGTCGGATACTATCAACTTGGCACACGTCACTCCATCCAACGTTGTTTCTCCCAACACTTCAATATAGGAGATGGAAGTAACATCTGTCATCGACAACGTTCCTTTGTTGGTTATATAATTGTCTATGCTTCCGCCGTTCATCTCCAAACTTCCGGAATTAGAGATGTAACACTCTACTTCTACATCGGTTAAAGTGGCTTTACCTCCGGCACTAATATAGAGTGCATTTCTCGCATCAAGAACGCCTCCGTTCATGATGATCGTCCCTCCACCGATTACAGATAAAGCTGCATTTCGAACGTTTGCATTGTTCAATTCGACTTTTCCGCCATCCTGCACTCTAATGGCAATATCATTACTAGTAGCAACTAATACGTCATTTTCAATCTCATTATTAGCAACAAATGAACCTTCGATATCAACATACGCTGAAGAGTAATACCCTGCGTAATGAATCAGCCACTGTACACCGTCCTCCATTACAACTGTCTTTCCGGCAAGAATGCTGATATCACCATTTATTTTGTAGCCACCGCTCAAAGTTTCAGGCAGTTGCGTAAACGTACAATCTCCCAATGTCCCGGATATGCGAACATATGCCGATTCAGAAAGGGGGGAAATTCCAGAAAAATCCGTAACACCACTCCAATTAGAGAGACGGATAGCTTCTTCAGAGGTAAGGATAATATTAGAACCAGCGATGGAACCTGAGGATGAAAGAACGAGTTGAGGAAGTGTCAGATTGTGGAGATTGAGGGAAGCTGAAGTAGTGATGTTGTAATTTGAAAGAATAATTCCATTACCATCAAGAGAGCAAGCCTTTGAGAGGGTAGGAAATGAGGAAGAAAGCGTAAGCGTTTGCCCGGCAAGCGACGAATCTACGACAATGGAAACAGGCAAATCTCCGGTATAAGCATTGGCATCAATAATAGCTTGGCGGAGGGATCCTTCACCGGAGTCATTGAGATTGGTGACGGTAAGCGTGATGGTGGTGGTATCCATGGCGAAAATGGTGTGCTGTGAGAGGTGAGAAATGCAGAAAAAAAAGCGCGGAAACTAATATCTTGCATGGTAACAAAAATGGCATGGGGAGTAAAGATAAAAATCCGTTATAACGCAAAAAGTGAGGTAAAGGCAAGGGAGGGAGGGAGAAAGCGGGGAGATGTCAAAAATCCTGCTTGCAGAGTGGGAGAAAATATGGTAGGAAAGTAAGCATGAAACAGCGCATAACAAGCCTGATAATGGGTGCAGCCGTGCTGACGGCAGCACTGCCCGCATACGCCCAGGAGGCAGCCCCTGTAGCAGGAGCCGAGAGCACGGATGTAGCCACGATTCTCGCCAACGTTACGCAGGAAGAGCTGCAGCAGAAGATAGCTGCCGGTGAGTTCGACGTGAACAGCTGTGATAAGGACAAAAACTCTGCGCTGCTGATTGCTACCGTCAACCGCCGCTCAGATTTGGCCTATGTGCTGCTTAGCAACGGAGCAGATGTGAATTACGAGAAGGAGTCCGGCATCACGCCGCTGACGATTGCCTGTCTGTATGATGATTGGGTGATGGCGGATTTGCTCATCACGCACGGCGCGAACGTGAATTACAGTGCAGCGAACGGTGAAAGCACGCTGTCGCTTGCCTGCGCGCAGGGGTCGCTGAGTGCCGCTCAACTGCTGCTGATGAACAAAGCCAACCCGAATGCAGCGGATGCCCGCGGGCTGACGCCCCTGCTGCATGCCATTCTGCACCGAGTGGAGGGCAGCGTGGAGATTGTGCGACTGCTGCTGGAATATGAGGCAGACGCCAATGCCGGCACTCCCACGGGATTCACCCCGCTGATGGCTGCTGCGCAGAACAATGATACACAAGCGGCAGAAGCGCTGCTGGAGCACGGCGCGAAGGTGAATGCCCTGCAGACGAACGGCTCCGCTGCTCTGTCCATCGCTGTGGCACTGGGGCACACGGAGATAGTGGAGCTGCTGCTCAGCCACAAGGCGGATGTGCAAGTAGGCATCAACCCGAACACCTCGCTGCTGGCCTACGCCTCAATGCTTGCCAGAGCGGACATGATGGAGCTGCTGCTCAGCCATGGCGCAAACGGCAGCACGCGTGATGCCGCCAGCCAAAGCACCCCGCTGCACATCACGGCCACCGGTAACGAGCTGATTGCGGACTCCCTGAAGCTGATGGGCGCGGCAGATCTGCTGGGTGCCCATGAGGCGAAGATGGATGCACCGGCAGCCTGCCGAGCCCTGCTGAAGCACGGAGCAGAGGTGGATGCCGTGGACAAGAACGGCACCACGCCCCTCATGATTGCAGCAATGGACGGCAGCGTAGAAACGCTGGCGGTGCTGTTAGAGTACAAGGCGAACATCAACGCTGCGGATGCAGCCGGGCGTACGCCGCTGATTCAGGCTGTGCTCACCCCGGAGGCTAAGGCTGCGATTTCTCTGAAGGATGTATCACCGAAGGTGGCAGAGAAGATTCGCCCCACTGTTATCAAGAGCATGACGGAGTACCCGGATGTGCTCGGCACGGTGCGTCTGCTGCTGGAGAATGGCGCAGATGTGCACGCTAAGGATAAGGCCGGCAAGACTGCCTTGGACTACGCGGAAAATGCGGAAGTGCGCAAGCTTTTGGAGGCTGCTGCTGCCAAATAAATGGATATTCTCGAAATCAGAACCCGCCTGCATGCGATGGCTGAGCCTCGCATGCAGGCTTTTTGCAGTTCGCTGTTGCCGGGTATACGCAACATACTGGGCATACGCCTACCACAGCTACGCGCACTGGCAAAGGAGGTCGCAAAATGCGGAATTCCGCCGTTCTTACACGCAAATGATGCCCCGCAAAGTATGGAGGAGACCATGTTGCGAGGAATGATAGCGGGGTATTTGCCCAAGAGCATCACTTGGGAGGAGCGGATGGAGCTGCTGCGTGACTTCGTACCTTTGATAGACAATTGGAGCGTATGCGACTCATGCTGCGCGACGTACAAGTTCGTGCGAGCGCATTTGCCCGAGACATGGCAATTTTTGCAGCCCTACCTGAGCTCTCCGCACGAGTATGAAGCGAGATTCGGCATTGTAATGCTCATCAACCACTTTGTGAAAGACTCTACTTGGGCAGCGCGCGTGGTGAAAGCCCTGCAACACGTGCGGGCGGATGCTTATTATGCCACCATGGCGGCCGGGTGGTGCATGTGCGAGCTCTACCTCCGCCACCCGCACCTAGCCCACAGCACCCCACCGCCGCACCTCACACTGCGGGCAGATATCGCCGGCATCACCCTGCGCAAACTCCGCGAATCGCACCGAAAATTCACCATCCCTCCGACATGGTGAGCCCTGCGACCGGTAGCTTGCATTATCGGAGCGAGGGACATCAGTCCCCCTATGCCGACTTTCCGAGAGGCAAAATATAACAGTGCGACGTTTTCATAACATGAGAGCTTGACAAGGGCGCGGGTATCGCATAAAATAGGGTCATGGAAAACCACATCCCTCAAGAATATATACAAGACACCCGTACCACGGAGCAAATCGATGCCATGGTGGCATCGTACATGAATAAGGTGTACTTATGGCTTGCTCTCTCGATGGTTATCTCTGCCGGTGTTGCCATTTACGTGGAAAGCGATTTTCAGTTAATGCTTACTGTGCTGAATAACAAGCTGGCATTCGGCATCGGAACACTGGCGATTGTGCTCATCATGTTCTTTGCCGCGAGCAAGCTGACGAGCGGAGCATTAAAATTGCTGCTTCTCGTATACTCCGTCATGCAGGGCGCATTGTTCAGCCCGCTGTTGCACGTTTTCAGCAATGAGTCCTTGGGGCTCACCTTTGCCTGCACGGCCGGTATGTTCGGCACCATGGCACTGTACGGCATGTGCACCAAGCGCAACCTGAGCGGATGGGGGCGCACGCTGTTCATGCTGCTCATCGGTCTGCTCATCGCGATTCTTGCAAACTACTTCATCGGCAGCAGCATGATGAGCTTGGGTATCAGCGCAGCGGGTGTCATCATCTTCGCGCTGTTCACCGCCTATGACTTCCAGATGCTCAAGGAGCAAGGCGCTTACATCATCGACCCCGTAGAGCGAGAAAAGGGAGTCGTGCTCGGTGCGCTGAACCTCTACATCAACTTCTACAACATCTTCCTCTTCCTGCTCCGTTTCCTCGGCTCTGCAGATGATTGATGCATAAAATACGCAGCACCGTATCCCATATGGAGCAACATACATACAACGCGGAAGAGCTGGCTGCAAAGGCGGTAAATTCCATCCTCACGCCCTTGGGCTATCGTTACACTCTGGAAATCAGCAGTAATGATGAAGGGGTGGAGCTCATGCTCAACAGCGAGGACGCCCGCTACCTCATCGGCGATGAAGGAGACCGCTTGGATGACCTGCAGTACCTCGTCAACAGACTGGTACAAGCCACATGGGCGGATGCCCCACGTGTGAGGGTTGACTGCGACAGCTACCGCGCCCGAGCGGAGGCCAAGTTGCTGCGCCGTGCACGCTCCCGAGCAGAGCGCGTGCTGCAAACCGGCAAGCCCCTGCTCATGGAAAAGCTGAATGCCTACCAGCGCCGATTGGTGCACAATGCGTTAGCACAAATGCCGGGCATAGTAACCGAATCCGAAGATACGGAATCGCGATTCAAGCGCATTACCATCAGCAAAAAAGAAGAAGCATGCGACTGATTCACAGAGCATTGACCACAAGCGCGCTGCTGCTCCTCGGGGCAGCAGCGGCTTTGTGTCAGGAAGCACAGCAATACACACTGTACCTCAAAGATAAAGCCTGTGCAGAAAAAGCAGAGCAATACGCTCGCCGTTACCTACCGGAAGGCGCCGCGCTGAGCATCTGCGTGCTGCCGAAAAAACGCAAAAGCGAACAGGATGCCCACTTGCAGGCGCAAGCCATACGAGCAGGCATCACCCACCTGCCCAGCATCTCCGTAGCGGATGCAGAGGGCGCATACGCCGTGCTGCCGCTCAACGCGCTAAATAAGGACTCGCTCGCTCAAGCGCACGCGCGAGCTCAGGCGCCGGAGCGAGCAGAAGCAGCCGCGACACGTGACCTACACGCCCGCATCTTTCTGCTCAGCGCCCTGTGGAGCGAGGCGGAAGCCCTCACGGATGAACAGCTGGAGCAATTCGTTGCCGATAGTCGTGAGGCCCTGCAACACGCGCACGCCACAGAGCAAGACAAGCAATTCATCGGCTTCTGTTGCCTTTACCCTGCCCTGATGATGCAATATTCACGCGGACACCAAGGTGCGCATACCCCCTACACGGAGGCTAAGTTGCTGGAAGCCATTGCTGCACTGGAAGCCGCGAGGGATTTGAACCGCGACTCCAAACTGGGTAAAAAAGCCTTTGCAGAACGCGAACGCCTGCGCCAAGCCCGCCGCGAGGCTCGCAAGTATGAATAAACTCGCGCCATGAGCACCGCCCCTCGCATTGATTACCCCTACGGCAGCATTTGCTGGCAAGACGGCATCGCTACCGTACACCACCGCGCAGGTGACCGCCTGCACACAGCGTATCTTACAGATTACCAAGCACGCTGCGCCTACCCATCACGCCATCTCTCCGGTGAATACGCCTTGCAAGTGCTCCTCCCCGGGGGAGCCATCGGGCTAAACCCGCAGCTGCAACACCACTGTACGGAAAACGGCACGCTGGTACTCACCTTGGCAGACCCTCGCTACCCACAGTTGGCGCTCACCCTGGGTCTCAGCCTTGAGGAAGAGGGCGTTTTCCGCCAGCAGGTAAGCATCACCAACGGCTTGACGGAAAGCATCTTGCTACTGCGTGCGTACTCTCTCGCTGCAGTGCTGCAGGAGGAAAGCTACCACCTCACCAACTTCCGCGGGGTGTGGGCGGGGGAGCACCTGCTCACGCAACAAGAGGTGCAACGTGGCACCACCCTAAGCGTGGGGGCTACCTCGGGCATCAAAACCGCGCAAGAGGGCACACCGGGGCTGATGATTACCTGCGGAGCTGCCCCTCAGGAAGAAAGTGGGCATACCCTGCTGGCAGCCCTGTGCTGGAGTGGCAATTACACCCTCAGCTTCACTCACAATGCCAACGGGGGCGGCTACCTCGGCCTCGGGCATGATTTTGGCCACGCCCCGTACACCTTGGCACCGGGGCAAAAGATAGAGCTGCCGGAAGCCATACTACTGAGCAGCCGGCAAGGCAAGGGCGGCTGCACACGCGCCCTGCACCGCTATGTGCGGCGCTGCATACTGCCCCACGGCGAACACGCACGCCGCACCCTGCTCAACAGCTGGGAGGGAGTGCACTTTGACGTGCACCAACCCACGCTGGAGGCTATGATGGCGCGCACGGCGGAGCTCGGTATCGACATGTTCGTGCTGGATGACGGCTGGTTCGGCAAGCGAAAAGATGACACCTCCTCACTGGGGGATTGGTATGCCGATACGGAAAAGCTGCCCCAAGGGCTTAACCCACTGACAGAGCGCGCGCTGGCGCTCGGCATCAGCTTCGGTCTGTGGATGGAGCCTGAAATGGTGTGCCCGAACAGCGAGCTGTACCGCGCCCACCCCGACTGGGCAATACAGCTGCCCGGCCTTACCCCCACGGAGCAGCGTCACCAGCTCGTGCTCAACCTTGCCAATCCCGAGGTGGAGGCTTACATAACAGCTGCCGTCGCGCGTGTGCTGGAGGCACACCGGGGCATCAGCTACATCAAATGGGATTGCAACCGCATGCTGACGGATGCCCCCCACCCGAACATATACTTTGACTCCATCCGCGCGTATTACCGCATCATGCACGCCCTGCGCACGGCCTACCCGCACGTCACCTTCCAATGCTGTTCCGCCGGTGGTGGCCGCATGGACCTCGGAGCAGCGCGCTTCCACGAGGAATTCTGGCTCAGCGACAACACTGACGCACACGACAGGCTGCGCATGCAGTGGGGGGCATCCCACTTCTTCCCCGCGAATGCCGTGGGCGCCCACGTAACCGCCAGCCCGAACCTGTACACCGGGCGCCGCACCTCGCTCAAGTTCCGATTCGATGTGGCACTGGCGGGTAGGCTCGGCTTCGAGCTCGACCCACGCACCCTCAGCGAGGAGGATAGCGAAGAGATACGTGCCCGCTTAGCACTTTACAAAGAGCTCGCCCCAATCACGCAGCTGGGGGACTTGTACCGCCTACGCTCTCCGTATGAAAGCACGGATTGCGCCCTGCTCTATACAGACGGGCAGCAAGCTGTACTGCTCGCTTACACCACGGAGCGGCTTTTCACGCAGCAGCATACGCGACTGAAGGCAGCGGGACTTCACCCCGCCAAGTTGTACCGCGTACAAGAGCTCATGCCGGACACTCCGCACATGCTCTGCGCGCAACACGGCTGCACCATGAGCGGCGAGGAGCTGATGGACGAGGGGCTGAACATCCGCTGGAACCGTCCGCTGCAATCATGCGTCATCTTACTGAGTCCCTGCGAGTAACACACACATGCTCCCCATCCAATCCATACGCGAAGAAGTGCTGCAGGCCGTCAGCAAGCCCGGGTTCTGCGTGCTGCTGAGCGCACCCACCGGCAGCGGTAAATCCACCGGCATACCCGGCATGCTGCTCGAGGCCGGAATCGGTAAAAAAGGCACCATCCTCGTGGTGCAGCCACGCCGCTTGGCAGCCCGCTTGCTAGCGGGGTTCGTAGCGCGCAAATTCCCCTGCGCCTTGGGGCAGGAAGTTGGCTATGCCGTGCGATTCGACACCTGCGAGAGTGAGGCCACGCGTATCCTCTTTGTCACGGACGGCATCTTGCAACGGCGTCTGTCCTCAAACCCTCAGTTGGAGGGCGTAAGCGCCGTTATATTTGATGAAGTGCATGAGCGACGCCTCTCCGGGGACCTGTGCCTGGCTCGCGTGCTGGAGCTGCAGCGCACCACCCGCACGGACCTCGGGGTGTTTGTCATGTCCGCCACGCTGGAGCTTGATAAACTGCACCAATACCTGCCACAAGCCACCGTTTTGCGTGCAGAGGGGCGCCAATACCCGGTGGAGGTCTCCTACATGCCTCCCGTGCCCGTGCGTGATAACCGCGGCTATGTGAACCCACCCCCCGTGTGGGAACAATGCGCTGCCGCCGTGCGCAAACTCACGGAGCAGCCGGACAGCGGTGACATCCTCGTATTCCTCCCGGGCGCATACGAGATTCGGCGCACCGTCGACATACTGGAAAACGTCAGCTGGATGCGCGGACGAGAGGTATACCCCCTGCACGGCCAGCTCACCCCTCAAGCGCAGGCGCAAGCTGTGGAAAAAGGGGCTGTGCCGCGAGTCATCGTCTCCACCAACATAGCGGAAACCTCGCTCACCATTGAGGGGGTGCGCTCTGTGGTGGACAGTGGCACGGAACGCGAATCCCGCTGGGATCCGCGCCGCTGTATGGATACCCTGCATATTGTCCCCATATCACAGGCGCAGGCAGAGCAACGCGCCGGGCGCGCCGGGCGACTCGGCCCCGGGCGCTGCATCCGCCTCTGGAGTGAGGCAGAGCACCGTCGCCGTGTGCCATACCCCGCACCCGAGGTGCACCGGGCTGATATTTCGCAGGCATTTTTGCATATTTTGGCTTGGGGCGCGAAAGGACTTGAGGGTATCAAACGCTTCGCCTGGCCGGATGCCCCCAAAGAGGAAGAAACACAGCGCGCGTGGGAGCAGCTGCAAGAGCTGGGGGCAACGCATGCTGATGGCTCAATCTCCGGCATCGGCAAACGCATGGTGCGCTACCCGGGCAGTCCCGTGCTCTCGCGCATGATTATCGCCGGCACGGAGCTGGGCTGCGAGGCGGAGATGCTCACCATTGCGGAGCTCATACAAGGCGAAAGCGTGGCGCTGAACAGCGGGCTTGCGGATTCCTTGCGCCATGATGATGATTACACGGATTTCCAGGCCGAGTGGCGCGCCCTCACCACGGCAGCAAGGCTCAATTATGACCCGGAAGCTTGTACCAAGCTGGGTATCATGGCTCGTGCAGCACGTGAAATTATGCGCTCCCTGCAGCAATACGCCAAAGGTAGGATAACGCCTGACTTTGAGGATAAGCGCAAAGCTGTAACGCAGGCGCTCCTGCTCGCGTTCCCCGGCAATGTAGCCGCCCGTAGCAGCACCGCCACCGCAACAGCACGACTGTGCAGGCGCCGCAGCGGAAAACTGACGGAGGGTGTAGCCCGCAAACCCGAAGCAGATTTGCTGCTGGTGGGAGAAATGACGGAAGTGGGCGGCAAGGCTGTGGAAACGAGGCTCTCACGCTGCACCATCATCACGGCGGAAGACCTCTCCACGCATGAAGATGATGTACCCATCTACGACCCCGCCCGCAAGCGCGTGCTCAATTACCACCGCACGCTCTACCGCGACCTCGTGCTCACCGAGCGAGAAACGGGGGATGCCACCCCGGAGCAAGCTGCACCCCTGCTGGCGGACCGCGTGGTACGGGGTGAGCTGCGCTTGGAAGGCTGGGATGGCCACGTGCTGCAATGGATTAACCGCCTCACCTGCCTGCGCAACGCCATGCCCGAGCTGGAGCTCCCACCATTCGAGGAAGAAGACAGGCTAGTCGCCATCACCATGCTGTGCGAGGGAGCCGTGAGCTACAAAGACATAGCCACCCGCCCCGTGCTGCCCATCCTCGGTGAGTGGCTCTCCGGTTGGCAGAAAGAATGCCTCAATCGCTACGCACCCAAAGCGTTGAAGCTCCCAAACGGTCGCGAAGTCAAGCTCTTGTACCGAGAGGACGGCACGCCTGTGTTCTCCCTCAAGTGCCAGCTCCTTTTCGGCGTACCGGACACCCCCACCATAGCGGAGGGTAAGGTGACGTGCTTGGTGGAGATTCTTGCCCCCAACCAGCGCCCCTACCAAATCACCTCCGACCTCCGCTCCTTCTGGCGCAATGGGTACCCGCAAATGAAAAAAGACCTTGCGGGGCGTTACCCTCGCCATGATTGGCCGGATACCGCGCCGGATGCCTGATGAATGCTGTGCGTCATAGCGTTTTTTGGTATTGCAGAATCCCCCTGTAACATGTTACCATGCACCTATGCAGAAGAGCATACAAGACCTCATCCGAACACTCACGGAGCGTTACCCCGAATACGCCCCGGAGGCGTACGATTTTATGCGAGCCGGGCTGGAACACGCGTCAAACCACTACTGCAAGGGCAAAGCCCACGCCCACCTCACCGCAGAGCAGCTTTACCTCGGTGCTTGCTCATACGCGCTGGAGGAGTACGGCCCGCTGGCGCTCAATGTACTGAACTTCTGGGGCATTAGCTCCGGTGTAGATTTCGGCCGCATTGTTTACAACCTGATTGAGGTAGGTATTTTCGGCAAACAAAAAGAGGATAAACAAGAGGAGTTTGACGTACTCCCGCCCTTGGAAGAGGTGCTCAACGCTCCCTACCATGTTGAGCTACCTGAAGATATTTTCATAGACTAAGCCCCTGCACACTCCATGAATACCACCCCCATGCAAGGAAATGAGCTGCACTGGCCCGCAGAATGGGAACAACAGGTAGCTGTATGGCTCTCTTGGCCGCACCGTGAAGACCTGTGGCAAGGAGGCCTCGCTGAGCTCACCGGGCATTATGCAGACTTGGCTGCCACCATCGCACCGCACGCCCAAGTGCGCATCAACGCTGCAGCCCCCCTGCACGCCGGCATTCAGCACCTGCTGCAACAACGCCACGTCACCAACTACGCGCTCTACAATCACCCCACGAACGATGTATGGTGCCGTGATCATGGTGGTATCTTCGTGCGCCGCGCGGACGGCTCCATGCAAATTGCGGACTGGACATTCAACGCTTGGGGGGGCAAGTTCGCCCCCTGGGACTTGGATAACGGAATCCCCACCCACATGGCAAACGCTCTCGGGCTGCCGAAGCTGAGCAGCGACATCATTTTGGAGGGTGGCGGCATTGAGGGCAACGGTCAGGGGCTCATCATCACCACGGAAGCCGTGCTGCTCAACCCGAACCGCAACCCCGGCTGCACCAAAGCGGATATTGAGGCCGAGCTTCACCGCATGATGGGCACCAAGCAGGTGTTCTGGCTCGGTGCAGGCATTGAGGGCGATGATACGGACGGCCACATTGATGACATGGTACGTTTCGTGAATGCGGAGGCGGTGGTCTCCATCGTGGAACCGGACCCGCACTCCCCGCATTACCGCAACCTTGCGGAAAACAACGAGCGCCTGCAAGACCTGCGCACCCCGGACGGCCACCGCGTGGAAATTGTCCCCCTGCCCATGCCCAAGCCCCTGGTGGCAAAAGATTGGCGCTTGGAGCAGCTGCCTGCCAGCTATGCGAACTTCCTCATCTGCAACGGCGCTGTTATTGTACCCATCTTCCTACAGCCCAAGGAGGACGACCGCGCGCTCGGCATCCTCCGCGAGTGTTTCCCGGGCAAGCAAGTCATCGGCTTCGACGCCCGCAGACTCGTCATCGAGGGCGGCGCCATCCACTGTATCACCCAGCAACAGCCCTGCTGATGCAATAACACAGCGCGACAAATAGCGTTGGGCAACGTAAACTTTAACCGCTCCCTTGCCCCGTCCCTTGGGGTGAGGGACGGGGTGGTGAGTAGAGGCTTATTCTTGAGGCTCTTGAGGTTTCGGGAAGAGCAAGGCATCCACCTCCATGCGCAGGAGGGTGTCTTGGATGACCTCATTGAGCACATTCTCCGTGTAGGCAGTGGGTTTAACACCAATAGCCAAGAGGCAACGGATATCGTGCAGCAAGAACTCGGAGGAAGCGTGTTTGGAATAACGGTAAATGCACCAATCGATGGCACTCCAGCCGTCAATATCTGTATCCGCGGGATTAGCGCCCCGCCCCATCAGTAAGGCAATCATCTCATGATTCCCCTGAGTGGCAGCACACAAGAACGGCGTCAACCCCTGCTTGGTGGAGGCGAGGGTGACATCCATTCCCTTATCGAGCAGGTAACGTACCATCTCCGTATTCTGAGACAGTACCGCCATGCAGAGCAAGGGCATGACATCGCCGGCGCGATGAGTGGCATCCGCCCCGGCATCCAAAAGCATGCGCAGAATGCCCAAGTCACCACGCTCAGCAGCAAAGCCCAAGGCGAAGTAACCATCTTTGTTGCGAGCATCAATGTTGGAAACGGACTTGAGGCAGTGCTCAATCAGCTGCGGGGAACCGTTGCGCACCACGTACATAAACACGGTGTTGCCATCTGCATCCGCAGCATCCGGGGAGGCTCCGGCAGCCAGAAGCATGACGGAAATCTCCGCCCGCTTATTCTTCACGGCCATGAAGAAAGGAGGTTCATCAAAAGCGGCACAGCCGTTCGGGTCCGCCCCGGCTTGAAGGAGGATTTTCACCAATTCTTGATTACCGGAAGCAATAGCCATCAAGAGGGGGCAGACCTGCACCATGCGTGTGGTTGTTTTGCCGGTCGAATCATCCGTCTCCTCCATAGGGTAATTAGATACGGCATTCACGGAAAAGCCCTTGTTGATGAAAAGTGTCACGAGGTCGAGCATTTCATGGCGGCAGGCAGCAGAAATGGGGGAAAAGGCGTGCTCGGGCAGCTCACCCTCTAGGGCGCCGGCGTCGATAAGGATGGGAGCAACATCTTTGCGCCCGGCAAGCAAGGCATAGGTGAGAGGCGAGAAACCGTCGCTGTTATAAGAATTGGGCTTAGCACCGGCCGCGAGCAAACGCTTTAAGGTCTTTGCCGTGCCTTGCAAGGCTGCTACATCCAGCGGGGACATGCCCTCCGCCATGCGCAAGTTCGGGTCTGCACCCGCCGCCAGCAGCATTTCAATCAATTCTTCACTATTATGAGCAACAGCGCAGCCCAAATAAGAGCGCCCCAAGTGGTCAGGCGTGTTGGGGTTCACACCGGCCTGCAGCAAGCAGCGCACGGCGGCAACTCGCTTGTACTCCATCGCCAAATCCATAGCGCGAACTTGCTTGCCATTTTTTAACCAAGAGTCATCCACGGAGGCACCGGCTTCCAACAAAAGCTGCATGATGTTTACGTAGTCATTCTGCGCAGCAGCCAGCAGCGGCGGAGTCAGCTCCGTGCCATTACCGCGAGGGTCAGCACCGGCGGCTAAGAGGAGCTTCACGATTTCTGCATGGCCATGCTGAGAAGCAACACACAAGGCAGTTCTGCGCCCATTGAGCCGGAACGTGGCGTTTGCATCCGCCCCGGCTGCCAAGAGATACTTAACGGCATCCTCATGATTTTCCTGCGCAGCCAAGGCGAGGGCGCAGACCCCCTCTGCATTGGGCCTGTTGGGGTCAGCGCCGTGAGCTAAGAGAATACGCACCATCTCCTGTAGACCGGTACGCACGGCAACATATAACAAAGGCTCACCGTCTACGATGGTGTTCGCCTCAGCACCGGATTCCAGCAAAAGCTGCACGAGCAACTCATTTTCACGAGCGATAGCTACCAGCAAGGGAGGAATGCCTGCGCGTGAGGTTTTGTTGACATCCGCCCCCGCAGCAAGCAGAGCACGCACCATGGCCTCATCTCCGCATTTTGAGGCAAGGTTCAGCAAGGTTTCACCATCTTCGTCAAGTTGGTTGACGTCCACGCCCACGGCTAAGGCTTCTGTTACAGGCTGCACCTCCCCTTGTTGCACAAGGGAGGACAAAGGGGTGGTTTCCTGCTGTTCAGCAACAACCAAGCTGCCGATACTGAGCGCTAAAGCGGTAACATGGGGCGTAATATTCATACCGAGGCCAATTTTACACCCAATCCGGCATAAAATCAATGGAAATAAAGTCCACCTCCCTAACTTTCTGTTTTTTCACGCTCCGAGGATACAGAAAAAACGAGTGAGGCCGCCGTTGCCCACCAGGGGGATCTCTCAGTAAATACTGACAGGTTGTTCCCGGGTCGCCGACCTCACTCGAGGGGATATTTAAGCAACGGAGCTTAATTTTGTCAAGACTCGAGTTTGGAAAACTTACAAAAAGAGAGCTTGATAGGAGTCGCAAAGCGTGGTAGAATACGAGCATGAAATGCATAGGCTATGTTATCGCGCTGCTGATGGCGATTCCCACTGTTGCGGAGGCCGCGGAGGCGGAAATCAGGTATACGCACGGCGTATTCTACCCCGGATTGACGAACCAGCCCGTTTTGCAAATAAAAATCAGCGGTGAGCCCGGAGAAAAAATCAAGGAGGTGAAGTTCACCACCGGAAAATCCGGCCGCATCAGCGACATCAAGATAGCCCGCGTGCTCACTTCCAGAGATTGGAACGGATTTACCTACAATACCAACAAATTAGCGGAAGAACTGGCTAAAAAGAAACCCGGTAAGGGAGGCGTCTCTTTCAAGGTGGATTTGGAACTGGGCAGCAGCCCCACCTACATGTGGCTCAGCTATGACTTATCCGAAGGGATGAAGCGCAACACCGTGATAGACGGCGAGTGCACAGAGATTATCATGGCGGATGGCAGCGTGGTGAAGCCCACAGTTGTGCTGGCAAAGGGGCTGGAGAAGCGCAAAGTAGGCAGGGTGTACCCCTTCCCCTACCGAGTGGTGCCCTACTACCGCCCGCGCTGGGTGAAGGGCTGGGGTAATGCGGAAAAGGCGGTGCACCTGACCCCTGCCCACTTCAATTTATTCACGGATCTCATCCACTTTGCCTATTCCGTAACGGCAGAGGGAAACATAAGCTACCAATGGGCAGGCGGTGGCGTCAGTGACCAAGAGGTGGCGGATGGAGCGTTGGAAGAAATCAAGCGTCTGCATAAAGAAGCCAAATCAAAAGCCAAATTGATTGCGGGCTTCGCGCACATGGATGGGCCGATGACCACCGCCGTTGCGAATCCGGAAACACGCCGCACGCTCGCGCGCAACATGGCCGCGTGGGCAATAGAGCGCGGATACGATGGTATTGACATTGACTGGGAATACCCGGACACGTGGGAGCAATGGCAGCACTTGGGGTATTTCATTGCGGATTTGCGAGAGGAGCTCTCCGGTACAGCGATGTCCATCAGCATAGCGTCATCCGTCACGTACAAAACACCGAATTATTGGACGACTGACCAGCTGGACTTCATCATGACCATGTCGTATGACGACTTAGGGGAGCAGCACTCCTCGATGCAGCGTTTCCAAGGGGATGCACATAAGTGTCTGAATGATTTCCACATGCCCCGCCAGCGCATCGTAGTCGGGTTGCCCTTTTACAGCAACGAGCAAGGCAAACTCACCAATCAATACGGCTACGCTCAAATCATTGGGTGGTACCCACGCATGAAGCCCTCGGAAAACACCTTCCGCGCTAAAAATCAAGACGGCAGTGATGGTCCGATGCATTCCTTCAACGGGCAAGACCTCATTGCAGAAAAATGCCGCTGGCTCAAGCAAGCAAAGTTCGGTGGCGTGATGATTTGGGCGTATGATACGGATTTACCCCTCAAGCACAAGGCCTCACTCGCTAAGGCCATGTACAAGGTGATTCGCCAACCCAAGAAAAAGAGCGAGGGAAAAGATTCCGCCAAATAAGGCAACAAAACAAGCGCCCGATGCTGCAAAATAAGGCATCGGGCGTTTGTTTTAATGGTGGTAGGCAGTCTTAACTTGCCACCACACCATCACGGATGGTCAGGACGCGGTCGCCGAGCTTAGCGACATCCGAATCATGCGTGACAATAACAAGGGTTTTACCGCCTTCATCCGCCAACTCAAAGAGGAGGTCAAGGATTTGGCGACCGTTGCGGGAATCCAAGTTACCTGTGGGCTCATCCGCAAAGATGAGATCGGGATTGTGCGCAAGAGCGCGGGCAATGGCAACACGCTGCTGCTCACCGCCGGAAAGCTCATTGGGGAGGTGGTCCAGACGGTCGCCGAGGCCCACACGAGTCAGGAGCGCTTTCACTTGCTCCGTAGCCTCACGCCCGGCAATAGCCGTTGCGAGGGAGGCATTCTCCAGAGCAGTCAGCTCCGGCATGAGCATGTAATTCTGGAAGATAAAGCCCATGGTCTTGTTACGGAAAAGAGCGCGCTTTGACGCACTGAGCGAATAAATATCCGTGCCGTTAATGGACACGGAACCCACCTGCGGAGGCTCTAAGCCCGCCAAGGTGTACATCAGGGTTGTTTTACCGGCACCACTGGGGCCACAAAGGAAGACTTTTTCACCCTTTTTGATGTGCAGGGAGAGGCCATGCAGCACCTCCACATTCTTTTTACCGATAGAGTAACTACGGTGCAGATTTTCAGCAATAATCATGCGTTGCGAGTAAGTTCGATGTTGTCGATAAGGCGAACGTCGCCGAAGTAAGCGGCAACGGCAAGCAAAGCGAGGCGATCATCTGCAGCGGGAGCATGCAGAGTCTCCGCATCCACCAATTCCACATAATCCACACGCACGCCCGGTATGCTCTCCAAAGAGGCATGCACGGCAGCGCACACATCAGCCACGGCGGAGCCGGCAGCGTAATCCGCCTGAGCTCTCAATAAGGCCTGACGAATGGCAGGAGCAGCAGCGCGGTGCTCAGGGGTAAGGCGGACATTGCGGCTGGAGAGCGCCAAGCCATCCGCCTCGCGCACGATTTCAGCACCGTGCAGAGTAACGGGAATATCCAGATCGCGCACCATGCGGCGCAGGATAGCCAGCTGCTGGTAATCCTTTTTGCCGAAAATGGCATCCGTGGGCTGCACAAGGTTGAAGAGCTTGCAAACAACTAAACACACGCCGGCAAAGTGCCCGGGACGCTTGGCGCCGCACAGCACGGTGGAGAGGTGCGTCTCCTCCAGCGTGATGGAGCGATCCGCGGTATACATGATATCGGGAGTCGGCATGAAGACAACATCAACCCCGCAGCTGCAGCATACAGACAAATCAACCTCAGGCGTTTTCGGGTATGTTGCCAAATCACCGGCGTTATCAAACTGTACGGGGTTAAGGAAAATACTAGCAACAACAACACCGGCCTCACCGGCAAGTTCGCGGGCAGCGCGCATCAGTGATGCATGCCCCTCATGCAATGCCCCCATGGTCGGGACGAATACAACACGCTTACCGCGATGCTCTGCAAGCATATCGCGCAGTTCCTGTTTTGTAGATGCCGTTTGCATGGGCGAGAGTATAGCAGAAAATAAAGCTTTTTCAAGCGTTTTTCATGTGCGCAAAAGAGGAAGCGCCCTCACCGGCATGTGGTGAAGGCGCTTCGGTAATCAGTCAAGCATCCGTTACCGGTGCAGGTAATTGTCAGGGCAAGGGGAATGCCTTGTTAAAGGCAGACACCTCAGCGCGCAGTGCCTCGTATGCATCCGGGGACTCGCACACCTTCTGAGCTGCGAGAATGGAGAGGCAACGGCCGATGAACTCGGCAACCTTGCACACGTCATCCTCCTTCATACCGCGAGTGGTAACGGCAGGCGTACCGATGCGGATACCGGAGGGCTTGTTCGTGCTGCCCTTGTCGTAAGGGATGGCGTTCTTGTTCACGGTAATACCCACCTTATCGAGCGCGACCTGAGCATCGGCACCATTAAGGCCCTTGCTGCTGAGGTCCACCAAGAAGCAGTGGTTATCCGTACCGCCGGCAACAATGCGGAAGCCGAGGGAAGCCATCTTGGCAGCCATAGCCTGAGAATTCTTCACCACTTGGGCAGCGTACTCGCGGAACTCAGGACGCAGCGCTTCGCCGAGGCAAGCAGCCTTGGCAGCAATGACGTGCATGAGCGGGCCACCCTGCAAGCCGGGGAAAGTAGCGCTGTTAAGCTTCTTTGCCCATTTCTCTTTGCAGAGCACGAGACCACCGCGGGGGCCGCGAAGACTCTTGTGCGTAGTGGTGGACACGAAATCTGCATAGGGAACGGGAGACGGGTGCACACCGGCGGCAACCAAGCCGGCAATGTGTGCCATATCCACAAACATGATGGCGCCTACCTCATCGCAAATCTCGCGAACGCGGGCAAAATCAATGGTGCGGGAGTAGGCAGAAGCTCCGGCAAGAATCAAAGCGGGCTTCACCTCACGAGCCTTGGCAGCGAGTGCGTCGTAATCAATGCACTCCGTTTCCGGGTTCACCCCATAGTGCACCACATTGTACTGCTTACCCGAGAAGTTGGCGAAGAAGCCGTGAGAGAGGTGACCACCACAAGCCAAATCCATGGTCAGGATGGTATCGCCGGGGTTGATGCAGGCGTGGTACACGGACATATTGGCCTGGGAGCCGGAGTGAGCCTGAACGTTGGCATGCTCACAGCCGAAGAGAGCCTTGGCGCGGTCGATGGCCAGTTGCTCCACCTTATCCACCACCTCACAGCCACCGTACCAGCGCTTGCCGGGGTAACCCTCAGCATATTTGTTGGTAAGCACGGAGCCCTGGGCCTCCATCACAGCGGGAGAAGCAAAGTTCTCAGAAGCAATGAGCTCGATATTGTTATTCTGGCGGCAGCGTTCCTCCTCAATGAGGTCAGCCAACTCAGGGTCAGACACAGCAAGCGGAGAACCGGAAGCCTTGAGCAAGCGGGCAACGTGACGTCCGCCTTCGAACTCGGCATTCAGCCAAGTGGAAAGGACCTCTTCAAGCATGTCCATGTTCACATAAGCCGCAGCCAAACACATGACGTTGGAATTATTGTGCTGGCGAGACAGGGCAGCCACCTGCGGAGAGCGAATGAGCGTAGCACGCACACCACGCCAGCGGTTCGCGGCAATGCTCATACCGATACCGGAGAAGCAGACCAAAATACCGCGGTCGGCACGACCATCTACCACGCGCTTGCACACGGCATTCGCGTAATCAGAATAGTCACAAGACTCTCTGGTGAACGGGCCTACGTCCTCTACCGTATAGCCCCAACTCGTGAGTAGCTCCACGGCTGCCTCCTTCAGGTCCACGCCTTTGTGGTCTGAACCAATGACAATGCGAAGATTTGTTTCCATAAAATAATGTCTGAACGCCTGACGGGCTGCATTATAGCATAACTGCAGCGCCGAGGCAAGCGCATATTAGCGTGTAATGTGACTTACTTTCTGCGCGTGAGGAAACGGCGTGCAAATGCCTCCAACTCCGGCACGCGGAACAGGAAGCAAGCGGCCAAGTATATTCCGCCCACAATTAAACCGGCAAGTGCCAAAGCCCCGAGGCGGGCAAAGAAGCCCCACTCCAAGAATCCGGTGAAGAAAATCTCGCGAGTCTGCCAGCACAGAACGCCCAACACCATACCGGCACCGAGAATACGCAGCAAACCGGGCACAAGCACCCTGCCCGCCATGCTTCCCAGCAAATGGCGTAAGTAGAGGAAGTAAAAGAAGAAATTAAGCGTCGTTACCAGCGAAGTGGTGAGAGCCAACCAAGTAACACCCAAGTCAAACACATGCACAAAGCAGTAGTTCAGGCTCAGGGAAATGACTGCGGCAAAAAGCGCCAGTCCTGCGGGGGCCCAAGGTTTCTCCAAAGCAAGGAACACGGGTTGCAGCACCTTCATGCCCGCATAACCGAGCAAACCGAGGCTGTAGGCAGCCAACACCTGCCCGGTAAGGGCGGAGGCCGTGGCATCAAAACGCCCGCGTTGGAAGAAAATGCTCACAATCTCCTGCCCCCACAGGCCGAGAATGACGGCGGAGGGAACAGCGAAGAACGCAACAAATCGCGTTGCCTTTGCCAAGTGCTGCGGAATTTCATCATTGCCCTTGTGCAGAGACATGCGGGAAACTGAGGGCAACACCACCATACCCACGGCAACACCGAACAGGGCTACCGGCAACTGCCAAAGGTGGAAGGCTGAGGAAAGCGCCGTCACGGAGCCCCCGGGCAGATACAACGCGAAGGAGGTGTTGATGAAGATGTTTGTCTGAGTGATACCGGCAGCAATCACGCCGGGAATCATCAGCATCCACACGCGGCGAACGGAGGAATCTTGGAAGATGAGCTTTCCGGCCTTCAGCGCGAGCCCGAGCTTCCACTGCGGGCGATAGCCCTTGCGGCGCAATGCCGGCAGCTGCACCAACACCTGCGCCACACCACCCAAAACAACTGCAATGGCAAAACCATACAGCGCGGTCGGTCCGAAACTCGGGTCAATCATCCACCCTATGGCACAACCGGCTATTACCGTTGTCAGATTGAAAGCAGCACTTGCCAAATTCGGCAAGCCGAAGATGCCGAACACATTCAACGCCCCCATGCTGAGAGCGGAAAGTGAAGCCAGCATGATAAAAGGCCACATGATGCGGCATAAATCCGCCGCCATCCCCATAAAGCTCTGCGTTTCTGCACGAATGGCGTGTGGCGGAGCTGTTTCACCGGTGGCAATGACGAGCTCCTGCCCCGGGGTCATCTTATTCACGCGTGATGCACGCAGCAACAAGGGCTCATCACCGGCAGACAATGGAGCAGAAGCCTCGAAAGAGGCATGCAGACGCCCATCTGCATCCACCGTGCTGCCTTTATATACCGCCGTAACAACCGGCTCGGCCGGCGCCACTACCCCGGCAGGTACGGAAATATCGAGCACGGCGCGCTCGGGATAAAGCGCTTGCATAAACACGCCGGAAAGCAACACCCCCAAACCGATGATAATGAGCATCAGCGAAATGAGCTGCGACACCACTTGATGAGCAAGATTCCAAGCGGCATCCGGTCCCTTGGCCTCTTCCTCTTTGCTCATTACACTCGTGAAGCTTTGGGAAAGAGCGCCCTCCGCGAACATATCGCGCAGCATATTGGGGACGCGGAATGCAGTCAAGAAGGCATCCAACGCAGCGGTGGCACCGAACAAGCCCGTATAAACGACCTCGCGCAGCAAGCCGGTGAAACGGCAGCAGAAGATGGCTGCCGTTGCTATCAGGCTCTTTTTATGGAGAGAGGACATGAGCCGTATCAGCGAATTTTAGTGGGAAGCGGCTCTTTAATCTTGCGAATGACAGAGCGGGCAATCTTCTCATTATACTTACCACCCATGACAAGGTAAGTACGGGCGAACTCACGCACGGCATCCGCATAAAGCTTGGCATCGGCAGCATCAAGCTTGGCGCGGCTCTCTTCGTCCATCTGCTCAATGGCACGCACCACCAGCTTGAGACGCTCTACCGCATGGCCATCATTACGCTCCGTCTTACGCTCGATAAGGGCAAGGTTAAGGCGAGCGCGCAAGGCTTTACCATCCGTCAAATCCGGGTTGGACTCCTCCACGATGTGTACGGATTCCTTCACCCAGCTGATGGCCTCCGCATAGCTCTTCTGTGCAACATAGAAATCGGCGATTTCCTTAGCAATCTGCGCGAAGCTCCACTGGCTGGACTTAGCGAGAGCCTCATTCTGCTTGAGCATATCCCAGCAGCGCTTCAGCAAAAGGATTTTTTCCTCACCCTGAGCATGGGTAGCCAAGAAAGAAAGGCACTTGAACACCTCTGCCTGGTCTTTCTCATTATCCAAGAGATAACGGTAGTCCACCATGGCTTCAGCAATGGCACCGCGGGCCTCATTGGCGCGGGCGCGCATGCGGCGGTGTTTCATTTCCATGGCTTTGAGCGCCTCATCGCGCACACCGTAACCACGGGCAAAAGCGTCGGAAAGAGTGATGTACTGCACGCATGCTTCATGTTGGCCCAAACGGTAACACACATCACCCAGCATGGTGTAGCACTCCGGCAAACGGCGATCCGTATCCGGGTATTTGAGCATGGAGTCAAGCGCCTTGAGCAAGTTTGCCTGAATAGCCTGCAACTCTTGCTTGGTGCGGTTGGCATTTTTCAGGCTCTGGGCTGCCTCATTGAGCAGCAGTTTACCTGTAGCAGGGCAAGACGGCCAACCGGCACCCTCCAAAAGGTTGCGCACCTCATCCCACTCCGCCTGCAATGCGCCGGACACCTCAGCACAGCGCAATTTGAGAGCAGCGGCCTCCACAGCTTGGTCAGGGTTTGCCTTCAAACGAGCATTCACCTGACTGCGCTTAAGCATGTCCATGGCTTGGTAAGCCTCGTTCTTTTTATCCATCTGCTCACAAGTATCCACATAGCGGCGGATGGAGCTGAGCAGGAGCGGAGTCGTTTCCGCCGGTTCATTCACCAAACGGTTTTGCAGCTGTTTGTCGAGTTTGAGTTGGAAATCAAAATCTTTCTTCTCCTTGGCGAGAGCAGCGATGCGGTCCAAGCCCTCCACCGGGGCGATGGCTTCTACCTCAGGGACAATGGGCTTGGCGGTCTGCCACTCCCCTTCATCCACCAAGCGACTTACCAGCACCCACAAAAAGCGGCGGCGGGTTTCATCACTACTAATCCACCCCAAGCGTTTGTTGCGATCTTCTGCCAATTTAATGAGGCGCGGACGGTCACCGGAGAGATCAGCCAAGAGCGCTTCCAGGTTCTTATTTGCCTCCGTATTGTCCTTAACAACAATCGTATCACCCTTCACATAGCGCACCATGTCATCCCATTTGGAAAAAAAGCCCCAAATGAGGAGAGCTGCTACAGTAAACAATACAGCAGTGATGGGCAGTGCGTGACTGGTGTTCTTTTTCTTCGGTTTGTATCGGCGGTACATGGTGGAAATTTAAGGGTGTGAGTAAAAATTAAATCAAGATTGGTCATCGGTAGACTCCTCGGCATCTACCTCATCCGGCAAAACGGCACCTTTGAGCTTGCAGGCCTCCAGCTGGTCCGCGACCTCGCGACGGCGCTTGGAATCCTTGGGCAGCATGTGCTGCAAATCATTCCAAACCGTTGCTGACTCCGTCCATTTGCGCAACTGAGCCAGAGCATAAGCCTTGGCAAACAAAGCTGTTACGCGGTCTTCGCCGGCTTCATTCTCTTCAGCAGGCAACAAGTCTGCAGCCAAGCCATACATGCTGACAGCCTCTTGAACTTCACCACGCATATCATGCACCTGCCCAAGCAACAATGCCGCGCGCCCCAAGGACTCAGGGTCATTGGCAAAGTGTGTTTTGCGGATTTCCACACACTCGGTCAAGTACGTGGCAGCCTTGTCGATTTCACCGGTCGCGATGCAACTACGCGCTGCACCCTCCAAAGGCTGGGCGCGCAAAATGGGCAACTCGCCGGAACGACTGAGGGCGTTTTCAAAATCAATGAGCGCACCTGCGGGATTTCCCTTGAGCAGATTCAACCACGCACGCTGGTCATACAGACAATTCCAGAAGGCGCTTTGCGGGGATTCATGCGTGAGCGCTACGCCCTCCGCACGATACAGCAAAGCAAGGGCCGCATCTACATTGCCCTTATCTTGCTCGATGCGAGCCAAATCACGTAACGCCTGCAGCATATACGGAGCGCCGGACGGGTTATCTCCCAAGCGGGTTAAAGCGTCGCGCAGCAATTCGGCAGCTCGCTCCGTCTCACCCTTGTCAATGAGTAAGGCGGCAACACAGACAGAGGCACCGGCCAGCTCGGGTACGCGGGTGGTATCCATCTCACGCAGGGCGAGCTCAAAGCACTTGTTCGCTTTCTGCAGGGCTTCCGGAGTGCCCTTTTCGCGGTACAAGCGCCCCTTCCAAGAGAGAAGCGAGGCGTACAACTCTTTGCCCTTGGGGCCGAGTTGAGCAGCTTGCTTCGCATAGCTCGTAAGGGCTTTGTGCAACTCCGTATCATCTTTCACAAAGGTCGGCAAATAGGCCAAACGTTCCGCTATCAGTGAAACCAGAGCATCGTTGTTCTTCTGCGCGGTGTAGTATGCCTCTGCGTATCGGTAATAATACTCCGCCTCCGCATAATGCTTTTCTTCCACCAAAGCTCGCGCAGCAAGCAGCGAGCGGCGCAACCACACATCCGTGCATTGCTGCTCCGCAGGTAACAACTGCTGCAACATCGGGTGCGCCTCTATAGTCAGCCCTCGCGTGATAAGCGCCTGAGCCAAAGTCCATTCCGCCTCCTGGCGTACGGAAGGCTCGGTTATCCATGCCAGCGTCGTCTCGCGATTGCGCACGGTCTCCAGCAACGAGGCCTCATCCGCAGTGGATATCTGCATGAAATGGCGCAGATTATCTACGGCGATGACATTAACGGTCTCAGATACTTCACCGGAGTTTACACCCTCTACGTACCCGTTGGAAAAACCGACGCGGTACGTAGCATACTCAACACCTAACAAGGCAGCAACAGCCAAACCGATAGCCGCATATTTGACTACGGGTTTGAACTCCATCTGGTCATCGTTGCGCTCACGCTGGGGCGCATGCTGGTCCGGAGATGACGGCATGTACGAATGAGTCAGAATTAGTGAGCAGGAGCTCAGGCAGATACCTGATCCAGCTTGAAGGCAGCATGCACCACGCGGGCAGCCATCTCAATATCAGCGGCTTCCACCGTGGTGGTAATGCGAATCTCGGAGGTCGCAATCATACCGGTCTGAATGCCGGCATCCGCAAGCGTCTGGAACACCGTTGCGGCAACACCCGGATTAGAGCGCATGCCCACACCCACTACGGAGAGTTTGGCCAAACCGGCCTCCGTTTCGAGGCGAGCCGTAGCGCCCAGCTGCGGGAGCAAAGCCTTCAGCGCAGCCTGAGCAGCGCCCAAATCACTCATATTCATGGTGAAAGACTGGCGAGCCTGCCCATCGTGAGCAGTGTTGGCAACAATCATATCAACATTGATTTCAGCCTTTGCGAGGGCGGAAAGAATGAGGGCGGTGTAGGCTACGGGAGCGGTAATACCGGAAACGGTTACACGAGCCTGGTTACGTTCGATTGAGACGCCGCGAACTACGAGCGACTCCATAGCGGAATTTTCTTCTTGCACAATGGTACCGGGGTTAGAATTCATGGAATTACGGACTTCAAACACAACGCCGAACTTCTTCGCGAACTCGACGGAGCGGGCCTGCATTACTTTGGAACCGCTGGAGGCCATCTCCAGCATCTCCTCATACGAGAGAACAGGAATCTTGCGTGCGTCTTTCACCACACGCGGATCACAGGTGTAAACGCCGTCCACATCTGTGTAAATCTGGCAAAGGTCAGCCTTCACGGCAGCCGCCATTGCAATGGCGGACAAGTCGGAACCACCGCGCCCGAGCGTGTGAATGGTGCCGTCTTTCGTCACGCCCTGGAAGCCGGCGCACACAACGATGCAATCCTCCTCCAACGCAGCCAGCACCTTCTCAGGCTGAATGCTGTCAATTCGGCCACGCGTATGGCTGCCATAAGTGCACACACCGGCTTGAGCACCGGTGAAGCTGCGGGCTTTGTAGCCCATATCGGTAATGGCCATGCACAGCAAGGCAATAGACTGCTGCTCACCCGTAGCCAAGAGCATATCAAGCTCGCGCTCAGGCGGAGAATCCATTACCTCATGAGCCAAAGCAATCAGTTTATCAGTCACCCCACTCATGGCGGAGATAACGGCTACAACCTGATTACCGGCCTGTTTGGTCTCAATCAACCGACGTGCAACATTGCGAATGCGGTCAATTGTGCCCACGGAAGAGCCACCATATTTCTGTACTATCAGTGCCATAATTTTAGTCGTTAAAAGTTTCGATTCGGAACACCACGGGGTGACGGTCTATATTCTCATTGCCCGCAAGCTCGCGCAGCACGTACTTCAAGCGTACCCACTTACATGCATGTACCATGAACACCAGGTGATTCCAGCGCACGCCGTCGCTATCCACGGATTCATTCGTCGAGGTCGTTGCGGAGATGTCCACATCATACTTGGCAAACATGGCTGCAATGGCGGCAATGACACCCGGACGGTCCTTCACGCGGAAGCGCACGTAATACGGCGTGACCGTCTCATTCATGGACATGACGCTCAACTCCTTTGTGTAGGGTTGGAATCCGGTATGATACCCGGAGAGGCGGCACTCACGCATGGCAAGCACAATGTCACCGATGACGGCGCTCGCAGTGGGGTTCTTGCCTGCACCACGGCCGTAGAAAATGGATTCGCCCACGATATCCCCCTTCACCGCAATGGCGTTAAAGACACCATCCACCTTGGCAAGCAGATGCTCTTTGGGAACAAAACTGGGCTGCACGCGAAGCTCGAGCGCATTCTGAGACTCGTGGTGTTTGATGACAACCAACAGCTTGATGGTATAACCGAGACGGTCGGCAAGCTTGAAATCCACACTCTCCACACGTTCGATTCCATACACGGCAATCTTGTCGGGATTCAACGGGGTGCCGTATGCCAGCATCGCCAAAATCAGGGCTTTATGAGCGGCATCCCACCCGTTGATATCGAATGAGGGGTCAGCCTCAGCAAAGCCGAGAGCCTGAGCTTGTTCCAAAGCCTCACGGAAGGGCATCCCCTTATCCTTCATGCTGGTCAAGATGTAATTGCTCGTACCGTTAATGATACCGGCAATAGATTCCACCTTGTTACATATCAAAGAGTTTTGTAAACTCTGAACGATGGGAATACCGCCACCGCACGAGGCCTCGAAGTACAAGGGCGTTCCCTTCTCCGTGGATAATTGGAAAAGCTCACTGCCGAACTCTGCCAGCACGGCCTTATTTCCGGTTACAACAGGCTTACCGGCCTGAAGCGCAGCCTTTATCAACTTGTAAGCCTCATTCGTTCCGCCGATAAGCTCGATGATGATATCAATTTCCGGGTCATTCACCAAGTCGTTCCAATCAGACGTCAGTATGGCAGGGTCTATCTTCAATTCACGCTCACGGTGAATGTTACCAACGGCAACTTTCTTCACGGCAAACGATATCTGCGCTCTGGCCTCCAACAACTTGTAGTTGCGGCACAGAGTCTCATACACCCCGGACCCCACGGTTCCAAGGCCGGCCAGACCTAACTGTAGCGTATCTCCAATCATGCGCGTGCGGAAAGTATACTGCATTTTCCTGCATCACTCAAGCCTATATTAAATGATGGCACAATTTATTCAGACGTACCGCCAGGCAGAGCGCTCCTACCACCCCACCCTACACCTTTGTCATGAAGCAAAAAAACACCTGCCGGCAACTGAATGCAGACAGGTGTTTTTTTGAAAAAAAAAGCGGTAAGCTGTTATCAGCGGCGGCGAGCCGTTCTGCGGTGCTGTTGCTGCTGCTCCAGAGAAGCATACATCTTGCGGCAGTGAGCGTAGCCACGGCGATCTGCCAGCTTTTGCATACTCAGCTCAGCAGAGCCCCACTGAATAATCTGAATTTCCACCACACGGCGCCCCCACTTGTGCATCAGCTCTCGGGTGGGCTGGTAGATGTCGATGGTGCCGGTATCCACCAGCGCGCTACCATAGTCGTCAATCACGTAAATGTAGGGCTGCCCCTTAATCTTGAAACGCGTACCGAGCGGGTATACGGACCAATCCGCAGCAGCGCTGCGCACCTGATCCGTGTACTTCAGGGAAGTCCCGATAGCGTTACGGGGACCATAGGCTACGTGGTCGCTCTCAGAATGCGTATATGCTGTCGTGCGAACGACGCGATTACGCTGAGAGGGGTGGTAGAACGGCATGCCATGCTTGTCTCGGCTGAGTTTGGGCAACTTAGGATTGGGCCTGGCTGAAGGGGACGGTGCAGCGGGCATGATGAAGCCCGAACTGACACTCCGCGAAGCGGCCTCTGCACCCGGGGCGCAGAACGTAGCCGCTGCAAGCAGCATTACGATGCTCTTAAAAAGTGTTTTTGCTGTTTTCATCATTTTTGGCGGTGAATTTTGTCTGTCATTAACAGGCAGATGACGCAGATTTAAGCGTGCGACAAACTTACCTTAGCACAAAATAGTTCGCTTGGCAAGCTTTTTTTTTGCAAACACCCCTTATTTTCCCCAGATTTAGGCAAAACTAAGCACAATATATGGATGCGTAATTTTCAACGCGCTTCCACATATTGTGCTTAGTTAAAAGTCGGGAAATTTTATCTTTCGTCAAACCCGAGGGGAGCCAAGTGCCACCCACCGAAGTTCTTTTTATGATCCTCAAAGACTTGGCGAGCCAGGCCGGGCAAGCTCAATTCAGCATGCTTCATGTAGTACTCCACCTTCTTGGGGTCCTTCTCGATGCCTGCTCCACCCTCATCATAAACGAGCGCAAGATACACAAAAGCCATGGGGAAATTATTCAGCAAAGCCATGGTCTCCAGCATCTTAACGGTTTCCTTGCCGTTCATCTCCACGCCATAGCCGCGGTAGAAAGCATAAGCCAGCAAGGCTCGGGCATAAACATATTTGCGCTCCAAGGAGAACTGCAACATGGGGATACCACGAGCGGCATTCTTCTCCACACCGATGCCGGCCATCAGCATAAAGCCCTGCGCGGCACTCAGCGCCAAATCCGGGCGCACCACGGAGGCAATGGCCACATGTCTGTACGCTTTTTGCAAGTCCTTCGGCAAACCGTGCGTGCCGTGGTAATAGTAGTGAGACAAGCGGGCACGGCTAGCGGGGTCACCCAGCATGGCGGCAACTTTCAGGAAGGTGATGGCAGATGCTTCATTCTTCTTCAGCTTAATCTCCTTGGACACAGCCTCCGGCGGGTTCATCAAGAGTAGAGCCATTTGGTGCATGGCATCCGGGTTGTGATACTGCACGGCCAAACGCAAAAATTGATAGCTTGCTTTCGCATCCGTCGCGGACAAACGGACGGACAGCTCAAACATGGCGCGGTTATTCCCCTTGCGCGCAGCCTGTGACAGCAGAGAAATCGACGTCTGCGTGTCAGGCGCCTTGCTGCTCATATAGTAAAGGATGTGGTGGTTACCACGTGCAATCTCAGACTTCACCTCCGCGCGTTGCATGTCAGCAAATGTCTCCAAACGACCGGTCTGCAACAACCAAGAGAAGCGCGTCTCAAAGCTACCGGAGCGGCAGGCATCCATCAATGTACGGTCTGCAGCCTCCCTGTTTTTGAAAACACCGATTCCCTGACGCTGAAAAGCACTGTAATCCACCATAGCCGGGGTGTACTTCATATCCACGGCTTTTTTCAACAAAGCGACGGAAGCCTTGATTTCCGGGGCTTGGTACTTGCTTTGCGGAATATGGAACAAATTCTTGCTGGCCATGAAGTAAATAGCCACAGCATTCCCTTCATCAGCTGCTCGCTGCATCCAGGATTCAACGCAAAACTCATCGCCCGTAGCAAGCAAGGCAATCGTGAGCGCCGGACAGGTATCGTAGCTGTTCTCCAGGCGCTGCTTTTCGAGAGCCTCAAAGAAGCGCTTATACTCAGCCTCATGATGTTCAGGGGCGGAGGGCCCGTGGTCTTTGGCATGGGTTGCCGGGGTCACCTTGGCGCTTACTTTCCCTGTTTTTTTGCCGGATTTTCTCTTTTTGGGAGCGGCATCCGCAGCAGGAGCCAGCGCAACACCTGCTGCCACCATCATCATTAAAAGCTGTTTTACGTTCATGTCCGGGAATATCGTTCGTTCCGTTGACTTATATTTTAGCTGCAATGATGAAATCTGGCAAGTTAAAAATATGTCTTGTTTTTACGAGCAGCACTATGCTGCGGTGGTGGGGCACACACGCAGCCACATCACCCATGAATAATCTGGACGGTTTTCACGGTATCCGCCCCCAATACGGAGTTCAAAATGCGTATAATTTGATTTTTACGTTGCGCAAGCTCATAGCGCACAGCCGGGTGTGCGGTACGAATGCGGGCTTGCCGCTTCGCGATGGAAATGAGCTCCGCTCGAGATGCCAAAAACTCACCGGCTGCCTTTCGCCAAGCATCCGCCAGCACCTCAGGAGCATGCTCCGCTACGGAGATGTCCATCTTCTCCACCAGCGAAGCTAAAATAGCTTCCATGCTGCGCACATTGGCATCTGCCGCCAGTTCCGGCAAAATACCGAAGAAGTCCGAGAAGGCTTGGCTGTTTTCACGCTCGCCTCGGGATTGGTGGCGGGCTAAGCGCCGTGAGCCATCCTCCGCCGTCATCTCGCAATAGCGCGCAACAGAGGAATACTCCGTTGCCTCGATGGGCGTATCGGTCAGCACGGGCTCAATCGGCCCGCGGCGACGCTTCTTTTTACCGGGTGCAGCCATGCAGCGTGGCAAGAGCCGACCCGGTGCACGTGGCACCGGAGCCGGCCCTGAGTTAAATTTCGAGAGTAAGGAAAGCAGAGGAGCTTTACTCACCGTCATCGCCGATGGCGCTGACGGGGCAATCAGCCATAGCGGACTCACAAGCCTCTACACCCTCATCGGTGTCGGGCTGCTTGTACACGATGGAATTGCCATCCTCATCTTCCTGGAAATAGTCGGGAGCGTTAGCAATGCAGAGACCGCAAGCAATGCAGTTGGTGTCTACATAGAACTTACCGGGAACGTTATTCTGGTTCTTTTCGTCGATTTCGGCCATAATGTGTGTAAGGGGTGATTTTCAGTTGCCCTGCACTATTTTTACCATTTTTTCACAGAATGCAATCTTTTTTTATTGCAAGTGTTCATTTTTCGGTACAAAATAGGGGCATGCACGAGGAAAAAGAAGAAAAACAAGGAATAAAACAAAAAGTTTGCGGCGCAATCAAGCGTTTTGGGGTGTGGAATATACTTTGCAGTGGTCTTTTTCTGATGGTCATGGTAGCGGTTGCGGGGGCGTTTCTGTATCCTCACCGCCATACGCAAACTGATGAATGGGGTGAGCGCGCTACCGGATTGCCATGGCGTGGTGAAGGTTTGGAAATAGTGGAAGTGACACGAGGCTGGCGTGCCCCCACGGATAACAAGTGGATGAAGGACCGAGACATCTCGGATTATCCTTTCATTGAGCTGACGCTCGGTAACTGCACGGGCAGCGGCACCGTTTTCGTGCATTTCAGGGCACCGGGCGGACACACCATCGGCAAGCCTGTTGCCTTGCCCTACCGCAACGGACAGTTCGTGGCGGAAAGTGACCCCTTTTGCCGCACAGAAGGTAAAAAAGCAACCGTCAACGGCTACCCCGGCTACACGGACCCGCACCAATTTATCCTGCACTGCCTCAATGAAGACGAACCCCACTGGCAGGTGCACGTAAGCCACAGCCCGCAAGTCAGCGGCGCGCAGAATCGCACGCTTTCGCCGCTCGGCTTTGCCACGATTCCCAAGAAAACCATTCACCAGTAATGAGTACCAACAACGTCCCTCCTCAGTCATCCCCTGCTCCTACCACAAGCACAAAACAAGAAAACGGCCCCTTTTACAACATGATGTGGTTGCCGGCACTTGCCGCCGGCGCGCTCATGGCAATGGCCTTTGTGCCGTATGACATCGGGTTCTTGGTATGGGTGGGCTTGCTGCCCATACTGACGATTCTTTGGGTGGGGCCGGCACGGTTTTGGCGAGGTTTCCGCATGGGGTGGATGTTCGGCATGGGGTGGTATTGTGTCAGTTTTTCATGGATTCACGAGGTAGGATACGTATTTGACATTCCGTGTGCCGTGTTCACGAATATTGCCTTTGTTCCCCTGATGGCGCTCTACTCGTGCTTACCGGGCATCTGGGCGGGTATCATGGCTACTTGGCTGCGGCCGCAATTATCACGAAGCCCTGAGCAAAAGGATATTGCGCGCTACGGCAAAAAAAGTGCGTGGAAGAGTTGGGCTACGGCGGATTTGTTCAGCACCTTGCGCGTGGCCGTAGGTGGTGCGGCCTTGTGGGTGTGCTTGGAGTGGGTGCGAGCCCACGGCACGCTCGGCTTCAGTTGGAACAGCCTCGGCATGGGCATGTACCACGGGCTCTCTCTGGTACAGTGGGCGGAGTTTGTCGGCACGGCAGCGTTATCATTTGTACCGGCGTTCATTAACATTATTCTCTGGGGGGCAGGACGCCGCGCATACCTGTACTTCAGGGGGGCATCCGGCTTCTGCCGCACTTGGGATTTTTACGGCAGCATGGTCTTATTGTTCATGATGTTTGTCGGGGGCATGTTCTTAGCAAAGGCCTATGCCCCGGCAGCCATGATGCAGCGCGAAAGCACCCTGCAACTTCCGGTGCTTGCCGTGCAAATCAACCAAGACCAAGTGGAGCGCATGAGCATACGCCGCAAACGCCCCACGATGCTCACCAATGTGCAGAATGAGCGCTACCTGAGCGCCACGCAATCCGCCTTCGAGCAGGTGCTCCGTGAGCAAATGCAACAAGCGTTAGACAACAAACACGGCCTCGCCTTCACCCTGGCCAAGCCGGCATGGGTCATATGGCCGGAGAGCGCTCTGGGGGTGGATTTGTGGCGCAACATAGAGGACGACTCTCACTTCAACATCAACGGCTACCTGAACTCTGAGGATACGGATAAACTGTTCAACGAAAGTCTGCCCGCACTGCGCCGGCAAACCTACAGTCCATTCGTGCTGATTACCGGTGTGGATGAACGCCGCTTCAGTGGGAGCTCCGTTTCCCGTGATGCAGGCCGTGGCATGCTCAACAGCATGGCCTTCATTCCGGGCGGGTTCGAGAGCATTCGCACGGCATCCAAGCAGCACCTCATGCCGTTCGGTGAATACATCCCTTACGCGGATTCCTGTGAGTGGCTCAGGAGCATCTACACGGAAATTACCGGCACGCAAGTGAGCGACGGCATACACCGTGGCACCGGCAGCGAGCCGATTCCCATGCCCGTACCGGGTACGGATGAAACAGTGGGGGTCATCCCCGCCGTGTGCTATGAGGATACCGTGGGCGACAAGCTCACCAAGTTCGTGCGCCAAGGGCCGCAGGTTATCGTCAACGTCAGCAATGACGCTTGGTTCCGTGACTCCGCCTGCGGTGCACAGCAGGCACGCAATGCAGCGTTCCGTTGTATTGAGTTGCGCCGATGCATGGTTCGCGCGGCGAATAAAGGTGTAACCTGCGCCATTGCCCCCAACGGAGCCGTCATTGATGCCCTGCTCAACGAGGACGGCACCCCGCACCTCGCGGGGTATAGCTACGCCGTGCTGCCGGTGGATCGCAACGGCGGATTCACCGTCTATGCGCTGATGGGTGATTGGGCGGTTATTCTCTGCGCCCTGCTGGCGCTGCTGTGCGCCTCTCCGGTCATCGTGGAGCGCCTCAGCACACGCGCAGAGCGCCGGCGTGCTCAGTGAGCTTCCGGCAAATCCGCCCAACTGGTGGTGTAACAAGGGGATAAGAACTCCTTGTGCCACGGAGTTTGTTCCCCTTGGTTCGCAAAGTGGATGTTATGCCCGCTTTTTTGCAGTGTATCAATCACTTTCATCAACTTATCCGGGCCGATGTTCGGGTGTTCGAACGTAGGGTGCACCGCCGCAGCATCACTCAAATCCGCCAGCAAGACACCGATTTTTTTGTACTCAAAACCGGGGCGGTACAGGGGCTCCAGCAGTGCCGTTGCGTAACGGGTGAATACCCGCGTGTCATCACTGTATGTCGGCAGGCGCGCGCCTTGGTGGGCTGCATACATTTGCGTAGTATCCTTGAAGTGGGAGGTACGCAATACCACGAACAGAGAGGCTGCCATTAAGCCCTCTGCCCGCAAAATGCGGCCTGCTTTTTCCACGAAGCGGCAGAGGGTTTCGCGCAACACGGCGAACTCGGTCACCCCCTCGCGCAGCGAACGCGACACCATCACCTGCGTGCGAGTTCCGACGGGCTCGGCATCCACACACGGTATACCCTGCAACTCTAAGCTGAGGCGCTCTCCATGCACGCCGAACAGCTTGCGCAGGCGTGTCAGACTTGCTGTAGACAAGCCCGCCGCCGTATGAATGCCGGCGGCATGCATGCGCGGCCCCAATTTACGGCCCACGCCCCACACATCATCCACCGGGGTGCTGCGCAGCAGCTCCTCACGCATGGCCGGGGAACTCGCATCACACACGCCCAGCATCTCCGGGTGGTGTTTTGCCGTTTCATTCGCCAGTTTGCACAGCGTGCGCGTCGGGGCTATGCCCACACTGACGGTAATACCCGTCCAGCGACGGATTTTTTTGCGCAAGGCTCGGCAAAAAGGCTCCCACTCACCTTCCGCGACCTCTGAAAAAGCCTCATCTATGCTGTACTGCTGCATGTCAGGCAAAAACTCCTCCAGCACACGCATCACGCGGTCCGACAAGTCGCTGTACAGGGCAAAATTAGCACTGCACACCACGGCGGAGGCCGCAGCCAAGCGCTCCTTGCACTTGAAATACGGCTCCCCCATGGCAATTCCCATGGCTTTAGCCTCAGCGCTGCGCGAGATGACGCAGCCGTCATTATTCGACAACACTACGAGAGGCCTGCGCCGCCAATCCGGGCGGAACACTTGCTCACAGCTCGCAAAGAAATTATTGCAGTCAAATAATAAGAACATGGGCAGCTCTTACAGCCCCAGTTTGGCTAGAATTATCTCTGTTACCAGCTTCGGGTTAGGCTTCGGATTACTGGCTTTCATCACCTTGCCGGTCAGCGCGTTAATGAGCTTCATGTTCCCGCCCTTAACGATGGCTACCATATCCGGGTTCTCAGCCAGCACTGCCTCCACGGCAGCTTCCAACGCACCGCTGTCCGCCTTTTTGAAGCCGAGTGAAGCAGCAGCTGCAGCGGCGTCCATCTCAGGCTTCTCCCACAATACAGCCAGCACATCCTTGGCTTGGTTCGTGGAGCAAATGCCCTCCTCTACCACATCCACCAGGCCGGCAAGCGTGGCGGGCTGCACGGGGCAATCCTCAATCTCCATCTCCTTTTCAGCCAATACGGGGGGCAAGATGTTGATGAGCCAGTTTGCCACCTTGCGCGGTGCTTTGGAGGCAGCGGCCGCAGTCTCAAAGTACGCGCAAAGCTGCGCATCTGCCACCAGCGCGTTGGCATCCGCCACCGGCAGGCCGTACTGCTCCATCAGGCGCTTCTGGCGGGCATCCGGCAGCTCCGGCAGCTCTGCCTGCATCTTCTCCACGTAAGCAGCCGTGTGCACGGGCACCAAATCAGGGCAAGTGTGGTAGCGGTAGTCATGCGCATTTTCTTTCGTGCGCATCACGATGCTCTCCCCCAAATCATCATCCCAACGGCGGGTGGACTGCACCTGAGCAATGCCCATGTCAAGCTCCTCCGCTTGGCGGGCAATTTCATAAATAAGTGCACGGCGAGCGGCGGACATGGAGTTGATGTTCTTCATCTCAATCTTGGCGCCGAGCTCCTTCTGCCCCTTGGGACGCAGGGAGACGTTCACGTCACAACGCATTTGCCCTTTCTCCATATCCGCATCGGATATACCGCCGCAGATGAGAATCTGCTGCAAGCTCTTCAGGTAGGCATAGGTCTCATCCGGTGAGGTCAAATCCGGGGCGGACACTATCTCCATCAACGGTGTGCCACCGCGGTTGTAGTCCACGAGGGAGTATGAGCCATAGTGCGTCAGCTTCGCTGCGTCTTCCTCCAAATGAATGTGGTCCAGCTTCACGGTACGCACCACGGCGCCCTCCGCCTTCACTTTGCAATCCGGCGGGAATGCCCATGAATACAGCGGTACTTCACCACCGATGCACAGCGGCAAGTCCAGCTGGCTGGTCTGGTAATTCTTGGGCATATCCGCATAGAAGTAATTTTTACGGTCCCACTTAGACACAGGCGGGGTGGAGCACCCCAGCATCAACCCGGTCAACACGGTACGCTCAATGGCGTACTCATTCAGCACGGGCAGCGCGCCGGGCATACCTAAACAGGTAGGGCACACATTCGTGTTCGGCTCATAGCCGAACCCTGCTTTGCAAGAGCAAAACATCTTCGTATTTGTCTTAATTTGGCAGTGTACCTCCAGACCTATCGTCACCAGATAATCGGAAATGGGCATGTTTGTCTATGGTTGTCGTTTATTTTGAAATCATTGAGGCCTCCCGCAGCGCGTCATCCAAGTCTATCAGGAATGAGGCATCGAACACATCACTGAACCAGAGGCCATGCGCATCCCCCAAACTGCGGTACACATCCTCCAGCGCACTGGAAAAAGAGTCAAACGTCTCCTCATCATACTCCGGTAGGGAGGCTATGCGCACAATCTCCGTGCGAATCTCCCACAGCAAAGGCTCGATGGGGGCGTACACCTCTCTCACCGTTGCCCCGCTATCCGGTGCAAACTGTCGATTGGCCACATTTTGTTGCGGTGCCAAGGCTCGCAAGCGCTCGGAAAGCTGTGAAAGCTGCACGGCGGCCTCCCCGGCCGTTCGTGAATCCTGCACGGCTCTCAAGGTATCCAGCACGGCGCGATCCGGCTCTACCAAGCGTTTGTAGCGCATCAACTCCGTCTTCGCTTCCGCTTCCGTCAGCAAGGGAAGCGGTGGTGCCAAGCTCGCTATATATTCCTCGGAAAACATTCCCGCCTCCGCAGCGTAGCGAAACTCTGCTATCAACGCTTCAGACCCGAAGCAGCGGTTCGTGCAAAGACTCTGAAACTCAGCATTCAAGTCATCCAATGATTCCGCTACCCCGTCCTCCATGGACTCATAGATGTCGGCGGAATCCTCTGCCGGCTCAAACATGGCATCCACCTCTACGATGGCGGCATCCAACAACTCGCGGAATCGCGGTGCTGCGGCATCGGCATCCGCCCTATCCGCCACGCCGGAAAGCAAAAACCACATATCGTTGCACAAGCACATGAACTTATGCGCTGCGACCAAGCGCGCATCCACCGGCTTCGGCGCTTCCTCCGCCTGCACCACCGGCTCCACGGCCTCCACTCCCTCCGCCAAGGCGGAAGGCAGCGCCGCCATCACCAGAGCCGTCACTGTGCATTTGTTCATCATTCGGGCGCATATTATACCGCATTCGCCGCATTTTTCAAGCCACTATTACGCGCATTTTCAAAAAAGTTATGTCTTCATACACGCAACAGACACGCTTTCTCCTTGTATCAGCGCGACGTTTGCGGTATAGTATGTGGCGCAATTTTTTCTTTAGCTATGGATTTCAGAACCTATCTTCGCCATCATCCCGACAAAAACGGCTACTTCGGTCGTTTTGGCGGAGCCTTCCTTCCCGCTGAGCTGGAACCGGCTTTCAAGGAAATCACGGAGGCGTACAACAGCATTTGCCACTCCGCTCAATTCATCAGTGAGTTACGCCGCATCCGCAAACAGTTCCAAGGCCGCCCCACCCCCGTTTACCACTGTGAGCGTCTCTCCCGTCTCAACGGAGGCGCTCAAATCTACCTCAAGCGCGAGGACCTCAACCACACCGGCGCCCACAAGCTCAATCACTGCATGGGTGAGGGTCTGCTGGCAAAGTTCATGGGCAAGAAGAAGATTATTGCGGAGACCGGCGCCGGCCAGCACGGTGTGGCACTCGCTACCGCTGCGGCATACTTCGGCCTCGAGTGCGAGATTCACATGGGCGAGGTCGACATCGCCAAGCAAGCACCCAACGTGACGCGCATGAAGATGCTCGGTGCCAATGTGGTGTGTGTTAAGCACGGTCTCAAGACACTCAAGGAGGCGGTGGACTCCGCCTTCGAGGCCTACCAGCGCGATTACAAGACGGCTATTTACTGCATCGGCTCTGTGCTGGGGCCGCACCCCTTCCCCATGATGGTGCGCGACTTCCAGATGGTAGTCGGTCATGAGGCCCGCGAGCAGTTCATTGAGATGACCGGCATCATGCCGGACATCGTTTGCGCCTGCGTGGGCGGTGGCTCCAATGCCATGGGTATGTTCCCCGCCTTCTTGGATGACCCGGTGGACATTTACGGCGTCGAGCCCCTCGGCAAGGGTGAGAAACTCGGCGACCACGCTGCTTCCATGAGCTTCGGTGAGGAGGGCATCATGCATGGCTTCAACAGCATCATGCTCAAGGATGAAAACGGTGAGCCCGCCCCCGTTTACTCCATTGCCAGCGGCTTGGATTACCCCTCCGTCGGTCCGGAGCACGCCTACCTGCGCGACATCGGCCGCGTCAAGTATGAGTCCGTGTCTGATGAGGAAGCTGTGGACGCCTTCTTCAAGCTCTCCCGTTACGAGGGTATCATCCCTGCCCTCGAAAGCTCCCACGCCATCGCCTTTGCCATGCGCAAAGCCCGCGAGATGGGCACCGGCGCCATCCTCGCCAACTGCTCCGGCCGTGGCGATAAGGACGTGGACTACATCGCCGAGCACTACGGCTTCGGTGACCAATACCGCTTCTGATTTCAACCTATCTCATTTCAACAAAACCGCGTTAGGAGGCCTACTTCCAAACGCGGTTTTGTTTAGGAGACTCTTCATCTGCCAGCCCGATAAATTGGAAGTTGTAGGGGTAATTGCGAGCGTTAGCGAGCCTAAATTTGAGCCCCGGAGGGGCGCTATAAAATAGCCCGGCGGTGGAGCCCCGCAAGGGGCGGAACCCCGGGTAGCGTAAAAAAAGAAAATTGAGCCCGGAGCGACGGAGCGAAGCGACGCTGCGTAGGCCGACATATAATGGCGAGGACCGTAGCGAAGCGGAGCTCCGAGCCGTTG
>CAJGCY010000004.1 GCA_904501955.1 uncultured Akkermansia sp. | reverse complement strand
CATTCTTGCTGCGGAAATCAGCGCGGCTACCTTCCTCGGGGCACCGGGTGAAGGCTTTGCTTTGCGCAATTTTACCTATGCGCAGCTGGCCATCGGCACCATATTGGGGCGCATTGTGGTGGGAAAACTATTCCTTAAACCATATTACCGGTACAATGTGGTCTCCATTTATGAGTATTTGGAGAAGCGTTTCGGTTTGAGCACGCGTCGCTGGGCAAGTGTCACCTTCCTCATCAGCCGTGTGCTGGCCAGCGGTACACGCTTGTTCTTTGCGGGTATTTTGTTGGTGATAGCCTACATGATGATGACCGGGCAGGATAGCGCCGGCCAGTGGGAAACGGTGATTATCTACATTGCTGCGTTGACTCTCATTACCATTGCCACCGCCGTATATACCACGCTGGGTGGTCTGAAGGCCGTGGTGTGGACGGATGTACTGCAGGCCAGTATTTTGGCCATATCTCTCATTACCACCATTGCCGTTCTTCTCTTCAGTATCAAAGCCGGTGGCGACTGGGGCAGCGCTTGGGATTCCATTTGCTACCATTTGGGTAACAAGGAGTATAACCCCTGCGGTATTGAAAATCTGAAGCCTTGGGCATTCTTCGACACCGGTGTGACGGGGCAGGGATTGTGGGCGGATGTGAAGAACATCATCGGCAGTGAGTATACCCTGTGGACTGCCGTGCTGGCATCCACCTTCATCACCATGGCCACACACGGTACGGACCAAGACATGGTGCAGCGCATGCTGGCCGCCCCCAGCAGCAAGAAAGGCGCTCGCGCTGTGATTCTTTCCGGCTTGATGGATATGCCCATCGTGCTGATTTTCATCTCCTGTGGCATGTTGCTGTTCGTGTATTTCGCGCAAAACGGCATCACCCCGCCGGAGAAGCAGATAGAGATTTTCCCGTGGTTCATCATCCACTGCCTGCCGGCGGGCGTGCGTGGCCTTTTGGTTGCCGCTCTGCTGGCCACGGCCATGGGCTCTCTCTCCACCGCGCTGAACGCCTTGGCCACCACGGCGACCAAAGATTGGTATGTGGATGTGTTCCGCCCCCACGCCACACAACAAGAGCAGCTGCGCGCCGTGCGTTGGATGACTGTTGCCTTTGCCGTGTTGCTCATTTTGGTGGGGGCTGCCACCGCTTGGCTGACGGTGATGGACCCCACCGTGCGCATTTTGCCGATTGCCTTGGGCATTTTCGGTTACACCTACGGTTCCTTGCTCGGTGTATTCCTGCTGGGCATGCTGACCCGTGGGCGCGGTAACGACATGGGCAACATCATCGCCATGCTGGCCGGTTTCGTAACGGTGATTGCGCTGGAGGTGCTGGGCCGCTGCGATTTGGTACCTGCCATTGCCTTCCCGTGGCGTGTAACCATCGGCACCATTGCTACCTTTGTAGTCGGCTGCTGCTTCCGCACGCCTCAGACCTGTGTGGATGCCGGTAATGCAGACCGTGATTGATATCCTTCATTCACAGAATACAAAAAAGGGGAGTCGGAAACGACTCCCCTTTGCGTTGGTACGGCTTGTTTTGAAAATTACAGAAGCTCTGCCAGCTTAGCCGGGAAGCTCTTGGCCTTTTCCTTGATGGTGAGCAGAAGCTTGCGCTCCAAGGCGTCCACCTGACCGTCGCCCTTTACCTTGGCGTACAGCCATTCGGCTTCATCGGCATCAATCTCACCCGGGGTTGCCTCATCCTCCAGAAGGTAGGTGCAAATCACCTTCACGAACAGATCCTCCCACTCAGGGGCGTTCTCTTTGCCGGAGACGGCATCGCTCAATTCAAACATGAACTCAGCCTCCTCTTTATCAATGACGCCGTCTGCATACAGCAGGGTGTCAAGCTGCTTTACTTCCTCGGCGTCAATGACGCCATCGGCCAACAGGGATTTCTTTAATTCTGCTAAAGTGCTCATAAGTTGTAGTGCGTGTCAGTTGTTAATGATAGTTACGCTACAACTCCAGACTAGCACGTATTCGCGCGTTGTCAAGCTCATTTTTTCACCTGTTTAACTATCCAAGTGACAACGCCGAAAAATTCCGCCACTGTGTCTTCCGTGATGCTGATGGGGGAGTAAGCCGGGTTTTCCGGTAGCAAACGCACGGAATTCTCTTTGAGATCCAATCGTTTAACGGTAAATTCTCCGTCCAGCGCGGCAATAATGATGTCGCCGTTGGCCGCGGTGATGGCACGATCCACAACGAGTACGTCGCCATCCTCTATGCCGGCGCCTATCATGCTGTCACCGCGCGCGCGAATGTAGTATGTGGCGGCGTGGTGCCGTATGCACAGGGAGTTGAGGTCCAGTGCACCCTGCAGGTCGCCCATGGCCGGGGAGGGGAATCCGGCCGCCACGCCCTCCGGGAAAAAGGGCAGGGCGTTCGGTTCTTGCTCAGGGGAAATCTCAGCCATTATTCGTATGTTACGATGATTTTTGCGACCTTGGGCAGCATGTCACGCAGGCGTTTGTTAATGGAGGAGATGCGCTCATGGCTTTCCTGCACGTTCAGTGCGCCTTCCTGCGGTATGCTGATGATGCACAGGCGGTGGTTGTCCTTGGTATAGAGCTTGATATCCGAGGGGAGCGGGGCGCCCATGGTAATCATGGCATGGCGAACCTGCGATTCCCAGTTATGCGGCACTGCTTGCAGGTATGTGGGCAGTTCTCGCACATCCGGCTCCACGTGCACGATGACGGCCTGCGCTTTGAGCCTGCGCTGCACTTCTTTGCGGAAGGCTTGGATGGCCACATTCCAACCGGACAGGTTGGCGTGCGGCGGTAGCTCCAAATCTGTGAAGATGATGAATCCTTGCTCCGCCTGCATCAGCACCAACCCGTGCATGCCGAAGCGGTGCGTGAGCGCTATGCGGCGTATGAGCAGCTCCGGCGTATCTTCCGGCAGGGCGGAGGGCTGCATGTGTACGATGGTTTCCGCCTCCGGGAACTCTGAGGCGATGAGCTCCTCAATGGCGTCTGCTATCTCATGGGCTGTATCCACATGGAGCTCTCGCGGCACCGCCACCTCAATTTCCGAGTAAACTTTCATGCCGACCTCGCGCACGCGAAGGCGGGTGACGGGGTAGGCCGGCATGCGCTCTGCCATGAGCTTACGGATTTCACCGGCAGCGTGCCCGTCTACCCTGTCCATGAGGTTGTTAATGGCTTTTTTACCCAAATCCCAGCAAATGTGCAGGATGAGCAGCACTACGCCCAAGGATGCCAGCACGTCCGCTCGCAGCAAAACCCAGTGCAGGGCGCTACCCTCTTCCGCGAACCCTACACACGCTGCACCGGTGATACCGAGCAAGACGGCTGCACTGCTCCAAATATCGGATGCAAAGTGAGCGGCGTCTGCCTCCAGCGCGGCGCTTTTGGTTTCTTTGGCTACGCGTTTGAGCATGGCGGAGCGGTTAATGTCCACCACCAGTGAGACAATAACGACCACGAATGCCCAGATGGAGGTCTGCACATGCAGCGCCTCGGGGGAGTCGCTCATCAGTCGTTCCACCGCCTCCATGACCACCCAAGCGGCGGTGGCCAGCAGCAGCAGGGTTTCCACCAGCGCCATCAGGTTCTCCACCTTGCCGTGCCCGTACGGGTGTTCTGCATCTGCCGGTTGGGCTGCAATCTTCACCGCGAACAGTGAGCCCAGTGCTGCCAGCAAATCAAGCGCACTGTGCAGCGCCTCTGACAAGATACCGAGTGAGCCCGTCAGTACGCCGACTACGAACTTCATGAGGGTGAGCAGTGCGCTCCAAATGACGGAGGACACCGCTGCTATGGTCTTTTTTGTATCAGCATCCATGGGTGAGCACGCATGTTACCATGCCCCTGCCGTATTAGTCAAGACAAACCGCCATTTGCCGGGGGCAAATGGCGGTTCGGATAAATGAGTATGGAGCGGAATCAGTGCTTCGCTTTCATTCGGCCGATGAAGCGTACGATTTCACCCACTACGAGTACCGGGCAGGTTACACCGGCAAGGAGGAGCCAATCCATCACGCTCAGGGATTCCGTGCGGAAGATGCCGCCACCGAACTCCACTGCCAGAATCTGGCCCACCAAGATGATGAGCATGATGAGCAGGAAGGACTTGTTGGCAAAGAGCCCCTTGAGGAAGCTGTGGTTGGTGCCGTATACGCGGGCGTTGAACAGGTTCCAGAATTGCAGCATCACAAAGCCCGTGAAGAGCATGGTGACATCATGCTTGGTCGGATCACCGCCGCTTTCAGGCGTGATGTGCATGACGTACCAAATGAGCGCAGCAATGAAGGTGAAGCCAAGCCCGAGTATCCACTTCCACATGCCGGGAGTGATGATGAAGGCCAGCTTATTGCGCGGGCTTTGCTCCATGACATCATCGCTCGGCGGCTCCGTTGCCAAGGCCAAGGCTGCGAAGGTGTCCATGATGAGGTTCACCCACAGCATTTGCGTCACCGTGAGCGGAAGATCCACACCGATGAAGGGTCCCAGTGCTGCAATACCGCATGCCGCCACGTTTACCGTGAGCTGGAATACGATGAACTTCTGAATGTTGCGGTACAGGGAGCGGCCCCACTTAATGGCGCGGGTAATGCTGGCGAAAGAGTCATCCAGCAGGATGATGTCAGAAGCCTCCTTCGCAACGGACGTACCGGTGATACCCATGGAAAGACCCACATCCGCGTGGTTAAGGGCAGGGGCGTCGTTCGTGCCGTCACCCGTTACGGCTACCACGTGGTGTTTGCTCTGCAGGGTATTCACCAAACGCAGCTTATCCATCGGCTTGGCTCGGGAGAGCACTCGCAGGTCATTCACCTGCGCTGCCAGTTGTTCATCCGTCAGCGCGCCGAACTCCTCGCCGGTGAGCACGGCGTTGGCGGGGATTTCACCCTCTGCGGGCAATAATCCGATTTCGCGACCGATTTGGCAAGCGGTTTCCTTGTTGTCGCCCGTTACAATCTTGATGCCTACACCGGCCTGCAAGCAGGTGGCAACGGCAGCAGGTACATCACTGCGGACGGGGTCCTGGATGACGAAGCAGCCCATCCATACGAGGTCGGTGCAGGCAGCCTTAATGTCATCCGCTGTTTCAGCATGCGCCTCACGGTAAGCCAGGCCGAGCACACGCATGGCCTTGCGCTGGGCTGTGGTGATGGTGTTGAGCACCTCTTGGCGCTTGGCTTCATCAAGCTCACAGCCGTAGGCGGAGGAGCACTTGCTGAGCACAATCTCCGGGGCACCCTTAACGAAGATGACATCCTTGCCACCAAGAGCATTGGACTTCACGCAGGTGGCCATGAACTTATTCATGGTGGAGAAGGGAAGCTGCCCCACGGTGGGCGTACCGGTGCGCAGCGCCTCGTAGTTGCTGCCGGCGTCGCGGATGAACATCAGCATGGCGCCTTCCGTTACATTGCCCAGCACTTCGCCCTTTTCATCAAGGTCCGCCGTGGAGTTGACGGATACGGCCTCTGCAAGCAGCGGGTAAATGGGAGCCTGAGCCTTCTGCTCATTGACCAGCGGGAAATGGCACTCACGCACCGTCATGCGGTTCGTGGTAAGGGTGCCGGTCTTATCAGAGCACACAACCGTAGCGGCACCGATGGTTTCGCAGGCGTCCATCTGGCGCACCAAGTTGTTCTGCTTGGCCATTTTGCGCATGCTGTATGCAAGGCTGAGGGTTACGCTCATGGGCAAGCCCTCCGGCACGGCCACCACGATGAGGGTGATGGCAATCATGAAGTAGGTGAGCATGCTGTCCGCAGCCTCGCCGCTCATCCAAGTGGAGGGATCATTCCAGACGATGAGCTCAGCAGCGCTCATGCCTGCTACGGTAATGCCGAATACCACCGCACCCAATACTAAGCACCACAGCCACGGTGCGAAGCCTTCTTTCTCCACCAAGGCCGGGGCGGGAATCTCCACCTTCATGTAGCCAAGCAAATCTTGGAAGATGGGGTACCAAACACGCAGTAGCGCAAAGGCCATGGAGACGATAATGCCTGCAAAGAAACCCCACTGGGCGCCACTCAGCTCGAAGGTGCCACGGATGGCGTCATGCGTAATCAGAGAGGCGAACAGGAAGAACGCGATGCTGGAGCCCAGTACGTTAATGCCCTTGGAAAGGCCATCCAACTGCTGGTTCAGCGGGGATTTCTCCTCGGATTCCTCGGAGGCAGCCTCTGCCACCTTGCCGATTTCCGTAGCATCACCTACTTTCGTAATGCAGATAACACCGTGGCCTTCAGATACCAAGGTGCTGCGCAATACGATGTTGCGGGGGTAGGCCCCGGCCAGTTGCTCTTCACCCGCTTCACTTGTTTTCAGCACGGGCTCGGATTCGCCGGTGAGGGAGGCTTGGTTAATGCGCAGGGCAACGGATTCGAGCACCACGCCGTCAGCCGGTACTTCTTCACCGGTGCCGAGGGTCACGATATCGCCCACCACCAGCTCATTCTTCGGGACTTGGCAGTGCTTGCCGTCGCGCACTACACGCACGGGCTCTACATCGCTCACCTGGTTGAGGATGTCGAACTCCTTGTTTGCTTTGTATTCATTGATGAAGCCCACGAGTGTTGCCAAAAGCACGGCCATGATGATGCCGATACTTTCAATCGGGCTGTGGTCTGCAATGATAACCGGGATGAATGATATGACGGCCGCTACTATCAGAATAACGATAAGCGGGTCGGTAAATTTCTCCAACAGTTGCACCCACCACGGGTCGCGGCTGGGCGGTGTCAGTTGGTTGCTGCCGTGCAGCTTCCTGCTCTCTTCAACCTCAGCGCTGCTGAGGCCTTTGTGCGGGTCTGTGTATGTTGCCATTGTTTTGTTTTTCGGTGTAAGTAGTGTTGCCTGCGTGTTGTTGCTTGCAATCTTGGTTAGAGTTTTGACACGGTATGTTGTTTTTTTGTTCAAAAAAACTCGCCCCGATAACACTCAACCTTCACGCAGCGTTTTACCCCTGCGTGAAGGTGTCTGTGTATCAGTTTGTGAAGCTTACCTTCATTCAGTTTTTTGCCTTGATGCCAATCTTCTTGAAATCAGCACCGTATTCCGAGATTTCGCCTGCACGGTTCGTTGCTGTGGCTTTCACGTGTAGCCTGCTGCCCGGTGTGTAGTCTATCTCGCAGGCGCCGCTTTCATCAGCAGCTTGCCCGTTGATTTGTATGTTGCTGAGCTCAAAGCCGAGTCTCGCTTTAACGTGGATGATGATCTTGCCTTTCGTTGCGGAGTGCGTGTATGATACCGTGTAAGGCTGTGTGCCTTCCGTCATGCTGATATCATTGATGATGGCGGTGATTTCATCCACCGAAGCTCCGGTCGGAATGTCTCGAGAAACGTCCCTCACAAAGATTTCAGCCTCATCCTCCGTCATGTCCAACTTCTCCGTTGCGAGTTTGCGGATGTGCGTGTCTCGCTCTTCCGCGGTTGCGCTGTGTGCCGTTCGGACAGGATTTCCCTTATGGTCCACCAGGGTCTTGTCGATGACGCGCATCTTGTTACCCTGCGTGTCTTCCACGCCGTCTTTCGTGCGTACTAAGGTGTGCCCTTCATCGGTGATGACGCGACGCCCACCCTTGGTGGTGACGCTGTCACCCTCATTTTCGGGCATGACGATGATGTCATTGTCTTCGGTGCGGATGATTTCGCGCGTACGCTTGTTCACAAGCGTTCTGCTCTCGTCTTGGTCGGGCGTGTCTTCCGCTCTTGCGGAGGTAAGCGTGCGCCCCTTGTGATCCACTAAGGTGGAGCCCTTTACCATGACCGGGTTGCCGTCGGAGTCTATCAAACCGTGTTTCGTGCGAACCACTGTTTTGCCGTCAGGGGTAACGACGTGCTCACCCTTAGCCGTTTTCAAGAGTTTACCCTCTTCGCTCGGCATGACGATAATGTCGTTATCTTCGGTGCGGATGAGTTCACGCGTACGTTTGTTGACCAGGTTGCCACCGCTATCCGCATCGGCCTCCTCCTCCTCCACGGTTTCTGTCGTTACCTTATTTCCCTTGTGGTCTACCAAAGTGGTGCCCTTGACAATGACCGGGTTGCCGTCGGAGTCCACAAAGCCATGCTTGGTGCGGTGTATGGTTTTGCCTTCCGAGGTCACAACCTGCTCACCGGAGGCCGTCGTCACGGCATCTCCTTCATTTTTAGGCATGACGATGATGTCCCCGCTTTCCGTGCTGATGACTTTACCGGTGCGCTTATTGATGAGCTTCCCGTTTTTGTCAACCGTGTGCTCTTCCCGTGTTGTGACGGTGCGTCCCTTATGGTCAGTTAAGGAGGAGCCTCTTACGTAGATGGGGTTGCCATCCTCATCCTCCAATCCATGCTTGGTACGGCGTATGGTTTTGTTGTCTTTAGTTACCACCTGCGTACCGTCGCGCGTTGTTACATCTTCGCCCTCCTGAGCCGGCATGACCATGATTTTGCCGTCATCCGTACGGAGAACAGAACCTGTGCGGCTGTTCTTTAACGTACGCTTCTCGTCAGTGGTGAGCTTATCCGTCGTGACGGCGTTGCCCTTGTGATCCGTAAGCGTGCCGTCGGGTAAGACGTAAATGGGGTTATCATCCTCATCTACAAGGCAGTTGCGCCTATTGTAAATCTTCTTGTTGTCAACGGTTGTTACCGGGCTGCCATCCGCGTGGGTGAGGGGGGTATTCTCATCTCGCGGTATGTTGTAGCTTGTGGTGCTTTCATCTTCGCTGACAATTTTGCCATCTTTCACTACAGCCGGTTTGGCAAGGACTTTCAGACGATAGTTGAAATTATTGCCGTCAAACTTGAGCTTGACCGTATATTCCTTGCCCTCGGTAATGGTCTTCACATCAGTCTTGCCATCACCCTTGAAGGTGAAAGGATTGCCCTCCGGGGACATAATGGCGCAGCAGGTCTCCGGATTGAAGGCAAACACCTCCAGCACTTGCTCTGCTGTGTCATCTGCGTATGTACCCGGCGGAATGGCTCCCTCTGTGGGAAGCGGCTTCGGTTTTGCTGTCGTGTCTACATCATCGCCCTCCGTGGTGGTATCCCCAGTGGTGACGGTCGGTGCCGGCGGCACGGGGCCTTCGGTTTCAAGATTATCCGGTACCTGCGGACGCTCGATGACGATGAGATGGTACTTATAAACGGTGTTCTTATCCTGAACACTCAGCTTATACTCCTTATCGGGCTTGATGACTTCCACCTTGGGCTTCTCTACACCCTTAAAGGTAAATGGCTTTCCTGTGCTTGCCAATTCTGCTCGACAAGTCACCGGGTCGAAAGAGTACACTTCCATGCGACGCTCATCCCAAGTAGTACCGGGAGGCACCGCTCCTTCCGTCGGAATGTTGTCCGGGGTTGCTTCTTTTGCGGTATCTGCGGGCTTTTCTTCGGGTTTCTTCGGTTCTTCCGTCGGCGTGGTTGCCGGCGGCGGAATCTCCTTGTCTTCACCGCATGCGTAGAAGAGCGTGCCTGCCAGTGCCAAGAGGATGATGGCACCTGTGCCCACGGCCTTCCAATTGGGGCCATTATCAATAAGATATTTCGGGAAGAATGTCTCCGGGTCAATATCCACCGCTTTCACGGAGCTGCCCGGGCCGTGTTCCATGCCCCAGATGATGAACATGCGGGTGTCTTTGCCGGAGCCGACAAAGCGGTAGAGCTCCGGTGCTCCCGTGGGCTCGGGCAGGGTGAAGGCCTCCAGCATCTTGCGCGCGTTGGGGTCGATTCCGGGGTCTGCCAAAGCAGAGCGCAGGCGTTGCAGGGCGCGTGCAAAGTTTTCCACCACATGCGGGGGAATCTTTCGCCCCATGGCGCCACCGCCCAGCAGCGGGGCACTGGAGCAGAGCAACTCTTTGCTCTTTTCGACGTATTTTGCGTTGACACAGTCGGATGAGGAGTCATACTCCATCGCCGGTAAGAACGGGCTGAGTCTGTCTCTCAGTACATCCTGAAAGCTGGGGTGCCAAAAATCCGGTCCGCCGATGTACGTGCGGACGCGTCTGTAGCCTTTCATGCTGACGTTAAGGCCACCGTTGGGTATTGCAGTAATGTCCATTTCTGTTAAGAATGTATCAGTTGGGGGGCTTAGATAAGTCGTACCAAGATTTTGTCCTTGTAGATGTTGCCTGCTGCATTGGTGATAGCCCATGAGCACAGTGCATCCACGCAACCGGTGCTCTCGCCGTCCGGTGAGATTTCCATGTTGCGGGAGGAGTAGGTGTTACCTAATTCCGTGAGCTCAATGCGGTAGGGCGCATTATCCTGGCGGAGCTTCTCATTGAGGTAATTTGCCATAACTTCTGCCAAATCCGCAGCTGCGCCGTAGTCTGTGTCTTGGGCATACAGCGCTTTGAAGAAGTAGCGGCTGAAGTTATAGAGAGCCCGTGAGGCTGAGTTGTCGTATGAGGTGTCTTGGTTGTCTTCCAAGGTGAGTTTGTAGGCATGGGTGGCCTGCCATACGGCAAGGTTGGTTACCATGCACACAAGTACAGGCTCCGGGTTCGCGGATTGCAGGTTCGCTTTCCACGCAGCGGCGTAATTCGCCAGCTCCGGGAGGTCCAGCACCTCGTTCCAGAGTAAATTCGGCGTGTTAGCCACCGCCGGAGCAGCCTTGGCTTGCTCCAGTTGCTCTTTCAAACCGGCAATTTCCGCATCTTTTGCGTTGATGATGGCGTTCAGCTGTGCTTCTCGTTCGCCGGAGTCAGTAGGGACCGGTGCAGCTGCCGCAACCGGCCGCTCCGCATGGGCGGAGCCGGCGGTTGCCTGCATTTCTGCGAGCCCTTCCATCACCATGCGGCGAATCAGGCTGCTGAGCTGCTGCTCTAAGCTGAGGGCGCTGCCCTCGTTAGGGGAATTCGTTTCCATGAGTTCTCTTTAAGGTATCAAAGATCGAATTCGCTCAAATCCGGGTCGAAACAGCAGGTTTCCTTCCAGAATCCCTGGCGCGGCAGTGTGCGCAGTTTCATCTGTACGTGCTCGGAAATGAACCCGGCTCCCAGCTTGGCGTCGTTACGGTGTGTCGGGGCAACGGCTACGAGTCGAATGTCGTCATCCGTACCGTTGTTTCTGCGTACAAACTGAGCTACCAAGGGATTCTGCGGTTTCTTGTCCTCCGGACCTGTCCATACGATTTCGTATTGTTGCTCGGGGATGGAACTCTCGGACTTGTACTTCATGCGGCCGATGCAGGTGCCGATTTGAATGACCGTGCCATTGCATTCACCGATGGTGGAATCCGCTGACTTGAAGACTCTTTCAGAGTTGTCGTCTTCCTCTCGCTCCAGAATGATTTCATCGAAACCACTGCGTCCACCGCGGGGGGAAAGTGTGCCCCAGTAGTTGCGGGTGGAGAAATCTGCTTCCGTCATTTCGCAGCAATCTTCGCATTCCTCTTCCTCCGTATCAATATCAGCCTCACGTATGTTACCTGCGCCGAAAAGCCCTCTGTACTGCGCGGCGTAGTATGCAGCACCTACGGCGGTCACCGTCTTGGCATCATTGATTCGGTAGCCTTCATTCATCGGATACCAAGCGCCGGCAAGGAAGTTCTTCATCGGGATGATACGCTGCTCGCGGATGGGCAGCAACTCCTTGAGAAGCTGTGCCACGCAGGGCATCTCGGATATCTTGCCGCTGAGGGTGACGATGTCGATGTCATACGCTGCAATGAAGCGACCCAGCGGGGCAATGCCGTCCTGCAAAGCATCAATAATGCTGTCGTTGATGTCGGTAGCAGAGTACTCCAGTACATCATCACTGAGGATGAGGTCGGTGTCGATGCCGGCCTTGTTCATGAAGCTGTTGAAGTCAGCAATGGCGGTGGAGTCCGCACCGCATTCCGCCAAGGTACGGGAGGGCAGGTTCTTGTACTCCAGCTCGCCTCGCTCGTTGCGTGTAGCGCTCTTGGCCACATCGGTAAGCCACGTTTGCACCACAGGAATGAAGAAGGTGGAGACAATACGCTGCCATACAGCCTTGTCACCGGCCAAGCGGCTGCTCTTGTTGAGCTCGTTGCGGTACTTGATAGCGGTCTCTTCATCATCACAGCGCTTCATCAAGATGGCGGGCAGTAAGACTCGCTCAATGATGTTGAGCATGGCGCTGTCTCCTGCAAAGCTGCTGCAGTCGCGGAAGAGTACCTTGTAACGCAGCGCCAGCTTATCACCGGGGGCATCGTTACGGTATTCGATGATGGTGGAGTCAGAGGTACCACCGCCGATATCTACCGTCATGACGCGCACGCGATGGCTCAGGTAATCCTCCTGATGATCTGTATCTTTGCGCCCGTAGAGCTTAATCCAGAGGTTGGCGTTGCGCAGACGGTTGATTTCCGAATAGATGAACGGAAGCTGAGAGGCCACGGCTTCATCCAACTCCATGAAGAGCTTCGGCCTGCCATCTGCGTACGGATTACCGGAGGGAATCTCCTCTCGCGTTTGCATGTGAGCCAGCGTGAAGATATCCACAGCCTGCTGCCAAGCCTGGCGGTAATAGCGTTTTTCCGCTGCAATCCATCCGGAGGGGAAGGTGACGTGCACGCCTGCCAAACGACGGTAGACGAACTCTTGGTTATTCTTACGCCAAGATTCGGATGTAATCTGTCGGTAGGCGTTTTCCAAGATGGAAAGCGCGGACCACACCATGGCCGTGCAGCGGGGATAGCAGGGGCTTTCCGGGAAGTAATGCGGGCGCTTGTGGGACTGATCGTCCTCGAAAGGCGGTTTTGCGATGTCCCATTTCTTGTTGTCAGCGTTGCCATCCGGGTACATGTAGCGGCAAATTTCACCCTGCAATTGCAGCAGTGCATTACGGCGCTGCTTGTTGGACCACGGGTTGGGGTTGAGACCCCAAGGCTGGTTACCACCTTCTGTCTTGATGGGGTCGCGATCCCAAAGATAGCGTTTCGGGGAGCTCATGGTCACGTTAAGACCCACCTTCAGATTGATGTTCTGCAGCAGCTCCTTGGCCTCAGGCCCCATGAGTGCCGGTGAAATCTCCACGAACATATGCGGCTTGCGCGTCGTTCGTGAGTACTCATACTCAGCCTCGCGGATGGTTTTGCCCAAAATGGTTGTTGCCTCGCGAACGGTCTTTTTGTTGTATTCGTAGCTCAGGCTTGTACGGTAGGGGCTATCCGGGATGGGGGGCGGAGTATTACCCTTTTGACCATCCGGAGCAACCATGCCACCGATAGCCGGGTAGTCCCATTCGGAGAATACCGGGTCTTGCAGGAGGAGCCAGGAGTCTACGATGGACACGAAGCCGTCATCCTTGCTCGTGTCGGTAAGGTCCGGATATTCAACGCCGCGCGGTAAGGAGTATATTTTGCGACACAGCACGGCCAAAGCGTTCGGATCATCTGCCAAGCCGGTCTTGTTTTCTACTGCGAGTACGACAGTACGCGTGTTACCGAAGTCTACCACAAGGTCAACATCCATGGCGGCTGCAGGCTTTTTCCACACGATGTCGAGCGTGGCAACGTGCAGCTGTTCACCTCGTCTCTCCGGGTGAGCAATGGAGAGCTCGAAGCAGGCGCTGTCTTCACCGCCCGGCTTATTGACGAGCTCGTTCATGTTGTTGTAAGCGTAGGGGGAGACGTAACGGTCATCCTCATTCTCGGGGAATGTTTCCACAGTGATGGACTCATTCGGGTCGCCGATGATGTTACCTCGATCTACCGTGCCGATGTTGGTTTCAATGGCAATCCATAAACCAACGCGGTCTCCTTTTTTGCCCATGCGGTAGCGCAGCCACGGCGTGGGCTTGTTTTCTCCCTTTTTGTAGCCTGCATCCCACGGAACATGGTTAGCTCGGCAAGCTTTTGCGACTTTGCCGTTCTTGCCGCCATACTCTGCTAAAAGTATGTTGTCAAACGGGAAGAAGAAATAGTGGTGACCGGTGTTCGGGAACACCATAATCTCCATTTTCTTCGGTTCGTATCCGGAGTTTTCAGAATCTGACATGATGAAATTAAAAGCTGGAGTTAGTAAAATACGTATGAATTAGCCGAGCATGGATACGAGTTCATCGTCACCGGGCTGCTTGCCACGGCGCATCATGTCCGGGGAGTTTTTGAGTACCTCTAACACATCACAGAAAGGCTTAATGACGGAAATGTAGTAGGGGTCGTTTTTGCCTCGGCCATTACCTTTTTCCGTAATGCTGTTGAGCAGGGCAATGCTGTCCTTTTCCTTACGGTGAGTGCTCGCCAAGGGGAAAATCTCGTTGGCAAGGTAGGTCGCTACCAAGCGGCGGCATTCCTTGCGCTCTTCTTTATCCTTGATGTCGATGATTTCGAGCCAACGCACCATATCAGCCTTCTTCTGCTTGTCCATGATGGCGTAGAGGTAGGTGAGGATGCGGGTGCGGTGTTCCTCGCTCTCGAAGCCCATGTTGTTTTGCAGCGGCTTGTTCTTGGAATCTTCAATCCAGCGATTGATGACACTATCCACATAAGTCGGGATTTCTCGATCGCGCTTGGGCAAGATTTCCAGCTTGGTGGCGTCAATGTTCTGGAAATCCTGCACATTGTAGGCTACTTGCAGCAATTTGTCCGGATCGTTATCCGGGGTAATGAGCGCTTCAATCACCTTGTTGATGTCTTTGGCTCGCTTGCTGTCGTCATCCGTCAGCGGGGGCAAGGCCTCTGACAGGCAGTTCTTCCAAATGGTGGCAATAGCCTCGCTCTTCTTCTCCAACAAAGACTGACGGTGAGTGGTCGCCATCATCTCATTGAGCTTGCGGAAGAGGTAAATACGGCCACCGTACTGCTCTTCCTCGATGTCTGCCATGGCGCGGAGTGAATCCTCCGTTCCGGCAAATTGCTTGAGGAAGTGCTTGTCCTTGGCGATGTTGTCGATGACTTCGAGCTTGCGCTCCGTGGTCTCAATGTCAATCTTGCCATCCGGGAACATGGGATAGTTCACGCAGTAGGTCGTTACCACGCCCGGATCTGCCAAGTCACCCATGCCTCGCAGCTTGTCGAATACGCCGATGAGACCGGCAGAACCCGTGCCGCTGGCGTCCACCAAGTTCAGCAAGCTGGCGGAGAAAGTGAGCAGTAGGTTGATGGAGAGTTGACGGTCGCGGGGCAGCTTTTCAGCACATTCCTTACCCATGGCCTTAAACCAGCAACGGATACCGTTCATCAGCTGCTTGGGCTGGGCAGGGTATTGTTGCCCGGCAGGCATGCGCACCAGTAGGGAGAAGGCATCGATATTGAGGTGACGGGCGCTGCTGACTACGATAGAGGCCGTCTTACCGCGCTTCAGCACCTGAGTAAGAGCCAAGAGCGGGCGTCTGCCGTGTTCATTGGCGTAGTCGAGCGCAATTTGGTCATCCTTGATAAGCTCTGCTGCCTTGTGTTCGTTGGCTACACCGGGGAAGTCTACCAAGTCTACCTTTTGCAGAAGCTCATACACTTCCGGCTGGCCTTGCTCCATGATGCTGCGCTTAAGCGGAACCACGATGAGAGACACCAAGCCCTGAGCCAAACCGAAGTCAATGTCACCGTGGAAGAGTTTTTTGCCACCGCCATCTGTGGTGATGATGACGGTCTCCTCGTCCTTATCCTCAAGCTTGCAGTTATCCACCAAGTTGCGGATGTAGTCAGAATCCTTGTAGTACTGGGCGGAGGAGATGTTGAGCATGAGGGCAGCCATTTCGATGCTGCAATATACGGTCTTGTTGCCAAGCTCGCGGCGCTTGTTGCGCAGCTGCTTGTACACATCCGTCATGTTCTTCCAGCCGTCCCAAAGCAGGTTGGCTGCAAAGTCTTCCACCACCTCCGTGGAGCTGATGAGCTTGTCGTTGTTCAGCAAGTCGCTGCGGCGGGCGCTCCACTCGCTTTGCAGGTTGCGGTAGCGATCCTCTGCGATGTCAATCAACACATCAACAACGTTGAGCAGCTCCGTGAGCAGGGTGTATGCCTCGCGGTTCGGCGTGGCATCCTTGACGCCCTTGGTTGCTGCTGCTGCCAAATCCATCAAATCACCGGCATCCCAGATAACTTTTTCGCCCTTCTTGTTGAGCGCTTCCGTTTCGCTGAGGTAGCCGACCGCCATGGACAGCAGAATCTCCTGGTCCGTGGCAAACTGGATTTCTACGGGGTATTGTTTGAATCGAACCTCGTCTTCATCCTTCAGCTGGAAGCGGGTCACGCAACCGGAAGCATCGGCGCCTTGGTTGTAGGGGTTAAGCACAGCGACGGTGCCCCCCTTGTTGTCACCGCTGAAGCGGGCGGGGCAGGCGGAATCCCAGCTCAGGGCGCTTCCGTTGCCGTTTTCATCCGCTCCCAAGTCAATGAACTTGGCCAGAAGGGTGGATTTGCCGGACTGGGACGGCCCCCAAAGGGCCATGGTCGGCTTGGAGTAGACGGTCTGCGCGAGGTCGATGTGGCGCGCTTCCGTCATGACTCGCAGCATGCGGTCCAGCCAAATGCCACGGGAGAGGGAGTATGCCCCCTCTCGCTTGGAACCGTGCTCCCAGTACCAGTCCAGGATTTTTTCGGAGAGATTGTAATTGATGGTTGACATATTTTTGTATGCTTTTGTTAAAATGTATGGCAAGAACAGCCGACTGAGGGTTATTTGAGTTTACGCTCAATGTGCATGGCTAAAATGCTGTTGCCGAGCTCTTTAGCCTTTTGCAAAGCCTTCTGAAGCCCGTTAATGCTGAGCTGTCCGTTGTTCAGCAGTGTTACGCATGCGCGAATGTCTTTTTGACATACGCAGGTGTACAAGGCTTGGTCGTCTTTGCCGTTTGAGCTTGGCGTGGCGGGGATATTCCCCGGAATCGGGGGCAGAACATTGATGCCCGTGCCTCCGGGAATGGGGGGGAGCTCTGTTCCTCTGTTTTTGAGTTGCCTATCTTTCTCATTAACGGTAGCTTGCAGGTTTGCAATCGTTTGAGAAGCTTGAAGTAGCTTGTTCTGATAGTCACTCAATTGACGCTTGAGTGTTGTCTGCTCCATTTGCAGTTGCTGAATCAGTGCCTTACTTTCGGGACTTTCTGTCTGAACGGTTTGTTTCTGCAATCTCAGCTGTGCAATTTCTGATTTCAGCTTAGCGTTTTCAGAGCCCAGCTGATCCGTATAGGTCCTCAATTGAGCGTTCTCTGTCTTTAACTGAGCATTTTCCGCGGAGGGCTGAGCGCAACTCAGCTTCATCTGAGCATTGGCTGCTTGCTGTTGGCTGAGGGTTGCTTGCGTTTGCGCGAGTTCGCTTTGCAGTTGTGCAAGCTGAGTTTTCAGTTTGGCGTTTTCGACTGCCGGTTGAGCGCTTTCCATCTTCAGTTGCGCTGTGGCCGTCTGTTGCTGAGCAAGCTCGGCTCTCACCTGATTGAGTTCTGTCTTCAGTTGCGTGTTTTCTGCTTGGAGCGGTTGCATCTGTGCAGCCCCTGCCGCTACACTTGCTTCCAGCTTGGACTTCAACTCATTAACTTCCATCTGCTTGGCTGCGTCTGCATTCTTTGCTGCTTCGAGCTCCGCCTGCAGGGCGTTGATGCGCTCTTGGTCTTTCTGAGAAGTGGAGCAGTTGCTCATTTCTTCTCTGAGCTCCGCTATCGACTCCTCGCGACGCTTCAGCTTGTGCTCAAGCTTGACTACTTTTTCCTTGTAGTCATCCATCGCAAGCTCATAATCCATCAATTTGGTCTTGGTTTCCTTGATGGTTTCTTTGAGCTTTTTGAGCTGCTCCGGGTCTTCTTCCGGTTTGGCATCCAGTTCTGCGCGCAGCCTGCTTTCGCTGGCTTGAAGGTCGGTGTACTTTTGTTTCAGAGTGTCAAGCTCAGCGCTCTTCTTACTCAAAGCATCCGCAGCCTCGGCGCGCTGGCTGTCAGCACGCTGAATCTCGTTTTGTATGTTTTTGAGCTTGCTCTCTAGGCTTTTGACTTCTTCTTCAAGCTGGTCAATTTTCTCTTGCTGTTTATCAACGCCATCTTCTATATCATCGCCGTAGGGATCGTAAACCATGTGTATTATATGTTATGCGATTACTTGTTGTTGCAGGGTAGCACCATTGGGAAGCACGATTTGGAAACCCTTGGCGCTCATCGGCATGGAGAAACGCATGATGGCCGGTACGCCATCCGTGTAGCTGTGAACGCGGTTGCCCTCCAAGTCCTTAATCTCGGCGGATTTGGCGATGATGCGGTTTTCATCTACCAACTCGGCGAAAATATCATTGATGGAGCGCATCTCCTTGGCAATCTTGTGATCCCATATGTCGTAGGGCAGGTTCATGGCATCAGGCAGGTCATCCAGCTGTGCCATCTGATCCGTATCAATCTCAGACCCAACGCCGACGAGTACGAAATGTACCGGATTTACCTTCTTGGCAGCGATGTCGTGGGACAGCTGGCAGGTGAAAGCCTTCACCTCCTCGAAGTCATCGATGCGACCATCCGTGATGAAGATGTAGAAGCCCATGGGAGCATCCGCAAAGGTGGACAGGAAGTAGCGAATGGCGGGCATGAGTTTCGTGCCATTGCCCCAGTCGCTTACGCCTTTGTACTCTGCGGTTTTGGCTTCCTCTGCCGTGAGGTCGCCCATGAGTTCGATGCCGGAGCCGTCTGCACCCATTGCCCAGTAAAGAACCGTCGTGCCACCGTCTGCATCAATCTCTTCTGCCAGCAGCGGAATGGCGGTGCGGCATACGTTCTGCACCTCATTTTCATCCTTGGAAATGCGGAGAATGCCTTGCTGGAGCAGGTGCTCATGGCAGCCGTGCAGCATGCGGCACATGCTCTGGCCGTCTTGCTCAAATACTTCAATGAGTCCCTTGCTGATGAGGTCCGAGGTTTCTGCATCCGTGAGGGCACGCGTGAAGTACATGTTTTCGCCGCCGAAAGCTCGAGTCATGGAGCTGGAGCAGTCGATGGCAACACCCGTCTGCCAGCCTTCATTGCCTTGACCCGGGCGCAGGAGGATGGTGGCGGTGACGTGAAGCATGCTGTCTTTGAGCGTGACGTTCACCTCGCCGAGTGATTTGTGTACAAGCTGGTTATCGAGCTGGACGTTAATCCCCTCGCTGAGTGATGCAAGTGTAGGAAGTGCCATAGTGGTGTGTTTGTTGGGTGTGGTGAATATGGAAACTTATCAGAATTCGCAGCCGGAGATGTCTTGCACCAGTTGCTTGCCGTTGGGAAGTGTGATGGTGAAGGAGGTGGAGCCGGCCGTCATGCTGAAACGCAACAGTGCCGGAAGCCCATCCGTATAGGAGCCACCGCCCTCTACCTGTACCGGTAAGCCGAAGCTGTCCGTTACCTGGGCAGAGCGGGCAATGATGGTGTTCGCGGATACGACCTCTGCGAAAATCTGGTCCAATGAGGTCATATCTTTGGCCAACTTGTGGTCCCAAAGGTCTTGCCCCGGTACGCCGTATATCGGGTCTTCATCCAAATCATCCAGTGCCTCCAGTGCAAGACGGGCAGGGGAGCCCACCTCGCTGAAGTCTTTGCCCAAGCCGATTACCACAAACTTGGTAAAGCCTCGCTTGCCATCGCGCATGTCTTCGCAGATAATCTGACTGAGTGCCTTGGCCTCCTCCAAGTCATCAATGAGACCGTCCGTCACGATGAGGGCAAGCAGCCACGGGGAGTTCTCATAGAGGCTGAGGAAGTGCTGCATGGCAGGTACGATGCGTGTGCCCGTACCCCACTTCTTCGGGCCGCTGATGGTGGCGGTCGGGGCGCTTTCCTCCGTCAAATCACCGATTTCTTCCAGCTCTGCGCCGAGTTTGCCACAGGCGAAGTAAATGGTGGAGGTGCCGCCATCGCTGTCAAAATTGGCCAGGTAGGCGGCAATTTTGCGAGCCACGGGCTGCACGGAGTTTACCGCAGGCACCGGGTCGTCCATGGCAAAGATGCTGTCCTGAAGTACATCATTGCTGTGGCCGTACATGTCCTGCATGGAGAATGAGCCGTCCAGCGCGAGACCAGTTTGCGCGTTCTCGATGCCGTTGGGGCGCATCAGGATAGTTGCTTTGATACCGACTCGGCCGTCTTCCAACTGCGAGACGTTGACTTCGCCGAGTGACTTGTTGACGAGAGATTGTTTTAACTGTGCCATGGTATGGAAAAGAATGGTTTAGGTGATGAAGAAGAATTAATCGTTGAAAGCGCTGCTGATGTCCTGCTCAAGCTGAGCGCCGTTGGGCAGGGTGATGGTGAACGAGGTGGACCCCGGTGTCATGGTAAAGCGCAGCAGTGCCGGAAGACCATCCGCATAGGAAAGCTCGCCTTCCGGTGTGACGGGGATGCCGAAGGAATCCGTAATCTCTGCAGAGCGGGCGATGATGGTGTTTTCCGTGACAACCTCTGCGAAAATCTGGTTCAGGGAGGTCATGTCCTTGGCAATCTTGTGGTCCCACAGGTCTTGCCCCTCCACACCGTACACGGGGTCTTCATCCAAATCATCCAGCTCTTCCAAGGCTTGGCGTGCTTTGGAGTTTGTCTCATTGAAGTCGTTGCCCAAGCCAATCACTACAAACTTGGTAAAGCCTCGTTTGCCGTCGCGCATGTCTTCGCAAATAATCTGGCTGAGTGCCTTTGCTTCATCCAAGTCGTCAATCAAGCCGTCCGTGATAATGAGCGCCATGAGCCACGGGGAGTTCTCATACAGGTTGAGGAAGTGCTGCATGGCCGGGACGATGCACGTGCCCGTGCCCCACTTCTGCGGGCCTGCAAAGGTGGTGGTGGGAGCCTCATCTTCTGAGATGTCACCGATGCGCTCGACTTGCTTGCCGAAACGCCCGCAGGCAAAGTAAATGGTCTCCGTGCCTCCATCACTGTCAAAGTTAGCCAAGTAGGCTGCAATCTTGCGGGCTACGGGTTGTACCAAGTTGGGGCGGCATACTTCATCTGCAAAAATGCCACCGATGATATTGTCGCTGAAGCCGAAAATATCCTGCATGGAGCGCGAGCCGTCAATGGCAAGACCTGTCTGGGCATTCTCGATGTTGTTCGGCTTCATCAAGATAGTTGCCTTGACTGATAATCTACCATCGGGGAGCAGCTTGACATTTACTTCTCCGAGGTTTTTGTGTACGAGTGATTGTTTTAACTGTGCCATGGTATCAAAAAGCGTAAGGGAATGATTAAATACTACTCAATTATCCGCTGAAGTCAAGAAAAAAACAGGTTTTACACCTGCATTGTGTGTATGTTCTTGATGCAATGGTATGGGGGCTGTAGAAATGCTCATGTTATCCTGTAGACGTTTGATGTGAAGTTTTGTTCAGTAATTCCCTTTCGTTATTGGAATTTTCTTGACAGAAATCCAAAGCCCCCTATAATGCGGCGCGTTATGGCAGAACAAAATGGACTGAAATCCCTATTGCAGGCGTTTGTGCGCTATTTATTGGCGGGTGGTATCGCGTTTATCGTGGATTTTTCCGCGTTGATGTTCTTTAATACGGTGTTGGGTATAAATCATTTGGTCGCTTCCGCCATTGGTTTCTGTTTAGGGCTTTTGGTGACATATTTGTGCTGCAATAAGTTTGTTTTTGCTCAGCGCAAGATGGAGGATTCTCCCAAGACGGAGTTTTCCATCTTCGCTATTATCGGGGGCGTGGGTTTGCTGCTGACTCTGCTGTTCATGTGGCTGTTCAAAGATGTACTGGGTGGCTTGTGGAGCGAGTTCGGTATCACGCAGCTTTTCAATTACGTGTACAGTATGGTATTGGGCAGCCCGATGCAGGAGGGAACTTGTGTGGTGGCGCTGTCCAAGCTGCTGACAGAGGCGCTGGTGTTGCTGTGGAACTTCGGCGCTCGCAAAATCATTCTTTATTGATACTCTGCTATGATAGTTGATACTCATTGTCATTTGGTTTCTCGAAAGTATGAGTCGCTGGAACAGCTGCGCGCTGATTCTCTGGCTCTCGGGGTTGGGCATTGCATTTCTCAAGGAACGGGTGCCGATGATTGGGAGCCCCAGCTGGAGATTGCCCGCAGCATGCCGGATTTCGTGTCCTCCTGCTTGGCTGTGCACCCGAGCGATGTGACCAATGTGACGGATGAGCAGCTGCTGTACATGGAGGAGCTTTGCCGCAAGCACCCTCAGGCTGCCATCGGCGAAACCGGTTTGGATTACTATTGGCCTGCCCCGAAGGGCTGGAGTGAGGAGGATTACCGCGCCCGCCAGCGTGTGTTCTTGGAGCGCCATTTTCAGCTGGCTGAGGAGCTTGGCTTGAATATCTCTCTGCACACCCGCGATAAGAAAGGCTTGGCGAGCTTTGAGGATGCCTTTGCCATTGCTCGCAATTTTCCGAAGGTGCGACCGGTGTTCCACTGCTTTATCGGCGATAGCTTGCAGGCGGAGCGCATCTTCACGGAACTGGATGGCCTTATTTCGTTTACCGGTCTACTGACCTTCAATAAAACGGAGGACATACAAGCCGTAGCGACCTGGTGCCCGACGGATAGGTTCATGGTGGAGACTGATTCGCCCTTCCTGTCTCCCGCTCCGTTCCGTGGTATTACGAACATACCCGGCCGTACTAAATACGTGGTGGACAAGATAGCGGAGCTGCGCGGTGTCAGCCCCGAGGAGGTAGCGGCGTGGACAACGGCGAATGCCGTGCGTTTCTTCCGCCTGCCGGAGCATGTTTTTGCTTGACTCCTTGCGGAAAAACACTACAATGATGTTATAAGAAATAAAACCCACACGGGTAACCAAGTGTTATGAAGAAAGTTTTAATTATCGGTGGTGGCCCCGCCGGTCTTACGGCTGCGTATGAACTCGCCCGCAAGGGTGGGGTGGAGGTAACTGTTTTTGAGCGCGAAGAGCAGCTCGGCGGTATTTCCCGTACATTGGAATACAACGGCAACCGCATTGATATCGGTGGTCACCGCTTTTTCTCGAAGTCGGACACGGTGATGAACTGGTGGCGCGAGATGATGCCGCTGCAGGGGGCGCCCTCTTGTGATGATATTGAGTTGAAGCGCGAGGTGCCGTTGGAGGAAAACGGCCCGAATCCTGAGAAAGAAGACCGCGCCATGCTGGTGCGCTCCCGCCTGAGCCGTATTCTCTTCCTGCGTAAGTTCTTTGATTATCCCGTATCGCTCAGCATGAACACCATTTGCAACCTTGGTCCGTTCCGTATGGTGAAAATGGGCTTCAGCTATATGTTCAGCATGCTGCACAAGCGTAAGGAAAACAGCTTGGAGGATTTCTTCATCAATCGCTTCGGCTCTGAGCTGTACAAGACTTTCTTCCGAGATTACACCGCCAAGGTGTGGGGTGTGCCCTGCAACAAAATCGGCGCGGATTGGGGCGCCCAGCGTGTGAAGGGGCTTTCCATTGCCAAGGTGCTGGGGCATGCTCTCGGTAAGCTGGCTTTCTGGAAAAAACGCGATAAACAGGGCGGTGAAACCTCGCTGATTGAGGAGTTCTGGTACCCGAAGCATGGCCCCGGTCAGCTGTGGGAGACTGTGGGCGCTGAGTCTGAAAAGCTGGGGGTGAAGATTCTGCGCCGTCAGGATGTGGAGCAGGTGCTGGTGGAGAATGGTCGCATTGCTGCCTTGGTGGTGAAGGATTTAGCCAGCGGGGAGACTACCCGTTATGAGGCGGATGAGGTGATTTCCACCACCTCCGTGCAGGAGCTTATCCGCAAGATGGGGGATGCCGTGCCCGCAGAGGTAAAGGAGGTCTCCGAGGGCTTGGTGTACCGCGATTTCATGACGGTGGGCTTGCTGCTTAACAAGCTGCAGCTCAAGAGTAAGAATATGAACACCACTGTGGGCGAACACGGTGTGGTGCCGGACAACTGGATTTACGTGCAGGAGCCGGATGTGAAGGTGGGCCGTCTGCAAATCTTCAACAACTGGAGCCCCTACTTGGTCAGCGACCGCTCCAAGGCATGGATTGGCATGGAGTACTTTGTCAATGAGGGCGATGAGCTCTGGAGCATGGGTGATGATGCCTTCTGTGAGTTTGCTGAGGGTGAGCTGGTGAAACTGGGTATTATTGACAAGGCGGATGTGGTGGACCACAAGGTGTTCCGCATTCAGAAGGCGTACCCCGCGTACTTCGGCAGCTTCAAGCAGTTCCCTGTGATTCGCGAGTGGGTGGATTCCCTGAGCAACCTTTACTTGGTGGGCCGCAACGGTATGCACCGTTACAATAACATGGACCACTCCATGCTTTCCGCCATGGAGGCAGCCAAGAATATCTCTGCCGGTATCACCACTAAAGACAACATTTGGGAGGTGAACACGGAGAAGGAATACCATGAGTCCAAGTGATGCAGCTTCGCCCCGCCGCCGTGGGTGGGTGATTGCGCTCTTTTGCTTGCTGACGCTGGGCAGCATCATGCTGTTTGCGCCGTCCGGTGAGCTGTATGTGGATGAGTACGGCAATCCGCACGTGCCCGGCTTTTTCAATGACGCCGTTATTACTTATGCAGACCAGATATCCGGTGCGCATGAGGTAACGGACTGGCATTGTGCCCTGTACATGTATGAGGGGCGAGCCTTGCACCATGCCATGGAGTGGGTGAGCGGTGCGGAGTGTGATGGCATATTGCCCCAGCGTATCCTGATGTGGGTGGCAGACATTGTGCTGCTGGCAAACTTAGCATACTGGCTGGCGCTGTTGATGCGCCGCGATGCGCGCTTGGGGTGGATGGCTCTGCCCTTCGGTGGCTGCATGGTGTTGTTACACATCGGTTTGGGAGTCAGCTTGGATTACTTTTTCACCACCATCCTGTGCAGCAGCCTGTCTCTGTGCTTCATGCTGTACCGTGCGCCCGGCAAGTGGGTGCGCCTGCTGTGCGCTGTGGGGCTGGTGATACTGCTGTGGCACATGGTGGAGTACCGCCGCAATGCTGCTTTGTTGCTGCCGGGCTTCGTCTACTTATTGACGGCTCGCTACATGCCCGGCGCTCGTATTTTCTCCAAGGCTGCCCTTGCCGCTGTGCTTACGCTGTCGCTTTATTGGACGGCGACGAACTCCATCCGTTTATCCGGATTGACGGTAGAGCATAAACCCTCCATGACGCCCATGGTGGAGTCAGACTTGCGTATTGCAGCCTTGCTGACCGACAGCCGTGAGCAGGAATGGGAAAATCTGCGCGCCAATGGCATGCCGGTGTATGAGCACGAGTACCGTGACTCCATTACGGCATATTGGGGCGGGGCGGATGTCAATAAGACGGATTGGGAACGCGTGTGGCCGTATTACCTGAACGCGTGGAAGACCAATACGGGCAATATGCTGATGGCTCGTTTTCTTCAGCTCTCTCAGTTCTACTGGAGTGGCACGACCCCGGCCATTGTAGAGAACCTAGCGGATGCCATGTATCCCGCAATGCAGCACAACCCTCAGCGCTGGGTCACCCTGCGACCCACGGATATGCAGTATACCTACCTGCGAGTGCTGCGTTTAGCCGTTACGCTGGGTACGATTATTCTTTGCCTGCGCTTGCTGTACCTCTGGCTGGTACGCCGTGTGGCGCTGAGTGCGTGCCAATATGTGCAACTCATCGTTACCGGTGCTGCCTCGGCGTATTCCGTGAGTTATGTGGTGGTAACCCCTACGGCGGATTTCCGTTACTTGCTGCCCGCTCAGGTGTTGGGCTTCTTTGTATTCTTCCTGATGGCGCTGCAGGCGTACCTGCGCCGCAAAGACTCATGCGCCTAATCGCCGGAGGCATTGCGCGGAATGGAGGCTAATGTTTCGTGTTCGATAAATCGGAATTTGAAGGAGTGAGATGGTAGGGAAATTTTGCGAGCGTAAGCGAGCGGAATTCGAAGCCCCGCTTTGCGGGGCTTAAATTTTAGGCTCGCCTACGGCTCGCAATCTTTTCTCCAAATTCCGATTTATCTGCGTAATTACCGGTTGATAGCCGTATTTGCATCCCTGATGCGAAAATGCCGCAAACGCATGTAGCATTTGCGGCATTTCGGTACGCTTTTTCAGCGAGAATGGGTGGTGGCTTCAGCGAATGAAATACGAGCCACGTTGCTCCTCATATTGGTTTGCTCGCTCCGCTTCTTCAGCAATGGAGGCATCATTTAAGATTTCTTCCGCGGCTCGGAGGTCTTGCTGCAAACGGAGGTTGTTGTTGTGCCATGTTCTATCCTCGTTACCCTTACAATATATCAGTTCCTCTGCCGCTGTGGTGAGTTGGCTTGCAAACCACGGGGAGGGATCCATCCTGTAGATGAAGAGAGCAAACGGCAGGTTCTCCTCAATGTGTTTGCGATTGCTCGTGAACTTGAAATCGCTTGCAGTGAATTTCCAGTGGGGGTGAGACTCATAATAGTGCATGTTGAGCTCACCCACCATGCGTGATGGCGGCACAATGCTTTGCGCAACGATGAGCAGCACGGCTGTACCCATGCAAATCTTGACGTAGCGGCGGAAATTCTTGCAGCACGCAATGTAGAGCAACAAAATGATGATGCCGATGATGCCCAGCACCATCACCTCAGCTGCTGCAATACGGCGGAGGGTAAAGCCCATCGCCTCTATCAAGTTGTACAGGCGCAGGTATACGCTGGCTGCAAGCAGCAAGGTCTGCAATATCAACAGGTAAGCCAGGAATCGGGCTGCGCCGGAGCGCTTCGCCATGCTGCCCGGTAAGAATAAGAGTAAGAGCACGATAGAGGCCAATACCGATGCCGTGGTGATGGAGGCTGCGCCCTCATACAGATATTCCGTATGCGAAATCCCTTCCGGGATATTGTGCAGCCACAGGAAGGCGATATCCGTGGAGGTAACGACCAAGAACGCGAGGTTGAGCCCCAACAAAATGCTGAACGAGATGAAGGGGAAACTGTATTCCGGAGTGACGCGCAGGGGCTTTGCTGCCGGTGCTGTTGCGGAAAGAGAGGGGCGTCGGATGGTGTAAACGCCGAATGCTAGGATACCCAAAACCCAGAAAATGGCGTGGGTGAGGTGCTCCCAGCAGAGGTTGAGGTACTCCATGGCTTGTTTCCAAGCGTTCACAATGCTCGTCCACACTAAGTCTACCACCGGGTTGCCGGCAGCAAAGATGCGGATGAAAACAACGAAGATGGCCAAGCACACCAAGGCGCAGAGAATATAGGTGCCAAAACGCGTTTTTTCCACCTTTTTATTGCTGTCCTTGCTTTTTTTCGCCGTATGGCGCGTGGTCCAGTATGACCACCAGTTGCGGTAACGCACGTTGGGTTCCGGGGCTTCTGCCTCTGAGCTCGGCAACATGATGATGAACAAAGGCAACAGTATGCAACTTACCACAGCCCAGCCGGAGCCGGAGGCAACACAAGCAACACCGCCGATGAGCCCTAAGCCACTGACGAAACAGATCTCACCGGTGGTGAGGTCTTTGCGCAGCAGGTTAAAGGCCTGCGTCAGGAGGACACAGGCTATCCCGGCGGCCATACCGATGCCGTTGTTTGTGAATGACAGTAAATCACCGATGGCGGCTGCCATGATGAGAGCCAGCGCCGGAATCCAGCCCAAGCGCCACCATTGGGGCGACTTTATCTTAATGGCCGGCGGTATGGCCGGGAGCGGGCAGGGTACTGCCGTTTTTTGGGGTGGAATTGGCGGCATCGGCACCTCTACGGGCTGATTGTTCCGCACAGGAAATACGGCGGGTTTCTCCTCTACCGTGGGAACGGGGGGGATGTTTGGTACCGGCGGAAGCTGAGCTTTCTTCGGCTCAATGGGGATGGTGATGAGTGGCGCAGGTGGTATATTTGTTTTCACGGCCTGCGATGACTCAGCTTTACTTGGTTCTGAGGGGTGATTTGTGTCCATGTTCCTAGATGTTAGACCCTGTTAGGTGGGAGAGTGTTCAAATTCCTGTCAAAATAATTTGCCGTGCGCATAGTCTACAGCCATCAGTCCGGCGCCGATGAGCCCGGAATCCGCCCCGAAGTGAGCCGGCAGCAAGCGCATGGCATCATAATGAACCGGGAAAAGTTGTTTTTTCAATGCTTGGCGCAGGGGGGTAAAGAGCAAGTCTCCGGCTTGCGCTACTCCTCCCCCGATGATGATTGCCTCAGGCACGAGGGCGTAGGTAAGGTTCATGATGAGGCATGCCAGTTTCTCCGCGTAATTCCGGAATTGCTGCAGCGCAAGGGCATCCCCGCGGAGGGCAGCCTGTGCCAGCAGGTGCGGTGCGCATTCCTGAGCTTGGCGGGGGATGCCCGCAGCGGTGTAGGCTGCAGCGGCATCAGCCGCGAACTCATTGTTGCCGATGTATTCCTCCACCGCGCCACGGTTGCCGAACGGACCCATTCTACCGTCGTAGTGTATGCTGGTTTGTCCCAGCTCGGCACAGGATACATTGCGCCCGCGCAGCATGCGGTTGTGAATGATGATGCCCCCGCCTATACCCGTGCCGAGGGTGAGGCATACCATGCTCTCCAGTCCTTTACCCGCACCTGCTTGCCACTCCGCGTAGGCCATGCAGTTGGCGTCATTATCCAGCACTACGGGTAAGCCCAATGCTTGCTCCATTACCTCGCGTACGGGCTCCTGCTTGTCCCACACGGGCACATTGGTGAGCTGGTAGAGCACCCCTCGGTAAAAGTCCACCCACCCGGGCATGCCGAGCCCGATGGCTGTGGCTTGCGGGTGGGTGTGCAATAGTTCCGCTATGGTGGCGCACATGGCCTCCATAATGGCTTTGGGGCTGTCATAAGCGGCTGTGGGCAGGGGGGCTGCTTTCTGCAAAATCTCCGTGCCTTGTGTGACTGCTATTTTGATGCTCGTTCCGCCGAAGTCCACGGCGATGCTTTTGCTTACTTCCGTCATGACTGCTCCTCTAGGTTCGGTGTGTATCAGTACCCTTTATGCAGAACTGGCTTGCCGAGCGGAATCTCGCTGCCTACGGGCTGCTTACTGAGGTCGAAGGGTATCTTCCAGCGGAAGCGCGTGCCCTCCTTCGTTTGGATGAGGATACCCAGCTCCATTTCGCCGCCCTTGAGGTGGTTCAATCCCCCCAGCTCATTGAGGGGCATGTTGAAGAAGGCGACTTGTTTGCCGTCCTTGTATTTACCTAAGGGTTTGCAGGTGAAGGCCACAGCCTCGTAGTCCTGATTCACGGCATAAGGCGGGTCTTGCAGGTAGGCGTTGATGCCGGCTACTTCTCTACCTACTTTAATTCGGAGCACCAGCTCGTCACCTTCTTGTTTGAAGCTTGCGCTGTGGATGGTCGGTTCCTTCTCCTGTGTGTAGTACGGTCCGTATTGAGCCTCTACGCTCTCTGCTTTTTCCGGAGTCACGAAAATCTGCGTGTGGGAGAGGATGGCGCATGAGGCGGGGGTGAGGTACGTGGGGCGCAGCCCGAAGGTGTAGTTGCCACTGCCCATCAGCGGGGTGCCGAGCTCCTTATTCATGCTGATGGTGCCGTTGTTGTGCGGCAGGTTCATGCCGTGACCCAGCTCATGGGCAAAGCCTCCGTACCACTTGGTGAGCAATTTGCCCTCCTTGGTTGGCTGCCCTAGGTGCTTGATGTCGAAGTCCGTGTAGTCCAGCGCAAAGCAATCGCGCCCGTAGCCGTAGAAGGGTACGCCACCGGGGTTCTTGTCGTTGTACCCCTCATCCTGCCACGTGGGCATGATGATGAAGGTGTGCTTGCTGCGGCGGCTGCCGGGGTGGGCATCGAACCAAGCGTTCACCTCTTGCAGACAGGGGCCGTGACCGGTGCCGTACTTATAATCTTTGTGTGCCAGCTTGCCACGGATAAGGATGATGTTCACGTTGCCGTTCTCCTTGAGCTGCAGCCCGAAGGAGTGCTTGCCGTAGCCGTTGCGAGCCATTTCTTTACCGTAGTATTGCTGCAAGTAGAGCAACAGCTCGCTCAGGCGGCGCTCGTAGTCTGCGGTGGGTTCCATATCATTGCCCACAAAGTACACGACGTTCAGGTCGTACGCGTTCTCTTCCAATTCAATGCTGTCCGCCAGTAGTTCTTTGGCTCTCGGTTGGAAGTGTTCCGGTACGGCGCCCGCTGCGTTCAGCGCAAAAGCTGCCGTCGCTATCATGGTGTAAAGTGTGCTCTTTTGCATACAGCCACCATTCTGCCATATTCTGTCTATTTGTCAATTCTCAATTTTGTACGCCTCCGTTAGTCTTTACCTATACGAAAACGGCTATTGTGAGATGGCTTGAGCTTCTTGCTCAGGCGCTGGCTCAGTGGTGGGCTCCTCTGCCGGTTGCTGCTGGGGCTCTGGCTCCGTGGCGGGCTCCTGCGCGGGTTGCTGCTGGGGCTCGGGCTCCGTGGTGGGCTCCTGCGCGGGTTGCTGCTGAGGCTCGGGCTCCGTGGCGGGCTCCTGCGAGGGTTGCTGCTGGGGCTCTGGCTCTGTGGCGGGCTCCTGCGCGGGTTGCTGTTGGGGTTCGGGCTCCGTGGTGGGCTCCTGCGCGGGTTGCTGCTGGGGCTCTGGCTCCGTGGCGGGCTCCTGCGCGGGTTGCTGCTGAGGTTCTGGCTCCGTGGCGGGCTCCTCTGCCGGTTGCTGCTGGGGCTCGGGCTCCGTGGCGGGCTCCTCTGCCGGTTGCTGCTGGGGCTCGGGCTCTGTGGTGGGCTCCTGCGCGGGTTGCTGCTGGGGCTCTGACTCTGTAGCGGGCTCCTGTGCGGGTGCCTCATCTGAGATGTCATGGTCATCCTCCACGTTTACTGTGGGAGGAGTTGCGGACGGGGACAAGGATGGCTCAATCGCCGTGGATGGCTGCGGTGCCGTGGTTGCTGCTTCGTATGCATGCACGTTGAAACAGCGGCGAATGATGCATTTTGTCACCGCTCCATCTGAGCCGGCTGCAGAGAAATGAACCTCCACGGAAACACCGAAGTATTGGTGAAAATCGCCCTCCTTCATGATGAAGAAGGGGGCGTTTGGGGCAAATTCTTTCGGAACATACCCCATGTGAGTGTACCCATGTGGGTGTGTGATATGTGCCGGTATATCATGCCTGAAGAGTTCGTTCTTGTTTTCGGAGTAGAGGGCCTCCATGGAAAACACATGCAAGGATTGGCCGGATTTCAGGTCACGAATGACGATGATGAATGTTCCTTTTTGCCCCGGATTCGCGAAAAACTCCGCCTGATATATACCGAAGCGCGGCGTTAATTCAGAGAGATGCAAAATGGGCGCTGTACCTGAAATTTTGACGGCTCCGCGAATCATTTTTGAGATGGTAGCAGTCTCCGGCTTTTTTGCTAAGGGGGCAAGCTCTGCATCAATGGCAGCAAGCGCTGCGTTTATTGCCTTGAAAGCTGTTCCTCTGTTGTTTACTCCGCGCCATGCCAAAAGTAGGTAGCGTTTGCTGCCCAAATCTATGGCCAAATCCGGTGTGTTTTTTTCACCCGCCGTTCCGGTTGTGGGGAAGGTGGCTCCGGGGGTGAGCTCCAAATATCCGTCCGGCAGGGGTGAGCCTGCTGTCACCGTGCGGAAAGAAGCGTGCACCAACCCCGGGACACCGCCGTCCGTCGGTGTCACCAAGACCAAATGCCCCGGCTTTGTGTAAAAGGTGTCATCGTTCGTGGCGAACGCCCAGCGCCCCGAGGTGCTGAGGTATTGCTCCAGCAGCTCGGGGTGTTCTTGCTCTAACTGAGCAATATGCGGTACGTGGATGAGCTGGGTCGCGGAGAACGAAGACGGGTCGATGGCGCAGCTGAGCGCTGCAGGCCCTGCCGGAAAATCCTCCGCATTGTGCAATTCGTCCGTTTGTTGGATGTGTTCCGCCTGCTGTTCTTGGTACGGGGACGGAATGTCCGCAATTTCTGCCAACCTGGTGAAGATGAGGATGGCACCACACCACAGAGCCGCCCAAGTCATGATTTGACCGAGGGCGCGCATGTTCTGCAACTTCAGAAAATAATAAACGGAACTGCAGATGAGGTGGAGTAGCGAGCTGAGGGTGCTCAGTAAGATGATGCAGCCACAGACGCTGCGGATGTCTGCATGCGTTTCTGCGTTGCTGCTGAGGGGGAAAAGGATGGGCACGGTAGCCACTAAGGCCAAGGCGCACAGGGTAAGTGCCAGCTTCCATGGTGAAAACCACCAAACGCGGATTTTTTTGAAAATCATTTCTTTGAAGCAGTCGATGCGCCGTTGAGGATTTCCGGGTGCTCCAAGATGCTGCGAGCCATGACGGCACCGGGCGCGGGGGAGAGCAGCTCTTGGTAGCGGTGATGCGAGGCTTGGATGGTGTAGGGGTCTTGGCTCAGTTCGTCGTTAGTGAAGAGCATGTCAATGGCCGTTGCGTGTTGCTCTAAGCCCTGCGCACGGAAATACTGCTGTGCTTGGCGGAATTCATCCGCCGAGACCCCCTCAATGTTGCCATTGCGCATGGCGTGGTGCACTTTTGCTGCGGTGTACAGCTCCGCCTGTTGTTGGGTTAAATTTGCCGGGGCAGTGTCATCTGAAAATCGCATTCGCGCCTGTAGCTCCTGCGGCTCGGGCGCAGGTAATCCCTTGCGTCGCAATAAAATTTTGTAGGCAAGGTAGGCCAATTCCGGATCGCGGTTGGCAGAATACTCGCGTATGAGCCCCAGCGCGCTGTCTCCCTCCACGCGGAGTAGTAATTCTAACAGCTCACCCATGGGGCGCGCGGCGCTGCAGGAAATCATCTCCTCTCCTTCCTTGGGCAGCAAGTGGTGCAGTTGTTTGATGGCGGAGCGCAGCTTGTCTGCGCGCACAGGCCAGTTCGTGTCTTGCAGCGCGGTCAGAACCAAGGTCGGAATTTCCTCAATAAAGTGCTCGCCGTGTTCCCAGTAAACGAGGTTGTTGACGTAAGCCTTCGCCTCTTTTTCATTCGCCAAGCGCAAGAATGCCAAGCAGTCCGCAATGGCTCCTTCCGGGATATTGCGGCCGCTTTCTGCGGATAAATAAGCGTCCAGTTTCTCCTTGACTCTGGCGTACGCCGGTGCGCAGTAACAACGGGAGAGGTAATCGAGGCACTCTCGGTGAGTCGTGTGTTTGGCTTGCGCTATGCGCAGCTGCATGTAGCGACGCAAGGCCAGCGGCTCATAGGGAATGCGCACTGCCAATTCCTTCGGAAGCAGCTTTTGTGCGGTGAGTTTTGCTTTTAATTCCGGCTTGCTTTGCAGGTAGAACACGGCGTTGCACCCATAGCGGTTTTCATGCATGGCGCTCGCCCTGTTCCTCAGCAGCAGGGTAAACGCTTTGTCCACCGCTTGCGCATAATGCGGGTTGTTGCGGTAGCGGTAATCCATTTCCAGTGCTTTGCAGAGCAATAGCAAGGGGGTGTTTCCCTCGCTGTCCGTGGCATTCGGGTTTGTTCCTCGCGCCAGCAACGCCTGCATTTTGGGGATGCTCTCCTCACCCTTGAAGTTTTCTGCCAAGCGCAAAAGCTCTTGTTCGTTTGCCTCTGCTTGCGAGATGACCGCAGGAGGCGGGGCAACAGGCGCCGGCTCAGCTTCTGCCGTGGGGAAACTGAGCGATAAAAGGAGGATGGATGCTGCGTTCTGCATGTGATTATGCTAAATCTACCTTAAATACTCGCGTTTGTCAACATTACTTTGCTTCCGGGGTGGAAAGAAACTCAACTTCGTGCTCAATAATGTAGCGAGCCGTGGCAATTTCAAGTTCGTAAATCCAATCTTTGCCGAGCGCTTCCAGCTCATCCAGCACGTCGGGATTATCCATGTTGTCCGCATAACGCCCGTAGGTGTCGATGGCTGCCTGCGGTGCCCCGACTGTACGCAGCGCTTCCATGAATTCCTGCCGGCGCTGCTCTGTCAGGTTGTTCAGCCACATTTCTTCCAGCGAAGTAGCGAGCAGGGCAGTACGCAGAGCGGGGGTGTCTGCCTGTCGCTTGTGGGCGTCCAGCCATTTCTTTACACCACCATCCGTAACGGCCGGCAGCCCTCGGCGTTGCAGCTCGGCAGCCCACGCCCCGGCTCGTATGGCCGCGTGGGGAGATTTTTTCAGCTCTTCAAGCTCTGCAGCGGCATTTTCGCAGCGGCTCATCAGCTCTACGGCCACCGCTGCCAGTTCGACATCTTCCACAGCGAGTGCCTGTTGCATGACGGTGCGCAGCTTCTCGATATCCGGCGTCAGTTTCGGCTCACAGCGCAGGGCGTACACGAGTTGAGCGGCCGTCGTGCAGCTGTGCTCGGAGCATGAGTGGGTGTGGTTTGCATTTTTGTGCGGTGCTATTTGCCACAGTGCTGCGGAGTTGATGGCTGCGGAAGCTCGGGGCGCATCCACCCCGGCCAGCAGGATTGCAGCACTGCTGATGGCGGTATTCAGTGCAGGATTATGCTGCATTTCCTCCGTCGGTGAGAAAACGGCGGCAATGGTATCAAAGTGCTGCGCAATTTCTTCCTTGCTCAAGCCTCGGCGCTCTGCATGGATAATGCTTGTCGGCAGTTGCTCTCCGCCTTGCAGGCTGAACGGTGGCGGTGTAAGCGTTATTCCCTGCGTTGCCAGCGCTTCGAGTGTTCCGGGTATGGCTGCCAACATGTCGTAAGCCGTAAGACCGTAGCTGTCGGAGTTACCGGTGTGGATGGCGTTGGCATCCGCACCGTTACGGAGCAGAAAGGCGATGAGCTCCAGCACGCTTTTGCGATTATCCGCTTCTAAATAAGGTAAAGTTTCCAGCGTATAGGTGAGCGCGGTGAAGCCGGATTCACTCTTGGCGTTGATGTTCGCCCCCTTTTGCAGCAGCAACTCTGCGCAGCGTATGTAGGGGCGGGCACTCTTTTCCGCCGGGAATATACAAGCTGCCGTGAGCAGCCAATGCTCGTTTTCCTGCAAGGGACCACGCTTGTTGAGTGCTTGCTCCAGCGTATCTGCCCAGCCGCATTTTACCACTTCTGCCAAATCCTCCGTGCTGAGCTGCGGCATATACTGCAATAAATGCTTGGCGATGGCCTCTTGTTCACACGCATTTGTCGTGTACGACATGAGACTGCTATCCCCTAATCGGCATTGCTTCGGGTCTGCTCCGCCCTGTATGAGGGTGTCGATAAGCTTGATGGATTCTTCCGCAGGGACTTCCGAGGTCAACGTGGTGGCTACGGCAAAGTGCAGGGGGGTGTTTTCCGGTTCGCCCATGCTGTTGCGAGTGCGCGCGTTCGGGTCTGCCCCGTCTATCAGCAGGCAGCGTGCCAGCTCCGCTTTTTTGAAGAGGCATGCCAAGTGCAGCATCGTCCACCCATGGCGTGGTGTGGCGTAGCTTGCATCCGCCGTGCGGTCAAAATAGCCGATGAGGGCGGCAATTTCTTGCGCGAAACCGTCCTCTTGCATCCACTCCTCATGCTTCACCTCGTCAATGGCTGCCACTATCTCTTCATATTGCGCCGCTGCTGTGGGGGTGGCGCTTCCTTTGTCTTTCCCTCCGCAGCCATTCAGCACGGTGGCTGCCATGGCTGCAAGCAAAAACCCTTTGCGGAGTCTTCTTATCATGTCTCTATAGTAGCACTCTCACGCGCTCATGGCAAGTGTAATGATTCCTTTTTCCGCGCGGATTCTGAGAAAAATGCCCGTCATGGGGCAATCATGCGGCGGGAATCTGCACTTGTGCTTCAATCATGACGTGTCTGCAGCTTGCCCTGCGCGCCTGAGTGTGTTATACAATGAGGCATGTTCCGAAAACTTTGCTGTTATTTGTTTATTATGCTGGCATTCCTGGTAATGCCGGCTTACGCTGCTCTTCCGCAGAATTGCACGCAAGCCATCATCGGCATTGCGGAGGGGTGGAATCATTCCTCCGTCACCCTTTCCGTGGTGGAGAAAAATGCCGCCGGCCAGTGGGTGCGTGTGCTCGGCCCTTACAAGGGCCGCCTCGGTCGCAATGGTTTGGTGTGGGGGCTGGGCGTGCATGCCAACCCCCGTGGGGCTACCGTCAAGCGCGAGGGTGATGGCCGCTCCCCTGCCGGTGTGTTTGCTCTCGGTGGCTTGTGGGTGACCAATAAAAACTACGTGAAGCACCACAAGTCCATTCCTTATGTGAAGGTGGGCCCCAATGACCTTTGGGTGAGCGATGTCAGAACCCCCAAACTCTACAATCGCCATGTGCGCCTGAATCACCCCGCCCGCACCGAGTGGGAGCTGCGTGAGCAGATGCGCCAGACGGACTACGCCCACAGCATCAAGCTGCTCATTTGCCACAATACGGCCGAGCGTCGCGGGGGGCCTGTTGTAGGCGCAGGCTCTTCCATCTTCTTCCACATTTGGCGTAAAAACGGCGCTTCTCCCACAGCAGGCTGCACCGCTATGGATGAGACGAATCTGCGTGCCATCATTGCCCGCCTCAATCCCTCTCGCCACCCCGTGTATGTACTCCTCCCCAAGGCGGAATACGCTCGCTTGCGCCAATCCTGGCGCTTGCCCTAACTCGGTAATATGGCGCAACTTGACGCGTTATTGGCTTGACAAACGAATGTTTTTGCAATAAATAGGAGACGTGATGAAACTTACACGGACACTACTGGCGACACTCATCGGGTTCGGCGCACTGTTGTCGCAACCTGCCGGAGCTCAAGAGCGCATTAACTATGATAATGTGCAGGATGGTGAGCAAAACGTCAATTACAAATTTTGGGTGTGCATCGTAGGCTGCCCGAAGCAGGCCGTAACGGCCATCCGTTTGGATACGATCGTCTCCATCAACAAGCACACCTACACGGTGGATGGTGTGGTGGTAAAAGAGGTGACGATTGATACCCGTGGTAATAACAGCATCCGCTTTTACTGCATGAACAGTAACCCGGCTGCTGCCAAAATGAATGAGCGCACCAAGAATACCCGCAAACTCATCGACAGCAAAACCGGTGGCCTGACCACCAAGCCGGCCAAGTCGTTCCCGGATGGTACCTATAGCCATAATGTGGAGTACTTGATTGATGACGTCAAAAAGTTGGATGATATCTATGAGTCTGCGCTCAATGCCGTCATCCGCAACAAGGGGTGCACCTTCAAAGTAAACTGATTTTTATGAACAAAATGACATATGCAATCGTCGGTCTCGGCGTTGCTGTAGGCGCTTTCTCGCTGTACAGCTATGCCCAGAATCCCGCAGAAGCAACACCTATCGCTCCGGTGGCTGCTCCCGCTACGCCTTCTGAGGCGGAAGTTCGTGAGGGCTTCTCCTACCTCATCGGGCAGCAACTCGGCTCCAGCTTGGCCTCCGACCTCAGTGAGCTGACCATCTCTGACTTGGATGCCACCATGCTCATGAAGGGTATTGAGGACGGTATGGCAAATCGCGTCGACCCGGAGATGGCCAAGAAAGACGTGCGCGCCATTATGCAGGCTTTCGTGATGCAGATGGAGAAGCGTACCCAAGAGAAGGCTGCCGCCAATGCTCAGCAGGGCAAGGCTTTCTTGGAGGAGAATGCCAAGAAAGAAGGTGTGGTAACTACCGCTTCCGGTCTGCAGTACAAGGTGCTTACCGCCGGTACGGGCCGTACGTATGATGCTGCGAAGGATGGCGCCTCCGCCGTTGCTTCCGTGATTTACGAAGGCCGCAAGGTGGACGGCACGGTGTTTGATGCCTCTACCGAGCCGGTGGAATTCCCCCTCACTCAGGTGATTCCCGGCTTTACGGAGGCTCTCAAGCTCATGCCCATCGGCTCTGAGTGGGAGGTATACATCCCCGCTGAGCTGGCCTACGGTGACCGTGGCCCCGGTATCATCGGCCCGAACTCCACGCTCATCTTCAAGATGAAGCTTGTGGACATCAAGCCCGGCGCTGCCCCCATGTATGCGCCCATTCAGCTCACCCCCGAGCAGCTGCAGGGTGCCGGCATTACCCCGCCCGCTCCCTGATGCTGTGCCGCCGTGGCGGCTATGAATTGATGAATCGGCGTTCGCTGCGTTTTTCGCGGTGAACGCCGATTGCCGTTTCTCTCCGCCGGTTTTCCTCTTGAGCAGGGTGGGCTGATGGAGGTGGTGGGCGCGTGGTTACGTCTTGTGTCTGTATGGAACTCTGAGCTTGATATGGGGCGTGCTATATGGTAGAGTGACAGCGTATGATGCGCGACTCGAAGTATGGTAAAAAAACGAGCCTGCACAGTATTGTTGTGGGGTGGGTATCTTTGGTGCTGGGCTTATGTGTGTTGCCGGTATCGGTGGGCTCCGTGGCTTTTGCTCAGGAGGATAAGGTGCAAGTGCCTGCGCCGGAGTGGCGAGGGTTGCATGTGGATGTATCGCGCCATTTTTTTGAGCCTGCGGTGCTCAAGCAGCTGATGGACCGCATGGCTGCCAAAGGATTCAACCGCTTGCACCTGCACCTGACCGATGGCCCCGGCTGGCGCTTGGAGATTAAGCGTTACCCGCGCTTGACAGCAGTGGGGGCATGGCGTAAGCTCTTGCCTGCGGGAGCGTGGAATTGGAAGGACCACGAAATCGGTAACCACTTTGCGGAATGTTACGGTGGTTATTACACGCAGGAGACTATGCGCGAGCTGATAGCATACGGGGCAAAGCGCGGTATAATGCTGGTGCCGGAGATTGATATGCCGGGGCATGCCTACGCCAGCTTGGTGGCCTACCCGGAGCTCGCCCTCGAGCCGCCTCCCGCCTGCAAGCTCGGCCGCGATGTGTGGGATGTGGAGAAGGAACACGTGCGCCGCTTTGCCAAGGAGGTGCTGGATGAAGTCATGGCGCTGTTCCCTCCCGGTACCCCCATTCACTTGGGTGGTGATGAGGTGGAGCCTCACTTGCTCAGCTTTGAGCAGCAGCGTGTATTCATGCAGGAGATGGTGGATTACGTGCAGGCTAAGGGCTACCCCGCTATCACCTGGGATGAGGCCGCTTGCAACGGTGTGCGCGGGCAGTGGGTGATGCTGTGGCGCGCTGAACGCCAGGCGGAGGTGTTGGCTTTGGGCATGCCCGTGATTTTGTGCCCCAACTCTCATTTTTATTTCGATTATCCGCAGAGCGAGGAGGAGGCTGCCCCCGGCGACCACGTCATCACTGTGGATACCGTGCGCTCTTTCCGTATGCCAACGGGAGCCAATGTGCTGGGCGTGCAGGGGAATGTGTGGACGGAGCACATCCGCACGCCGGAGCGTTTGTTTTACATGGCCTTCCCCCGCGCGAAGGTGATGGCAGAGGCCTTTTTTAAGGAGGATAATAAGGAAAGTGCTGAAAAATAAGCCAGTTGACGCACTTTCTGCGCGACAAAATCGGAAAGTCAGGCTATAATTGCCGCGCCCCGATTGCGGGCGGACAACCGAACACGTTCAGATGCTATGAAATTGAGAATTGCAGTACAGTCGAAAGGCCGTTTGAATGAGGACACGATGGGATTGTTGGCGGAGGCCGGTATCAAGGTGAGCTCCTCCAAGCGCACCTTGTTGGTATCCGCGCGCAAGTTCCCGATGGAGGTCCTTTACCTGCGTGATGATGATATTCCGGAGACCGTAACGGATGGCGTGGCGGATATCGGCGTGGTGGGTCTCAATGAGTACTTGGAGCGCGAGGGCGATGCCGACATTGTGAAGCATTTGGGCTTCGGCGGTTGCCGCTTGAGCATTGCCATTCCCAAGGAGTTTGAGTACCACGGCCCGCAGTGGCTTGAGGGTCGCCGCATCGCTACCTCATACCCCGGTATTTTGCGCCGTTGGCTCAAAGAGCAGGGGGTGCAGGCGCATATTCACGTGATTACCGGCTCGGTGGAGATTTCCACCGGCATCGGCCTGGCGGATGCTATTTTCGACATCGTGAGCAGCGGCGCTACCTTGGTCAGCAATAATCTGAAGGAGGTGGAGACCGTGCTGGAGAGTGAGGCCGTGCTCATTGCCAACAAGAACCTGTCCGCCGAGAAACGCGAGATTCTGGAGAAGTTGCTCTTCCGTATGGAAGCCGTGATGACGGCTGCGGATAAGCGCTACGTGCTGATGAATGCTCCCAAGGAGTGTGTGGAGCAGATTGTGGCTGTGCTTCCCGGTGTGAAGAGCCCCACCATCATGCCGCTTGCTCAGGAGGGCTGGTGCAGTATCCACACCGTGCTGGATGAGGAGTGCTTCTGGGACATCATCGGCCGCTTGAAAGAAGCCGGTGCTCAGGGTATCCTCGTGCTGCCGATTGAGAAGATGATTCTGTGATTTTTCCATGACTATGAATATCGATTTTGAAAAATGCGGGGGCTTGGTGCCTGCCATCATTCAGGATGCCGCCACCGGTAAGGTGTTGATGCTCGGTTACATGAATGCTGAGGCGTATGAACGCACGCTTGCCACGGGGCGCGTGTGCTTCTACAGCCGCTCCCGCCAATGCTTGTGGACCAAGGGTGAAACGAGTGGCAATTTCTTGGATGTGGTGAGCATCAAGCTTGATTGCGACCGCGATACCCTCCTCATTGCCGCTACTCCCCACGGCCCCGTATGCCATACCGGCACAGATACCTGTTGGGGGGAGGTGAATGAGCCCTCCCCGACGGCGTTCTTGACCGAGTTGCAGGATTTCATTAACAAACGCCGTGAGGAGATGCCCGAGGGCTCTTACACGACCTCCCTCTTCCGTGATGGCGTGAACCGCATGGCTCAAAAGGTGGGCGAAGAGGCGCTGGAGGCATGCATTGAGGCTTGCAACGGCACGGATGAGCGCTTGCTTTACGAGGCTTCTGACATGCTGTACCACCTCATCGTCTTGCTCAGCTCCAAGGGGCTGCGCATCGAGCAGGTGATTGAGGAGTTGACCGCCCGCCACAAGCCGGGTTGGAAGAAACACTGAGGCCTTTCCTCCCCGTTCCTTTCGCAAAAAGCAGCCCCTACGTAGCCGGGCTGCTTTTTTGTGGCGTTTGGTTTGTGTACTCAGTCGTTTTCAATCAGCCCGATAAATCGGAAGGTGAAGGGGGGGGGGATGATGGGGGAATTTTTGCGAGCGTAAGCGAGCGGAATTCTGAACCCGCGTCAGCGGGTGACCTAACTTAGCCTAGGGCGTAAGCCCTAGGAAATGGGTAAAAAAACAAATCCGAACCCGCGAACCGTTGAGGCTTGCCGAAACGGTATGCGGGTGGCATAACCCT
>CAJGCY010000003.1 GCA_904501955.1 uncultured Akkermansia sp. | reverse complement strand
TGCGCTTGCCTGCGGATGCCTTGGCTCATGGGCAGCACGTGAAGGTGCATGTGGTCGGTGCGGATAATGTGCACAAAGACCGTCTGCCCGCGTGGATTCGCTTCACGGAGCAAGACCCGAACACCTTCGACTACAGCGGTATCATTTGGGAACCCGCTGAGCCTTACCGCTGGAAGAATACGCGCTGGAATCCCGCGAATGTCAAAACTCCTTTCATCTATGAAACCCACGTCGGCATGGCCGGTGAGGAGGAGCGCATTCACACCTACCGCGAGTTTGCTGACAATGTGCTGCCGCGAGTGAAGAGCTTGGGCTACAATGTCATTCAGCTCATGGCAGTGCAGGAGCACCCCTATTATGGTTCTTTCGGGTACCATGTGTCTTCTTTCTTTGCTCCCTGCAACCGTTTCGGCACGCCGGAGGACCTCAAGTATTTGATTGATACCGCGCACGGTTTGGGAATTGCTGTGTTGCTGGATGTGGTGCACTCTCACGCCGTGAAGAATGAGGCAGAGGGGCTGAACAACTTCGACGGCTCCGGCGGTCAGTATTTCAACGCCGGTGAGCGCGACAGCCGCCACCCGGATTGGGATAGCTGCCTGTTCGATTATGGTCGCCATGAGGTAATCGAGTTCCTACTCAGCAACCTGCGTTGGTGGTTGGAGGAGTTCAACTTCGACGGTTTCCGTTTCGACGGCGTAACCAGCATGCTCTACCTCCACCACGGGCATGAGCCCTTTACGGATTTGGGCTGCTACTTTAACACGCAGGTCAACATTGATGCCGTTACCTACCTGCAGCTGGCAGCCAGCTTGGTGCAGCAGGTGCGCCCCGGCGCATTCGCCATTGCTGAGGATATGTCCGGCATGCCCGGACTCTGCCGCCCGGTGGATGAAGGTGGCTTTGGCTTTACGCATCGCTTGGCCATGGGATTGCCGGATTACTGGATTAAGCTGCTCAAGGAAAAGACGGATGAGGAGTGGAGCGTGGGTGACATTTGGTACACCCTCATTAACCGCCGCTACGGTGAGCCGAATATCGCCTATGCTGAGAGCCACGACCAAGCGCTGGTGGGCGATAAGACGATTGCCTTCCGCCTGATGGATGCCGAGATGTACACCCACATGAGCTGCAGTATGGAGAGCGTCATCATTGACCGCGGCATGGCGCTGCACAAGATGATACGCTTGGCCACACTTGCCGCCGGCGGTGAGGGCTGGCTGAACTTCATGGGCAATGAGTTCGGGCATCCGGAGTGGATTGACTTCCCCCGCGAAGGTAACGGCAACTCTTACCAATACTGCCGCCGCCAATGGAGTTTGGTGGATAATGAACTGCTGCGCTATCGCTTCCTGAATGAGTTTGACCGCGCGATGGTGCGCTTGGCTCAGGAGACTGACTTGCTGGCCTCCGCCCCCGCTCGCCCGCTGAACATGGATGAAAAGAACCAGGTGATGGCGTTCGAGCGCGGTGGCCTGGTGTTCGTGTTCAACTGGAGCGGCACGAATGCCATCCCGGACTACAAGCTGCCCGCACCCGCACACGGGGAATGGCGAGTAGCGCTCGATTCCGACGATGTGAAGTTCGGTGGGTTCGGCCGTCAGGACCACAGCGTCAATCATTTCACGGATAAATATCAGAACTTGTCGCTATACCTGCTGCCCCGCACGGTAATGGTGCTGGCCAGGGCATACAGAGGTGGCCGCCGCTTCTGAGTTACACCTTTTGAGATGCGCATAATGGTGCATAGCTCACAGAGTAATCAGAATGTTTAAGCTGGGTAAAGGTGGCAATAAGTTGTTGCGCAGGCTGATGCGTGTGGATGCTTTCTTGGCACTGCTGGTGCTGGGCATCCTCACCATCCTCGGTGGCAAACATATTGATTTTTCTTCCGTCTTTTCAGCTGTAGGGCGTGCGGATAGCGCGCCTTACGAACAGCCTGACTTCGGCCCGGAAGATGCCGGGAGCTCCGCAGTCCTCTCTGAACATGCTGAGACGGATGATGTGGTCAATCGCCATTTGGCGAGCATGCCACCGGCTAAGTCCTGCCGGCCTGTGCGCTTTTTGATGATGAACGCTGAAAACTACTTCGTCAAGGAGGATAAACAGCGTTCCCGCTATAAGCTCTCCATCAAAAAAGAACCGGCCCGCGAGGCGGTGGCGGATGTTATTGCCTCCGTCAAGCCGGAGATTGTCGGGCTGATAGAAATCGGTGGCCCCATGGCCTTGGCGGATTTGCAAAAACGACTCAGTGCGCGAGGGTTGGTTTACCCCTACAGCAAGGTTCTGGCGCGGGCCGGCGAAGACCGCGCACTCGCCATATTGTCGATGCACCCATTTGTGCAGGATAATTCACGAGCAAACTGCAAGTTGTTGGGCACCCAACGCCAGCAAATGCTGCGAGGCATACTTGATGTTACTGTTAAAGTGCAGGATTCTCGCTATTTTCGTGTGATTGGCGCGCACTTGAAATCACGCGTGGCGGATGACCCCGCCGCTGCCACCGCGCGCCGCACCAAAGAGGCTCGCACGCTTGCCATTCATTTGCAGAACGTCATGCGAGGGCAGCCTCGTATGCCCATTGTTGTATATGGGGATTGGAATGACGGCCCCGGCGATACGTCATTGCAAGTGCTACAGCATGGTGTCTCGGAAGATGCCGCGCTTACTCGTGTCAAGGCGCAGGATTCGCGCGGAGATTCGTGGACGATATTCTATGAACCTGCTCAAACGTACCACACCTTTGACCAGATCTTCGTCAACCGAGTGTTGAGAAGCCGCCGCGGGCGTTCTTGTGATTCCGGTGTGGTGGACGGCGAGCAGGCTGCTGCAGCAAGCGACCACCGCGCTGTGTGGTGTGAGTTGCGATGATGCCCAATCCTTTCCCGGTGATAAATCGGAAGTTGAAGGGGGCAAAAATATCGAAGCATGGGACTTTAGTCCCATCAATACGCGCGAGGCTAACCCACAAGAGGGACTAAAGTCCCTCGCTCCGAGTGTGAATCAATGTTACACATCACCCCTCCAACTTCCGATTTATCTCGCAGATGAGACCATTTAGAACTTTGCCGAGCAGGGGGACTGATGAGGCTTGCTTTTTAATGGGATACAGCACTGGTGGGGTGATAAAGTCTGATTTGACTTGCCCACTCTTGGAAATGCTTGATTTTATTCGGATAGCAACGGCTGATGGGGTGATTAGTGATTTGCTCCGCCATTTCTGCGGCGGCACCCCAGCGCTCCATCTTAATCAACGCAGCAATAGCGCCGGTGCCGGCCATACTAAGCAAGTGCATGTTGGCAGGGCTTGCTTGTTGCTCGTTTTTCGGCAGTAGAGTGATGATATTCGTGTAGTTAAAGAGCGCCTTTTCAGACAAACCGGCGCGCGAGCAGAAAACGCCCTGCTGTAAGCGCGCGCGGATATGCCACAACGTGGTCAGCCCGGGAATGGTGAATATCTTGTCATTGATATCAATGGCGCTGAGCAGGGAATCTTTTGTGCCGGGGATGGCAGCAATGTCTGCCTGCACACTCAGAGCGAAGGCGTACTCCTCTGATAAATAGGTGCTACCCGGCGTGCTGCTGCGCTCAGCCTCAATTTTCTTCAGCGCGCGAGAAAGGTGCTGTGAAGCCTCATTCACGTGGTTGATACGTGCCAGAACCGCAGCCTCCAATATGGCAGCCTTGTGCTTATATACCGTGTCCAAACGCGCAGCCTGGCCGAAATAGTAAGCGCCTTTACGAATACCGGCGAGCGTGGCTTGCTGTGTGGCCTCGCGGCCTGCCAGCAAGAGCAACCTGGCACGCATTTCTTTATCCTCCGCCTGCTCACAAAGGGCGAGCAGCAGTTGCAAGGCTTTGTTGTGGTCGCCTTCGTCGGAGTAAATTTTTGCCAACTTCAGAGTCACCGCGACGCGCACATCATGGCGCTTGGTCAGGTTCAATGCCTGTAAAAGGAACTCTTTGTGAGTAGTGCCTGAGTTTTGCTGCTCGTATTCACAATCAAGCGCATGCAAGTAGAGGCCATAATAGCGCATTACCTGCGAGTTGGTCCATGTGGTGCGCTGTGCGTGTGTGAAGCTACCCAAGCGCGACGTTGCCGTGCTGTAATCACCTTGCTCCAAGTCGATTTGAGTGAGCAGAAGCACGGCTTCTATTTTTTGCTCCGGCGGCGGGGAAAGCTGTAACACCTCATCCAATTCCTGCTTTGCCAAGGCGGAGTCTGTGGTCAACACCAATGACGCGTGGGTCAGAAGGATGGCTCTTCTCACCTCAGGGGTGTCTTTACTGTGTAGCAAGCGCTCACAGGTGGCGTGGTCACCTGTACTATAGGCGCAGAAAACGGCATTGCTCAGGGCAACTTCTCGCAGTTGCGGCGCTGCTAATTCTGCACTGCGCAAGTAATATTGCACCGCCTGCGGATCCGTAACGGGTAAGGTGCGAGCCTTCAGGAAGAAGGTTTCAGCGTCCCAATCTTGCTCAGGGACACGAGCTAAGGCGGTCTGTGCCTCCTCCGCTTTTTTCTGCGAGATGAGTGAGCGCACCAGCTCATTACTGATTTGCACGGTAAGGGGCATCAACTCCGGGTTGATGGTCATGGCCCGGTTGGTCAGCAATTCCGCTTGCTCCACATCATTATAGAGGCTGAGCTGTATGTGCTGTAGCATGGCCGTGGCCAGCAGCGCCCGGTAAATGGCGGTGATATCCGTACTCCATTCCTCAAGCTTTTGCAAGGCATATTTGCTGTCACTGAAAGCTCGGTGGTATTCCAAGCGGCGGAAGGCTTCCGTGAGCAGGGGTGATTCCGGGAATGAGGAAATAAACTTCAGCAGGGTTTCTTCACCTTTGCCTTCCGCCCCGCAGGTGGGGTCCTGCTGCTCCATGGCATAGTAAATCTCGGAGATGATAAGGCGGCTATATTCCTGAACATGAATGGATTCCGCAGATTCTGCCTTGCGACACAGTTCCAATGCCGCTTCGTAGTTGCCTTTTTTGCGGTGCAGTTCCGCCTCGAGCAAGAGCTTACCTTCCGGTATAATGGCTACATGCTCCGGGGCGGGGAGTATGCAGCCTGTGTCCCCGCCACGGTTGCGCCGAATCAGAAGCTCTTGCAAAGCAGCATTCGCCGCAGCTGCTATAGCCGTGTTAGGGTCAGCTGCCAGCTGTGTAAGCACTTCCTCCGCATTGCTCATACGGCGGGCGCAATATACTGCTGCCAGTCCTGCGTACGGGCGTAAGTCACTGTCTGCCGGCACTTGTTGCAGCTCCGCAAAAGCCTCTGCATAGCGGCGAAGTTCCACCAGAGCGCGGCCTCTCCAGTAATGCGCCAAGGGGGTGTCTTCTGCATCTTGCAGCAAGCGCAGCGCTTCCGTCGGATTCGCATTGCGCACGGCTGCTTCAGCTGCGGCGAAGTCTGCCGCATGGCAATTGCAGGTCATCGACAAAAGAAGAAGTGGAAGCGCTGTCTTCATGGGGGGAAAAGGTCAGGGTGCGGGCTGCGGGGCCGGGTCTGCCGGAGCAACCCAAATGAATCTGTTGATAAAGGTTTTGCCACCTGATGTCAGGAATGCATTTTTACTACTGCCGTCCAACCTATTGGCTGTGCAGTGTTTTTGCTTGAATGGCTTGGGCCGACAGCTCACCACTTGTGGCGCGGTGACAGCTGCCTCGGCTGGATAAATGGCTATCGGCACGCCCTCTGCCGTGAAGGCGATATCAAGCGAGGCGGATGTATCACCCCACGTGCCGCGGTACAGGAATGGGTGGCGCTTGAGCAGGTCCAAGTATTCCCCTCGCGGAACCCTGACGCGGTAGTGCTCCGTCAGCGTCTGAAAGTACGCAGTGAGCGAAAACGGCGCGCCGTCTTTGCACGCCAGCAGTACATCCGCTGCATTGAACCCTACCAAATTTTGCCCATTGAAGAGCCCGTGCTTGTTCGAGGGTGGGGAAAACTTGTGGTATTCAGCGTGAATCATGAGGCAAATTTCCAAGTGGCAGTGCGCGCGAACGCGGTCCAACCCCACACCGGTGTATCCCAGTACGCCTATCTTGTCCGCGTTCGTTACTTGCTGCCCCACTTCACAGCTGATGGAAGCCAAATGGGCATACAGGGTATATACAGTACCCTCCGGTAGCTCATGTGCAACCACAACGTATCTGCCATAGTTGCTGGCGCCTTTTGCGTGGCTGACGTAAGCCACCACGCCGGGGGCGATGGGGCGCACCTCATCCAAGGGCTCGCCCTTCGCATCTCGGCGTATGGGTTTTACGTCTATACCCTCATGCAGTTTGGTGCAGATGATATTGCCGTTGGCAATACGCATGGCGTTGCGGGTGAAACCAAATGAGCCGGCTTGCCATGGCTGGCTGTGTTGGCCTTCAAACCAGCGGTCACAGTACACAAAATACCCCTCATTATCATTTCTGTACAGAGCATCATTATCCGTAGGCAGGCGGAATACCAAGTCTTCCGCCGCCTGAATATTCAATACGGATAAAAACAGCGCTCCGAGCACTTTCAGCGTGGCTCTCATGGAGATGTGCCGACGGTGTATCAGTTGAAAATCTCACCCACGGGGCGACCGGTAAAGTCGCGGCGAGGCTTAGCACCTTTCGGAAGTTTGGGGCGGGGACGCGGGTCCTCATCCAAATAACGCTTTTCCTCAATCTCCGGATTGATGGGCTTCACCGTTTTGGCAATCATCTTGAGGTCATAGCCGTTCAGACCGTTCCAAATCTTGAGAATGCCATCCGTTACCGGCTCAATTCGCATGGGCTCCATGGCCAAGCCGTTCACCACGGGCAGCATCAGCAGGCCACGCTTCTCCAAGGTGTGCGTGTAGAGGTGCATGCGATACTCAGGCTTTGCATACAGGGTAATACCATAGGAGCCATCCGTGGGATCCAGCTCCGAACGGAAACTGGCAAAATGATTCAGCGTCATCACCGGCATGCGGGTGTAGGCTCTGCCCTGGAAATAATAAAAATGCTTACCACTGGTGTACCCGGAGGGGTCATCGCGTGACTCTTGCGCGAGGAAGAGAACCGGGTATGTTTTCTTCTGCTGGCAGCTGCAAGATACAATGGCTGCTACAGATGCCGTAATGATGCCGACGGTGCGAAAGATGTTCATCATATCAGTGATTCGTTAAGTCCTTTATTAAGTTTAGCAGATGACCCGGCCGATGGCGAGCACAAAAGTTCAGTTTTTAAGAAAATCTCTGCTCTTGATGCAGTAGTTAAGGCCACTCCAAAGTGTGAGCGCCAAGCTCAACCACAGGGAAATCTCACGCAGCCAGTAGCCTCCTTCACCGATGGAAAGACTGCGCAGCGGCTCCGGCAGGTTGCCGGCATAGCAAAGGTGCACCAAGCAGGAAATGCAGTAGGTAAGCTGAACCGCAGTCTTCCACTTGCCACTGCGGTCCGCTGCCATCACCTTGCCTTGCTCTACAGCCAGTTGGCGCAGCCCCGTCACAAGGAACTCACGGAATAAAATGATAATGGTAACCCAGAACGGGCACATACCGACGGCGGAAAGGTAGACAAACGCGGCGCATACCAGTATCTTGTCCGCCAGGGGGTCTATCAGCTTGCCGAAATTGGTCACCAAGTTGTACTTACGTGCTAAGTAACCGTCAAAAAAGTCACTGATAGCGCCGATGATAAATGCCCAAAGCGCTACGCAAGAGCCAATGCTCAGCGCGCTGAAAAATCCGGCATATTCCACCGCATCCATGGGGGCTCGGCTCGCTGAGACTGTTACTCCATCCGCCGTGAGCGCGATGGTGAAAATAATGACGAGCAAGATTCTGGAAAGCGTGATTGTATTTGGCAAATTGAGCATGTACGCTCAATATATACCCCTCAAAACATGTTCTTGCAAGCCAAAATACCGCCAGTTTTACAGTTTCCGTGCATTTTCTGACAAAATCTGTGCTTGAAAGCTCATTTTTTTCTGATATACTCGCACGTATGAACGGTTTTCGAATAGCTATTCTCAGCTTGTTGGTGCTCGTAATCGGGCTTCTCTTCTATTGCGTGATGGTCATGATTCCCAATCAGCAAAGATCTCGTGAGCTGTACGACATGGGCTTGACCACCATGGCTCAGCAAGCCCCTGCAGATGATGCCACTGCTACGGAGGCGCCTACGGACGAGGACGAACGCCTGCGTAAGCTCCGTGAGCAGCAAAATAAGACGGATGAGGAATCTCTCGCCGAAGAGGAGCGCCGTGCCGTCGCCTATGCTGAGGAGCGCCGCCGCCGTGAGAGCGAAGCAGCCATGGCCAATGAGCTTGAGCAGGATTCCGCCCAGACCGCTCTCGGCTTGGTAACAGGTGTTGCCCCGGCGGAGGGATTCCTCACCTTTAAGCCCATGGCTGATGCCGTGATTGATAAGGGCTTGATTGTTGCCGTACGCCGCGGTGAGTCCGACTACGTCATCTGCGAGGCGGAGGTAGATTACCTTCACGAAGAAAGTGGTGAGTACATTGCCAACATCCGCACGCAGGATTTCTCCGCTTCCGCCTCCGCTGATGAGAAAGATGCTGCTGCTAAAATGATTCCCACCGTGGGTGATCAAATTATCATTTCCCCCTTCGCTTCCACTCAGCAGCTGCGTTCTGATAATCCCTTCCTGAACCCGGACCCGCCCTCCGTACCTGCTGCGGAGGATGAGATTCCCGAAAGCTGATTACACGACGGAAAGCCCCGTCCTACATCATTTCACCGCTTAAAAAACATGGTTACCCCCGGCGCATCAGTGTTGTTTGACCGAACACCGAGCTTCTCTTTCGAGTTCTTCCCCCCTAAAACGAAGGAAGGCGCGGATTCTTTGCTGGATACCGTCGTGAAGCTCCAAGAGTTCCGCCCCAGCTTTGTGAGCGTAACATACGGTGCCGGTGGCAGCTCTCGTGAGCTCACACGCTCCGTGGTGAATGATATGCAATCTCGCGGTATCCCCACCGTGCCCCATCTCACTTGCGTCGGCCATACCGAGCAGGAAATCGCGGATATCTTGGAGGGCTATGCCAAGGCCGGAGCTCAGGCCATACTCGCTCTGCGTGGGGACCCCCCTCGCAACCGTTCTTATGACCCTTCGAAGGATGCCTTCCGGCACGCTTCTGAGCTGGTACGCTTCATCCGCCGCTGGGAAGAGTCCGCAGGGTTGAAAAACCGCCTTACCGTTGGCGTGGCCGGTTTCTGCGAGGGGCACCCGGACACCCGCAACCGCATCCGCGAAATGGACTATCTGAAGGCTAAGCTGGATGAAGGTGCGGACTACATTTGCACACAGCTGTTCTTTGATAATCATGCCTTTTTCGATTATCGTGACCGCTGCCGTTTGCTGGGTATCAACGTACCCATTATTGCGGGCATCATGCCCATTACCTCCATTTCCGGCATGAACCGCATGGCGGAGCTGTCCGCCGGCACCAACTTCCCGGCTCGCTTGCTCAAAGCAATGCTGCGTGCCGGTGGTGATAAAGCGAGCATTGAGCGCATCGGCATCAATTACGCCAGTAACCAGTGCTCTGAGCTTTTGGATGCGGATGTGGATGGCATTCACTTTTATACCCTCAATCGCTCCAAAGCCACTCTGGAGATATACCGAAACCTCGGTATCAACAACTATTTTGATGTGGATCGCATCCACATGCTCAGTAACCTCTACAAATCCTGAATCATGGAAACTAACACCAAACAGAACACTCCTGACGAAATGCCGCTCACCCCTGAAGAAATCAAAGCCATCGGCGAGATTCAAATAGGGCCTGCTAAGCATGAGGTTTTCCTCAACAATCACTACAAGAAACTGATTGCCGGTGGCATCGTCGTCATTATCGCAGCAACGGCAGGTATCGCCTACTATGCTTACACTGAGCAGCAAACGGAAGATGCCGGCGCTCTGGTGGTGCAGGCTGTAGGTGCTACCGTGGCGGACTCCTCCATGCAGCCCGCTAACTATGACCCCCAAGCGCTGGATTCTGTCATCACCGCTTATGAAGGTACCGCTTCTGTTGAGACCGCTCGCTTGCTCAAAGCCATGCGCGAGATGACAGACCCCGCCAATACCGATCTCTCTACCATGGTTCAGCTGGCTACATCCGCCCAGAATGAAATCATCCGTGCCCGCGCCAATGTGGCTCTCGCCGTTTATTTCTCCAAGCAAGGGGATGATGATAAAGCCCTGCAGTACTGGAAAGCTGTGGCGGATATGCCCCGCAATGCTTACACAGCCTTGGCTTATGTATGCCTGTGCGACCTCTCGTGGAAGAAGGGTGACACCCAAGCCGCCGCGAACTACCTCAGCCAGGCTCAGTCTTCCTATCCGGAAAGCTCCTTCTTCTCGCTCAATGGGCAAAATGATGATATGGCCGTGCGCCTCGACTTGGTGGAGAGCGGCGTAGATGCCCCGAAGCCGAATAACGACATCTTCAATACGCCTACCACCGGCACGGAGACCACCACACCAGCCCCCGCAACACCGGCGGTGGACCCGCTCTTCCAAGAGCCCGCGCCGTCCACCACACCCACTGTGCCGACTATGGACTTCACCGTCCCCTCCACCAACCCGGCGGATATGCCGACCACGGGCGCACCGGAAATCCCCGGCATCTGATTCACTCGAACACCATAAGCTACAATGGGTCTTTATCAGGACAATTTCTCCATGCTCTCTGAGCTGGAGCGCCTCGCGGCCATGGTGTTGGATCCCGTGCGCATCCATGAGGTGGGCACGGACCAGTGGCCCTTGGCCATGCTCGCCTGCGGGCTGGTTACCGGTAATGACCCGGACCGCCTGCAGGATAACCTGCGCGTCTACTCCGTGTTCATGCAAAAGGTGCAGCCGGCCACGCGAAAATCCGCGCTCACGCAGCTTTCCCGCTTCATCACCCAGCGTAAGGGTGAGGGGTGGCGCGCCTTTATCCCTTATGCCGTGGCTGAAACAGATGCCCTCATCAGCAGCACGGCTGCGCTTCAGCTTGTCACACTCGCACAGCCCTCCACCACGGAGAAGTTCACCGGCTTGTCCACCTTGGTGAAGTTGTACCGCGAGTTGCCGGGTGCTAATCCTGCTGCCTTGTCCGCCGTGCTTGGCCTGAGTGATATGCGCTTGCTCCCGCTGCTGCAGTCGCTGTACGAGCTGCCGGAAGAGCAATTCGCTGACCTTCTGGCCGCCACCTGTGCTCCCGGCAATCACCTGAGCTACTCTTGGGTGCTCGGCGCTTTAGAAACGCACCCTGCCATGGCGGAAACCGCCACCCTCGTACTGGAGCGCATGGCCGCTGCCGCAGATACGGTGATGGACCTCGTGCTGCCCATCCCCACTTGGCAATTCGCCAAACCTACGCCCCAGCCTCTCCATGGTTGGACTCGCCCTGAGTACCTCGCGCGCATGCTTCCCGTACTCAACAAACACCTCTCTGCGGAGCAATTAGCTCGACTCCAAGCTGCTTTTGCTGCCTGATTACTCAATTTAGGCTTGCAAATCAGCCCAGCTTCGTGTCTAATATCCCCGCTCCCGTGGCCTCGTAGTTCAATGGATAGAACGGCCCTCTCCTAAAGGGCAAATGTGGGTTCGATTCCCGCCGGGGCTGTTTGTTTAATTTGTGCTAATTAGCGCAGTAGTTGATTTTTCTTGTTTTTGTGTTCTTTATATTGCTAAATAAGCGCAGCGGGCTGCGCGAATGTGGCGCGAATCGCTGCGCGAAAATGCGCGAATGTCACTAATTTAGCAATATAGAGATGTTTATGTTTAATGTAAGTGTATTCAGGGATAAGAAGTCTCCGTTTTAGATGACTCAGGTTGTGCTGTCTAATGGCAGAAGGGTGAAGCGTTCTACTAAGGTGCCGGCTGATGGTGGCTTTTACCAGGGCGAGAGGTTGACGCCTGCGCAAGCGAAGAAGCGCGCGATGCTCGTGGCTGAGGATCTGGCTAATGTGGAGCAGAAGGAGGCGCAGCGCGAGGAGGATGCTGAGTGGGTGTTTCCGCGTCTACGTGTACACTCGAACCCGAGTCAGGAGTTTACGCAGCTTGTGCGTTTACATGGGATTGGGGTGACGGGTAGTGAGGCCGGGGGCGGTAGGCGGCGCCGTTGGCATAGTAAGACTTTTCATTGTTTGCGTGCGACGGTGGCGACGATGTTGCATGCGAACGGGGTGAGTCAGGGCTTGGCGATGGAGCTGGTGGGGCATGATTCCGCTGAGGTGCATGCGGTGTATATTCCGCCCGACGGTGCAGCAGTTGCGTGATGCGGCTGAGCGGTTGCCGTTGTTGTGATTCGTTTTGTGGCCTCGGCAGCAATATGATGAATCACCCCGTAGGGGCGGTTTCCTGCGGGGTGTCAAGATTGTGCCGACTTGTGCCGACTTGTGGCGGTGTTTTGTAGTGTATGTGGAGGTTGTTGGAGGTGGTGGTTATATCTCATCGATATCATCGTATTCTGAATCTCCGTTTAGGTATTTGTCTTGTTTTTGTAGCTCTTGGATGATTTCTTCTTTTAGGAGGTTTTCAATGCCTGGATATTTGTTTGCTAAGGCGTTTATGTAGCCTTGTTTTGTCCAGTAGAAGATGATGTAGTGTTTGGTTGTCTTCATCCTTTTGAATAATTCTGCTACTGTGAGAAGCCGTTGAGGGCTCGTATTGCAGCAGCCGGAACGTAAATCGATGTCTGCTCTAAAGACGTTGATTATAATTTGCTCTACGTTGTTTGTGTTGTCTCGGCACTTGGTTAGTTCATTGCCTATGCTTTCTGATGCGGCTTGGAGTTGTTTCTCTAGGCCTTCTTTGATGCCTTTGAGTATGAAGTATGCTATGAGGGTGATGACTGCCACGATGATGCCTTGCATACCTAAATTCTCCCATATCCAAGGAAAGTTGTCAATTATTGTTTCCATGTCTGGTTAGTTGGTTGGAGTGAGATTATGTATTATGAAAGAAAGTCTTCTACATATTTTGACCGTTCTAAAGGTTCGGATGGTTTTGTTACTTTATAGCCTTTTTCTTTAAGTAGGTTAATCATTGTCTCATGATCAATTCCTACGGGGTGCATAAGAAGGTCGCTTAGTTTTAATCGTTGCTCAGATGATACTTGGGCCATGTTGTATAATGATGATAAATCCTCTTGGCCTTCTTGAGTTTCATCGATTAATATGATTTTTTGGCAGATTTCGTCTTTCTCTCTTTGTACCAATAGGCAATAGTGTGGTTTTGCGGTTTTGTCAAAGTGGTTCTCGCCTTCCCAATTAAATACTCTTGCACTGGTACGCATGATGTAATGTTTTGGGTAGGAGCCTGTAGTTCGATAGATGTCTCCAATTTTTGTATATCCAGCAGATTTCTCAATAGCTTCAGTGTTTCCTTGTACTTTTTCCCATGAGCATTCAGCAATCTTTACCGGGACGCTTTTAGGTTGTTTTTCGCTTAACCGCTTTTGCTCTGCCAGAGAGATTTGTTCAAGAACCCTTTGTTTGTACGAGTTGTATTCGGTGTGTCCGTTATATTTGGTTTCAATAGGTAATTTCTCTAACGTGTCGCAGAGTTTATCAAGACCTCTATTATCGAGTTTATCATATGTGTGAGCTAGCAAAATGTCTGGGATTTTGTCTTTCGTGATATTATCTCGGTTGATTAAGAAACAGTTTTTGTTTTGTGACCAGATTGCGCCGAGTTCGAATAGACAGTAATTGCTCTTCAGGTAATTTTGAGTTAAATAAACGATGGCGAGTTTGCATTCTTGTATATCTTTTCTCAGTTCATCATTGAAATTACTGAAATTTTCAATTCCCGATTCTGGCAATGAGGTAAAAGTTATTTCATTCCTACTGATTACATATAACCCAGATAAAAAATCAACTAGATGTTTGATAATTTCACAATCTGATGATGCATGGCTGATGAAAATTTTGCACTGTCCCATATTTTTACTTCTTTTTGAGTTCTTTGAGGATGGATTCAAGCGCGGAGGTGGCCATGCGGAGTTTGGATTCCAGCAGGGTTTCGCGGGAGGTGGACGGAGCAGAGGTTGATTTTGCTGTATTGTATTCGCCGCTATCGCGCCCCCAGAGCCAGTCCATGGAGACTCCAAGGGCGTTCGCTAAAGAGCAGAGAGACTCGGCATTGGGTATCGTTTTAGCGTTAAGATACTCCGATATGGATACTTGTCTGATTCCTGATAATTCAGATAACGCTTTCTGAGTAAGGGAGTTGTTCTTCATGACGCTAGAGAGCCGTGAAGAAAAAACCGTTTGGGCGATATTTTTTTCTTGCATAACAATCGGAAGAGCGATATAGTTTCTCGGCAACTGCAAAACTGGTGACGCAGGAAGAGCGGTTACGGTAACGAGAGAATAGCAAAAATGAATCGGAAAAGCAATAAAAATGTGGCGGTTACGGCGCGGTATCTGGCCGATAAGGGTTACTCGATAACTCGCGCTGCGCAGAATGTAGGGTGTAGTCCTGCGCACTTGGCGAGGGTGTTGCAGGGTGATAGGGTACCAAGTGCGCTGTTGCCGGAGCTGCGCCCGGTGATGTGCCGGGTGAGCTATTGAGACGCAAGAGGTAAGAGTTACGAATTTAGCGGGACAGTAGTCCTGCGCTGCGAGAAGAAAGGAGATAGGATATGGTTGCGTATAGACGAGTGATGGTAGATGGCCGGCATTTGGAGGCTGATGAGGCTGTGGTGCTGGTGGAGTTGAAGGGGATGGAGTATGCGAAGTTGCCGACGTTGGCGAAGACGTTTGATGTGAGTGCTAATCAGTTCCGGGAGATTCTGGCGGAGCTGTGTAGGACGCATGAGATTCGTGTGTTGGAGTTGGGGGCGAGGATGCAGTTGGTGAATTTGCGTGATTTCCGGCGTGCGTTGTTTGAGCGGTTCCGGGTGCGTAGTGGCTGGGTGAAGGAGGGTTTGGATAAGTAGTAGTATTTGAAGTAGTAGAAGGGAGTTTTGCGTTATAATCCAAAACATATCCAACACTATATTAACCGATAGCGTTGATTTGTCAACAATAATTTCTCTGTAAGCATGGAGACAGCGCGAGAGATGGTGATGAACAGTGATGGGCATTTGGTGGCGGAAATGCGGTGGTGGTAGAGCTAGGGGGGGGAGCGTATTGATAATCAGCTTTATCATCCTTGCCTGTATTGGGATAAAGCAAAAGCACGCACTTGGACTGGGGGCGGAGGACTCCAACGGTCAACGGCGCCATATCCAAAGCGTGCTTCCGGGAGAAGAATACAGACACCTGCGGATTTAGTCAAGTACAAAGAGGAGAATAATCTCAGTTTCTCGATGGAGGAGGCGAGTTTGAAGGCGCTGAATGTGCTGCGGACGCAAGCAGATGTGGGGGAAGAAGCCTTGGAGTTACGAATTCCAATGAGTTCCTTCGGTGAGAACCAGCGCTTTCGCGGTGCCTCCGAGCGGCAAGACCGAAGCCCAGAATATCCCGATACGGCAGCTTCTTCCACCAACGAGCATATGATGAGAGAAAAAGGATAGGTTGTCAAGCTAGAAGAGTAATATCTTACAAAAAAACAGGCCTCCCCGCCAACAGACGGCGCGCCGAACACCTTTAAATCCGATCTTTTGCGCTCTGCCGTAAAGGGAGGCTTAAATGGGATTGTAAGACTCATGATGATATTGTCAAGTAAGAAGGGTTAATAGCTTACAAAAAAGGCTATGTTAAAGTTTATGGTTGATGCCCCTAGTGTCCTATGCGACAAATCGGAAGTTGAAGATTAGTTTGCGAGCGATAGCGAGCGGAATTCAAAGCCCCGTGTTAACGGGGCGGCAGCTCTTAGGCAGGCGGTGGAGCGAGCGACAGCGAACGGAACCCCTGCTAGGATTAAAAAAATAAATGGAACCTAGGGAACCTGTGGTGACAGCACGTTACTTTCGCCAAATAGCCACTGATTTATGGTGAATGAACAAGGCAACGGTGCTGTCGCCCTACGCTGCGTCGCTGGCGCTCCGTCGCACCGGGCTCAATTTTATTTTTTCCGCTAACAGGGATTGCGCGGCTACGCCGCTCCACCCCTGCCTAAGGGCTGACGCCCCTTATCGGGGCTTCAAATTCCGCTCGCTTCGCTCGCCAACTTCCGATTTATCGCTCAGTAGAGACTAATTAGAAGTTCCCTCAAGTAAAAATCGGAAAATTATCTGAGTTTTTTGGGGGCTCAATAGAGAGTGGCGTTAACGGTTGGAAAGATAGATTGCTGCAGCCGGTCGGTTAGAGTAGGATGAGGGCAGATATGAAGATACCACAGTACACCTCTACAACAACCTTGATGGGCGGCATGCGTTGCCGCACTGTGTTTTTGCATTCGGAGCAGAGCATGGCGACGGATGTACCGCAAAGCCTGGGCGGTCTGGGAGAAATGCCACCTCCGGGCGCCGTTCTTGCAGCCACATTGGCATCCTGCATGCTGAGCATGCTCGCTTTTGTCGCAAAACGCAGAGGAATGGAGTTGAAAGACATCCGTATTCACTCTGCCTGTACGGAAGGTTCGCAAGGTATAAGCGGGTTTGAGCTGGATATATGCGCCCCAGAGGATACGCCGGAAGAATGGCGCAACATCATGCAAAATACGGTGAAAAATTGCCCCGTGGCAAATGCCTTACGCCCGGACATCACCAAGAACATCCGTTGGCATTTTACAGAAGTATGATGGGGGATTTTGTGCCATACTAGGCGGATGTATCAGATTTTTCTTGCATTCGCCGCGCCATTGTGATTGAATAAGCGCGCAGTCAACATTACTGCAACGCTGCTACAGTGGCGGAATGGTAGACGCAGGAGACTTAAAATCTCCCGGAGGTTAACTCTGTACGGGTTCGAGTCCCGTCTGTAGTATGATGAAAATAAGCGGTTTATGGCAAAACATAAGCCGCTTATCTTTTTACCCAAAATGCCCAAAATAGGGCTAAAATACCCGCAAAAACGCATGACAAAATGCCTCCAAAACGTCACCGCTGTTGTTAAGCTGCTTTTCCGGTAGTGGCGCGGGCTGCGGGACTTTGACAAAAAAAGCACCGGGGCGGCATTTCTGTTTTTGCGCAAAAAAAGTTGGGAAAACAGGGGGAAAACTTGACAAAATGGGGGTAGGGGAGTAGAGTAGGGGTGTTATGATACAAGAACACGTACTTCCGACATATGGGCGCGCGCCGATTACGGTGGCGAAGGGTGAGGGATCCTATTTGTTTGATACGGAAGGCCGCCGCTATGTTGATTTTTGTGCGGGTATTGCAACATGCAGCTTGGGGCACTGCCATCCTGCCGTTGTAGCAGCCGTGAGCAAGCAGGCCGGGGAGCTGATGCACTGCTCCAATCTTTATAACATACCGCAGCAGGAAGAGCTGGCACAGTTGATAGTGGAGAAAGCAATCGGGATTCCCGGGCGTGTTTTCTTCTGTAACTCCGGCGCTGAGGCGAATGACGGCATCATCAAGGTGGCTCGCCGATTCGGGCACCGCCGCCCGCAGGCAGATGGCAGCCCGCGCTATGAGGTGATTACCTTTAACAAGAGCTTCCACGGGCGTACGCTGGGGTCTATGGCTGCCACCGGGCAGACCAAGATTCAGGTGGAGTTCGACCCGCTGCTGGTAGGGTTCAAGTATGTGGATTTCAATGACCTTGAAGCCTTGCGCGCCGCGGTGAGCGAGGTGACTTGCGGCATTATGCTGGAGGCCGTGCAGGGTGAGGGTGGCGTGAATCCCGCCACGCCGGAGTTCCTGCGCGGTGTGGCAGAGCTTTGCAAGGAAAAAGATTTGCTGCTGATGATTGATGAGGTGCAGTGTGGCTATGGCCGCACGGGTGCCATGATGGGTTGGCAGGCTGTTTGCCCTGAGGTGAAGCCGGATTTAGTATCTTGCGCCAAGGGTATCGGCGGTGGTTTCCCGATGGGGTGCTTCTGGGTAAGCAACCGCGCTATGGATGCAGCGGGCACGGAGCTCTCCTCCATCATGGGACCGGGCTCTCACGGCTCCACCTTCGGCGGTACGCCGCTTGCCTGCGCAACGGCTCTGACCGTGGTTTCCGAGATAGTGAAGCAGCAGCTGGCAGAGCGCGCCGCCAAGCTCGGTGAGTACATCAAGACCACGGTAGAGGGCTGGGGCTTGCCCTGTGTGGAAACAGTGCGTGGCCTCGGTTTGCTGCGCGGTGTTGGGCTGCGCAAAGGTGCATTCAGCGTACCGGAGGGGAATACACCTGCCGGTTATGTGAACAGCCTGTGCATGCAGGCCGGTTTGCTGGCATGCCCTGCAGGTCCGGACACACTGCGCTTGATTCCCGCGCTGAACGTGCCGGAGGAGGTATTGGAGGAAGGGCTCGCCATCCTCAAAACAGTGCTTGAAGGGCTTGTTTAAGGCATAAATACAGGATTTTTCGCAAGCTGGCACATTTTAGACTCGCTTTTTGCGGGCAAACGTGGCAGATTAGTGTCGAACAAAAATAGCATTCACATCTCATGAGTGAAGAAATCTCTCCGAAATACAAACGAATCCTGCTCAAGCTGAGCGGTGAGGCGCTTCGTGCGCAGGGCAGCAAGGACAACATCTCCCCGGAGATTGTTGCGCGCATTGCTCGCGAAATTGCTGAGGCTCAGCAGAAGGGCAATCTGCAGATTGCCATCGTTGTGGGTGGTGGCAACATCTGGCGTGGAGCCAAGGCAAGCGTACGCGGTATGGACCGCCCGACGGCTGACTACGTGGGCATGCTGGCCACGGTGATGAACGCCCTGTCCATTTGCTCCGCCGTGCAGGAGGCCGGTGTACCCTGCCACGTGATGAGCGCCATTGAGATGAAGAACGTGGCTGAGCCCTACGTGCGTAACACTGCCCGCGAGCTTCTGCGTGACGGCCAGGTGGTTGTATTTGCCGCCGGTACGGGTAACCCCTTCTTCAGCACGGATACGGCAGCCGCCCTGCGCGCCTGCGAAATCAATGCAGAGGTAGTGATGAAGGCCACTTCCGTGGATGGTGTGTACACCGCCGACCCGAAGAAGGACCCCACCGCAACGCGCTTTGATGCCATCAGCTACGAGGAGTGCATCAGCCGCGAGCTCAAGGTGATGGACCAGACCGCCTTCACCCTGTGCAAGGATAACCGCAAGCCCATCATGGTGTTCGACATGCACCAGCCGGGCAACATCACGCGTGCGCTGCTTGGTGAGCAGATCGGCACCATCATCAGCGAATAATTTTCACACAACACTTAACACTAACACAATATGGACGAAGAAACACTCTTGCTCGAGACCGAGACCGACATGGAGGAGGCAGTAGAGCGTATGATGGCTGATTTTGCCGGTGTGCGCACCGGTAAGGCTTCCCCCTCTCTGGTAGACAACATGGACATCTATGTTGCCTCTTACGGTACCTGCATGAAGCTGAAGAGCATTGCCGTGGTTTCCACCCCGGACGCTCGTTCTATCCTCATCCAGCCGTTCGACCCCAGCACGCTCAACGACATCAAGAAGGCTATTGCCGAGAGCAAGCTGAACCTCAACCCCATCATTGATGCCCGTTCCGTGCGTCTGCCCATCCCGGAGCTCTCCGGTGAGCGCCGTAAGGAGCTGTGCAAGTACGTGAAGAGCCTCTCCGAGGACACCCGCGTGCGCATCCGTGGCGTGCGTAAGAACGGCATGGACAGCATCAAGAAGATGAAGGCTGACAACGTGCTCACTGAGGACGGTGTGCGCCAGGCTGAAGAGAAGGTGCAGAAGCTGACGGACAAGTACGTCAAGAAGGTGGACGAGCTTGTGGTTGCCAAGGAAAAGGAAATCATGACCGTGTGATTTTCCTACGTTATCAACAATTGTATAGCATAACACATCATGAGCTCCAATACGACTAACGTTCTCGCCCAGGGTATCGAGATTATCGGTTCCATCACGTTCCAGAACGACATGCACATCGACGGCAAAATCGATGGTGAAATCTTTTCCGATTCCGGTAAGGTGACCATCGGTGAGCTTGCCGACATCAAGGGCAACATCCGTGCCGGTGAGGTGCACGTATATGGCCGCGTGGAGGGCAATGTGGACAGCAACCGCTGCCACCTTAACGACCACGCTGTCGTGAACGGCGACATCACCACCAATGTGCTTTCCATGGTGGAGGGTGCCCGTCTTTCCGGCCGCGCCGAAATCGGTTAAGCCACCCACTGCAATTTGTCACACAAGCGCGTCTCCGCAAATAGAACGGAGGCGCGCTTTTTCTTGCGCCTGTTTATGGAGTGCCTTGTAGCAGCAACGCAGTGATTTCCGGGGCGCAATTATACTTAGCGGATTGCAGTATCCGCGGGGTAAGGGTATCACCGGCGCGCAAGAGCATCGGTATGAGGAGCAGTGCATTGCGAAGAGCCTGCTCGTATGCGCCTGAGTTCGCATCCGTTGCTTCAAAATAAAGCTCATGCAGCTCTACCATGGCTTGCAAACAGCCGCGAGCATTAGCTCCGGCGTGTAAAAGCTCCACCGCACGCTTCAGCGGAGCGTCGCCATGATGATGCAAGGGATCCGTAGCTTGCAGCACGGATTCCAACAATACGGACTCCGCCATATATTAATAATGCCGACGAAATTTTACTGAGGGCGCTGAACATCAGCGATGTATTCTTTCACCGCGCGGGAAATATCAGCTGCAATATCAGCACGCGGGCGGGCAAACCCAGGCACAAACCAAGGGAATCCCCCCACAAGATCATGGAACACAGCAACCTCACCATCGCAAGTGCCCTTACCGGCGCCGATGCCGATGGTGACAATGGGGCAAGCCTTTGTGATTTCCGCTGCGACACTGTGGCGCGTACATTCAATGACCATAGAGAAAGCACCGGCGCGCACAACAGCTTCCATATCGCGCATGATGGCGGCAGCCTCTTCTACCGTCTTGCCATGCATGCGGTAGCCGCCCTCTTCCTTCACCTTTTGAGGGAGAAGACCGATGTGCCCCTGCACGGGGATGCCTGCCTGCACAATAGCGCGGATGTGAGCCTCTTTGGCAGCGCCACCCTCCAGCTTCACCGCATCCGCCCCGACAGCCATCAGCGCGCGAGCTGTTTCAAGCGCTTGCTCAGGCGTTTCATACGTGTGGATAGGCATATCCGCCACAACAACGGCATTTTTCGCAGCGCGTGCCACTGCCTCTGTATGGTGCAGCATGTGGCTGAGCTTTACGTGCGTCGTGTCCGGGTAACCGAGCATCATCATACCCAGAGAATCACCAACCAGAATGATATCCACCCCGGCTTCATCCGCCAAACGGGCAGAGGGGTAATCGTAAGCGGTGATTTCAGACACAGGGGTATTACCCTTTTTAGCCAATATCGCTTGGATTTTGCTGTTCATTTCAATTACAAATCAAAGGCTTGAACGGTAGGACGCTCAGCGGGCAGGTTTTCCAACAACTGAGCAACGCTCAATTGCTGTCCCGGAAGAACCAACATAGCATCCAAATCAGAAAGGGGGCGCAGCACAAACTCGCGCTCATGCGCGCGGGGGTGCGGCAAGGTGAGGGTGGGGGTATTCTGAACAATTTCCCCGTAGTAAATGATGTCAATATCGCACGTGCGGGGGGCGCCGTATTCACCGGTACGCACGCGCCCCAGTTCCGCCTCAATTTTGTTGCAAATAGCCAACACCTCGTGCGGAGGGATGTCCGTACAGACCTCTACACAGGCATTGAGGTAAGGGGGAGAGCCCTCAGGGCACCCGACCGGCTCCGTTTCGTACAACTGAGAGAGCCTCAGGTTACCGAATTCTTGGGATAAGAAGTCGCAAGCCGACTCCAATGTGGCGAGGCGGTCACCTACATTGGAGCCGAGGGAAAATGCAACTCGTTGCAGCTGTGTTTCGGTTGGGCACATGGCTCAATCCTTGAAACCGAGGACATCCTGCATGGTGTAGAGCCCTGCAGGTTTGTCTGCCAGCCAAAGAGCGGCGCGCACTGCGCCGGTGGAGAAAGTCATGCGGCTGGAAGCCTTGTGCGTGAGCTCCAAGCGCTCGCCATCCGTGGCATACATCACGGTGTGGTCACCCACAACGTCACCGCCACGCATGGAATGCATGCCGATCTGAGCCTGCGGACGAGCACCTACCAAGCCATTGCGACCGTGCATCACATCTTTCTCGTAATCGAGGCCGGTCTCCTCGCAAACGACCTCCGCCAGCGTGCGGGCTGTGCCACTCGGGGCATCCAGCTTGTGGTGGTGGTGCATCTCAATGATTTCAATATCATAATCCTTGAGAATCTGAGTTGCCTTGCGAGTCAGCCAGAACAGTGTGTTCACGCCAACGGAATAGTTGGAGGCGAACACGATGGGAATGCTCTTGGCTGCCTCTGTAATGGCGGCTTTCTCCTCCGCCGTGTGACCGGTGGTGCCGATAACCAAGGGCTTACCCTGAGCTACGGCTGTGGCCAGCAACTCCGGGGTGAACCCATGGAAGGAAAAATCAATAGCCACATCGGACACCTGCATGGCTGCGGCGATATCCTGGCCTACATCATGAGTGGAGCCGAGCTCCGTGCCGGGATTCAGCTCCACCGCCTGCTTGACAGCCTGACCCATGCGACCGGAAATACCGGTAATGAGAACCTTCATCATAACAATAAACGAAATTAGAGCAGGTTAAAATCCTTGAGAAGGGAAGCGAGCTTCTCATGCTTTTCGGGAGCCAGAGGGACGAGTGGCAGGCGAATTTCCCAAGTCATATCACCACGGAGAGCCATGGCAGCCTTAATCGGCACGGGGTTGCCGTCCAAGCTCATCAGCCCCTTCATCAGGGGGTAATACTTCTTCTGCAGAGCAAGCGCCTTGTGACCATCGCCGCTGAGTGCGGTATCCACCAGCTCCTTCATCTGAGCGGGGGCTACGTTGGACGTCACAGACACCAAGCCCACAGCGCCACAGGAGATGAAGGGAACCGTCAAGCCGTCATCACCGCTGAGCACGGCGAAAGACTCAGGCAGAGCCTGCACGAGCTGGTTTACGCGCTCCACGCTGCCACCGGCCTCTTTGATAGCGACAATATTGGGGCAATCAGCAGCCAGACGAGCAACCGTATCAACAGCAATCTCAATGCCGCTGCGACCGGGGATGCTATAGAGCATGATGGGCAGCTTGGTGGCATCCGCAATAGCCTTGAAATGGCGGTACACACCCTCCTGGCTGGGCTTGTTGTAGTAGGGGCAGACCTGCAGCGTGCCGTCGGCGCCCATGGCCTCAGCCTCGCGAGTCATCTCGATGGCTTCGTCTGTGCTGTTGGAGCCTGTGCCGGCAATCACTTGGCAGCGACCGGCAGCATACTCCACAGCGAGGCGAATCACCTCCATATGCTCGGCATGGCCGAGCGTGGGGGATTCACCGGTGGTACCTACGGGTACGATGCCGTCCACTCCACCGGCAATCTGCGCTTCAATAAGCGCTTTGAAGGCTTCCGTGTCGACTTTGTTATCTTTGAAAGGGGTAACAATTGCAGTGTAAAGACCTCTGTATTTCATAATATCGTGCGTTTATTATAGCAGAAAAGGGTGGGAAGTCACGCCTTTTTGAAGGGTGGACTTCAGAATTCCGGCATTTCTCGCAATGCAGGCACTTCATCACTGCCCCCAGTGGTCGGCTGAGCCGGTTTGGGCTGTGCCACAGCTTCATCCGGCATATCACGCAGGGCCGGCACCTCGCTGCTACCGGCGGAAGGGGTGGCAGGTCGGGGCTGAGAACCGGGTTGCAGGTGAGAATCCCCTGTTGCAGCCGGTTGAGTGGTACCGTCTTCAATGGTTACCTTGTCCGTGGGGGTATCCTCCGCCGGAGCAAAGCAATTGTTGAGGGCAGCCTGAAGCTGCTGATTGGGGAAGCCGATGAAGAGGATGCGACAGCGCTCATTCACGAGCACAGCAAAGGGGAGCTGAGAGATTCGGTAATCACGGCCGGCCTTGTTTGCATCATTATCCATGAATGCATTGGTGATACCATACTCTTGCAACATACTTTTCCACTGCTCCATTTCCATATTCGTGGAAATAGGGCAAATTTTCAGATTCGGGAATTGCTTGGTCAGCAATTCCTGACGTTGCACGATGTCAAGCCCGATGCTTTCCTCCGGAGTCCAGAAAAAGAGCAAAGTCGGTTGCCCCGGCGTGGGCAGCAGCACCTTATTGCCGTCTTTATCAAAAAGTTCCATTTGCGGGGGGACGGAATCCAAGCTGAGATGCTCCAGCGCATAGGCAATTTCTCTGGCCATATCATTCAGAGTAACACTGCCGAACATAGCGCCATCCGGTGCTTGAATGACAGCTTGGCGGAGGAAATACAACTGCTTACTGCGAGCAACAGCCGGGCTGCTTTCCGCACTGGCAATCGTAGGATTACTCAGCAAGATGCTCATAGCCAGAGCCGCATTAGCGCGGGCAGCAGGTGTTTGATTGCGGGTATATATTTTCTCCAATATCTCATATATACGCACGCTGGGGCTTTCTGAAAGCTTAGCACACGCATCCGCAATATGCGGGCTGGCGAAGTGCACGCGTTCCACACTCTCCAACATTGCATTGGCAAAGAAGCTGATTTGGCGCGTTTTTTTGCCGAAAACAGAGGCGAAAGCATCCGGGTGGTTAAGGAACCAGACCACTGCCGGCGCCGCCCAAGCTTCTTCAAACTGATAGGTAGCAACTTGCTTAACGGTGTCCGTTGCGCCATTCATGCGCTCTGCGTCTGTGGGGCGAACCAACTTTTCGCGCGTGCCGGTTTTGTGATTCACGCTTTTCCACAGCTCGCGTGCAATGTCTTTACCATCAGGAACGATGAGAGCAGCCTTTTGGTCATCCGTCTCGGCGATTTTCAAAGCGGCTTGGTATTCGCGAAGCTGCTGCTCCCACTTGAGCAAAGCCAAATTCATAGCGGAGTGATCCGCGTAAACATAGGAAGCAGCACATACGAGTGCGGCCGGAATGGCGTAGAGACAGAACCTGTTCATAAGCGTTATACTAGCATTTTTACCTCAAAACCGCAAGTGTAAAGTATTACAGCACTCAGCATGAGCGGCAAATACGGCGTAGGCGCCATGCTGCAATCAGCATGGGGCACAGGCCCATGATAAGCAGATAAACAGAATTGCGCCAAACGGTTGATACAGAACCGTCCTCCGTGCGCTGGTCCATCCCGCCGAAGGGCAAGGGCTGTCGCGGTGACAGGAAGAAACCGCGGTATTCCGAGATGCGGTTATCTTTACGTGCGAGATTGACGCCTTCACCCAGCTCCGCCAGTTTTTTGTTGGAAAAATAGAACTCCACGGGGTAATCCGTTCTCTCATCACTATCTTCAAGTCTCTCATTCAATTCATTGAGCAAGCCCTCATTGAAAGTAAGGGCGACTTTGCGGGTCAAGCGCAGAATGTCTTTAGCCTCCTTCGCGTTAGCCGCGGCAGAGTTAGTCAGCAGCAGCGCCGTATTCACCATTTTGAGCTTATCATTGAGCGCGGCAATCTGTTCCGCTGTTTTTTTGCGTTCTTCGTCAGCGCCGGGGGCATCCGCTAGGGTGAGCTGGAGCTGTTTGAGTGATTGCACCTCATCGCGCAAATCGTCACGCTGTTTTTCAATGCGCTTGAGCTCCACCTCCCAAAGGTTATGATTCACCTGCGTTACAAACATCATTTCAAACGCATAGCGCAAGGGGCAAAACTCAGCCACCAGCGGTACGGGCTTGGAGGAAATGGCGTGAGTTTCCTTATCTTGATATGCCACACGGTGGCGCAGCGTCCCTAATGGCTCACTGATGCACTGCGGGACAAAATCCGGCATTTGCGGGCAAAACTCATTCATTTCTTCAAAGCGAATCAGCGCACCGGCAAGCAAGATTTGCGGCACCAACAGCAGTGGCACGATGTTAAGCGCCGTACGCTCCGTGCGCACCAGAGAGGACACCATTAACGACAGAGCAATGCCGACAAATGAAGTCAGAATCATGATGCCGAAATGCGGCCAGAACATGAGCTCAATTTCCAGTATGTTGTTGCTCACCCATAGGTAAAGCGCACATTGAATGGCTGCTATGCCGGTGAGCACCAGTGTTTTTGCCAGCAAGTAACCGGTTATGAATAACTTGTAATTGCTTTCACGGCGAATCACCGGTCTGTCGCGTATAATTTCACATGCAGCATCCGTTAGGCCGAAGAACATGGCCAGCACCAGCGATAGGAATAGGTATTCACTGATATGCAATGACTCGTAATATATGTATGGCTCCGTAGCGGAGGCGCGCAACGTGCCGGCGATGAGCAGGGCAAGCACGGGGGCTTCCAGCAAGAGCGCATACAGACTCATACGACTACGCACGCGGCTGAGGAACGTGCGCGTCACCCAAAGCATGAACAAACGCCACAACTCCTTAACAGAGCGGCGGGGGAAGGACACTACGTGCCCCGATTGCGGCGCTTCCGTTTCCGATTCCCTTTTTTTGCTGTATTGGTGGCGTTCAAAGTACTCTTGCCACATGTCAGCATTGGGAACTTTATAATTACCGAGGCGGCTGAAGGGTGCTGCCATCACCTCGAACGCGTACTCAGCGCCACCGGCGGCTATGGCTTCTCTGGAAACGTAGAGCCCCATGTCGCGAGCAGCATTCTCAAAGTATTCCACCATCTCCTGCGGAGTGCCCCAGAACGCCATTTGCCCGTGTGAATTGAGCACCATTACCTTTCGGAACCTATTGAGCAGGCTTTGTGAGGGGCGGTGCAGGGTGCACAGCAGAATGCGCCCGGAGGACATCTTTTCAAGGGTTTGAATGACGCGCTCCGCATCGCTGGAGGACAAACCGCTGATGGGTTCATCTATCAGGAACACCTCCGCCGTTCCGGTGAGGTCAAGAGCCAAATTAAGACGCGTACGCTCGCCATCGGAGAGAGCACGCTCCCCGCGCCTGCCCACGGGGCGATTGGCCATAGCCCCCATGCCGATGAAGTTCAGCACGGCGTTGACGCGGCGGATGCGGTCTCCGCGAGTCAAACCGGGGCGGCGAGACATGGATGCATGGTACACATGCTCCCCCACAGTCATGGATTCATCTAAAATATCCTCACGGGGAATAAAGGCAATGTGGCGGCGCAGGGTGGTGGCATCCGGCGAGAGTCGCACATCATTATAATGAATGGAGCCGAAGGACGGTTCCAAATGCCCGGCGAGCATGTTGAGAATGGTACTTTTACCGGAGCCACTGGGGCCGAGGATGCAAGCCATCTCCCCCCTATTAAGCTCGAAGTCGATATTATCCACCACACGGCCGGCGCCGACGAAGTCACGGGTGAGGCCCCGCACACGCAGGCGTTGAATGAGGGATGTCTCTTCATCCAGCACACCGGCAGAAAAACGGCAGCGCAGGTACTGCACCGGACTGAGGCGGATGAGAGCCCCATCCGCCAGTTCCATGTCATCGCGGATGAATGCGCCATCCACCTGCAAGGCGTGGCGAGAGCCTTCCATCAACTTAATGCGCCCCGATGCTGAGTTACGTGAATACGTTACCTCGAAAACCAAGCCGGGAGCAAGGCCGGGTGTCAGCATGAGCACACCGGGTTTGTTAACATAAGGCAAATTGGTAACCAGCACTTTGCGAGATTCCGGAGCCAATTGATAACTCTTACCGGGGCTTTCGATATTGTGAAGCTCCGCCAGCTTATAAGGGCCAAGGCCGTTGATGGTAAAAGGAGTGTAGTAACTGGTGCACACTTGACCGGTCTCACTTAAACGATGCCCCTCCAGCACCAGCTCGGCGTCTTTTTGCAAGATTTCAATTTCAACGTGCACCCCGAAACGGATTCTTGCCAAGCTGTGCTTAGAGCGGTGGCTCGTTACACTGACTTCATTATCTTTGCAAATCAAGTAGGCAACAATGGAGGCTCGAGAATAGCGGCTTTGTAACAGGGTACGAATTGTCTGGTAGCTGAGGGTTCCGCCGTTGAGCGCGATGCTTTGCCCGGGGAAAAGCATTTGCATGTCTCCCTTGTGCAAAATGCGGCCTCGCATGGGGAGAGGGCGGCGGGAGTCGTTCACTACCAGCAGCACGTTCACACAGCTCAGCACGCGGAATGATACTTCCGCATCTTCATCCCCCAATGTAACCACACCTTCCCCGATGCGATGTGCAAAACAGAGGCTTTCAATCGGTTGTTTGGCCGTAGCACCGGGCGTGCGAACCAAGGAGTCCAACTCTGCAGAGAGCCCGGGAAGGTTCAAGCCTTGCGTCACGCGGTCGAATAGCGTAGGATTCGTAAGGTCGCCGCCCACGCGGTAGAGCATGGCTAAAATTTGCAGCGAAAGAGCCACGCGCTCAGCCTCTGTACGACCGGCAGCTGCAACCATCAGCGCTTCTGAAAGCGGGTGCCTATCCGTGTATGCGGCTTGGAATCGCTCTGCCAGCCAGCTGTGCTCCACGTTGGGAAAATCGTAACGGAGCATGTCCATGGTGGTGTCCATGTCCTCCATGCCGACCCCATCCACCCTAGCCATGATGGAGGCGAAAAGATCCACCACAATAGAAGCCAACGCACGGCGCGACTCATCACGCGCTGCCAAGCGTTTCGGCTGCTGCGAGAATGCCCCCAGCAAACGCCCCCGCAGGCTCGCCAGTTTGCGACGGGCAAAGCGCAGCAAGCCCGCACAGTACACTGAAAAGCGAGAGAACATTATGGCTCGTACGAAGTTTTACCGGCGCCCGGGCAGCGGTTCTCCCACCCGGGAAAGTTCCATTTGTAGGGAAAGTCAATACACTGCTGCGGCTTTACGGGTTGAATGCGACAGCCGTTCTCACAGAGCATGATGCACGCGCCGTCCTCAGCATCAATGAGAGAAAGACCTTTTCTGTTGCGCTGCAAATGGCAATAATCGTTGATGAAATCCTCTTCGCTCATGTGCAAGAACGCAGCAATGGCGGTGATATCCGCATCCGTCAGGCAAACATCCCCCTCCCAGCGGCAGCACGCCCCGCAGCGTTGGCAAGTGTGTATGATAGGTTCCGTCATGGTAAGCAATTGTGCGAATCACACCTCCCAAGGCTTGCGCTTCGCCTCCGTAATATGTGGCGGGCGTACATAAATGGGCTCCGCCGGTTTTTGTGCCAGAGCGGCCTGCTCCTCGGGGCTGCGTGCCAGCCAAGCTCGTACCAAGCCCTCTGCCGTAGGGGCAAGCTCGTAACCGGCAGCGGTAAGTCCGGCTTTTTTCAAGGTGGGCTGCGTCTCAATAGTGTACACCTCGAGCCCTTTTTCCTGCTCCTCCAGCAATTGGGCAGGGGGTATCACAACGATTTCATACCCGGGACGATAAAGTGTCCAGCCCCCGCGACGCGCATCGGAAATAATGCCACAGCCTTCAGGGGCGAGTCCTTCCCAAGAGCAAATGGATACCAACTGACCACCGCGCACGGTGGAAATGCCGATGGCCGCCGCCAAAGCAACACGAACGCCACCGTAGCTACCCGGGCCGGCGCCCACCAAGATGTAATCCAAGGGTGTAGCTGATAACACCTGCAGAGCCTGCTCAAGAGCGGGGAAAAGGTGCGCATCGTGATTGCGCTCTGCCGTCCACTCTGCGGAGAAAGCTAATTGCCCCCCGGTATAGAGACAAAGCGATGCTTTGGGTAAGGAGGTTTCAATGGCAAGGATGTTCATACGTTGGTCAGCTTTGCAGTAGTCCATTTGCCTCGGGATACAACCTTGAGCAGCTTTAAGCCGGCAGCTTGGGCTGCCTGTAAGGTCTCTTCGGCCTGCGTGTTCAGGATGCCGGATATAATGAGGATGCTACCCTCGGGCTTCATGGTCGCAATCAAGCGGGGGAAGGCCTTCATCAACACCGCGGAAAAAAGGTTGGCCAGCACGATGTCGGCCTGCTCACCCTCGTTCGGGCTCCACTCGAACACATCTGCTTGGAATAAGCTCAGGTTCTCCGCGCCGCCATTGCGTTCGATATTACGTTGCGCAACATCCACTGCAATGGGGTCAAAATCAAAGCTGATGGCACTCTGAGCCCCGAGGCGCAGGCCGGCCAACGCAAGCACACCGGTGCCACAGCCGATATCCGTAAGCGTCCACGGGGATTTTCGCTGTTTGACTTCATCACACAGCATGCGCAAGCAAGTTGAGGTCGTGGCATGGTTGCCGGTGCCGAAAGCACGCTCCGCCGGGAAGGTGAGAATGATGCGGCCGGGATATTTGGCATGAAGGGCGGCCATCGTCTCCTCATCCGCGCTGGCGGAAATAACCAATTTGTCACGAATAATGAGCGGCGGGGTGTTTTCCGGAGCAGTGGCAGCTACCCAGTCCACCGTTTGCACGGCTTCTATCTTACCGCCATAGCAAGCTTGCAACACCAGCACCTCTTCTTCCGTCTCGGCGTACACATCTATATTGATACGCTCCGCATGAAAGCCCTCAGAAAACACAGCTCCGGGGATGTTACCCACGCGCTGCTGCCACAACTCTTCGTTTGACTTAGATATCGTTTTTTTCCAAACCCACATAGCTCGTGCTTAAGTATGTATTTGAGTGCAAATGTTATTGAGCATCCGGAAGCACATGTACGTTATCCTCCAGCGGGGAGGAGCCTATACTCTGAGCATCCTCAAACTTCATGAGGAAAAGCTGCCCGGTTTCTCGGATTCTGCCGTAGAACATCGGCTTGTCATCCGTGTTGTTCACCGGCGCAATCTCAATGGTGTAACTTGTTTCAACTGTGGGCCGAGAGAGCAAGGCCAAATCACGGAATTGGCGGTCCAAATCCGAGTCTTCCTGCAGTGCAGCGCCCGCGCCGTCTTGGCGGTATTCCGCGCCGGACTCCGTCATGCGGTCATGCCCCAGCTCCTCCGTATCTACCACAATGGCTTCCACCTGCGAGTGATCCACGGATTCCAGTTCTATCTTGACGCGGAACACGGGAGTGCTCAGCTTCTCTAAGGCATCCGCATCGTAAGGATCCAGCCACTCGCGCACTTTCAACTTGCGGAGACGATCCACGCAGTTAAGCGCTCTGTGCGGGTTGATGTTGGCGGTCACATCCGCACCACCCAATTTTCCGCTCCAGGTTTCCGCCATGGAATCATAGTCCAACACCAGGCTGGCCTCCTGGTAATCCAAGGTGAATCGCTTGAGCTCAGCAATATGGAATCCAACGAGGTTGCGGGATTTCCAAGCGTTGAGCTGCATGGCAAAGGTGCGGGTAAGGCGCGGGCTGACGCGGAAGATGGTGTGGCTGCCTTCCATCATGGCAACTCGCATCGTCTCACCGCTTTCCGGGTCTTCATAGTGGGAAATCGCAAAGATTTTTACGTCTCTATCCTTAATAAGGGGCAAATCCACGCCGTATATGCTGCTTCTGTACCCACAGGAACGAGGCGTGATGAAAATTCGGTAATCCGGGGAGAATAAACCGTATTTTTTCATCAGCTCTGCGCGGCGAGCCTTATCCTCCGGCGTATCGGCAAAGGGAAGGTCTGCTACGATACCCTCTACGGGAATCGTGCGGAAGTTGCGCAGGAAGGAGCGCACAATGTCGGTCTCCGCCTCTGCCGGCTCCTCACCCTGAGCCTCGACGGTCCATGCGTCTTGCACATTACTTTCGCGGATTCCGGGGATGAGGCACAAGCGCACCGGGAAGCGGCTGTGGCGAGAGCGGATGAGCACACTCTCTACATCTCGTTCATCGAAGGTAGCTAACTTGCGAGAGCGCAACTGCTCTAGGCTGAGGGGCAAATCCGCCGTATACGTCTCATTGAGGCCACGGCACTCAGCCATCGTCTCCGCCGGCAAGACCGGCAAGCTGAAGACCCCGTTCACGATGGAGGAAAAGCCGCCTTTGCGACGGATTTTCGGCTCTGCCTGTAAGCGGAAAACAACGTCGCGGTCATTTATGGTAGCATAGCTGTATGAGCGAGCAGTAGCGCTGCCATGCGTGCCACTCAACTGCTCCGGAGGGTATATTTTGAGCACGCGTGGCGTTTTCTCACCCTGAACACTCAGCTCAATGGTACATTGAGGTTCCTTGGGCAACTTAACCTCCGAGGCATTTTTAACGCTGAGAGCCTGCAGTTGGCACAGCATCACCATGAGCTTTGCAGCGTTTTCCTGCTCGGCAACGGAGCTGTTATTGACGGTATGCAAAATCCACTGACTATCCTTATTCTCGCGCTTCAGGTTAATGGGCTGCTCACCCTGACGCCGTATGGTAATACCGACAAGCGCATTCGGGTCAAAACGCAAGGGCATGTGGTCACGGAGATTCTTTAACCCCCCGGCAAACAAAGGGGTGATGTTACCGCTGACAACGTGTACGCGGTCATCATCACCATAGAACTTTGTGCGCAGGTATGTGGTCGGCCCCACATTTTTGCCATCCCCCAAATCCGCCAACCACGGAGCTTTTTTACCGAGCGTAAAACGCGCCACCGTGGTGTGCTCATTGTTGCCTGCTGCTCGTTTGAGAGTAATGGAGCAGGGGTCTGATTCCACACCGAAGTCGCGCATGCTCTTGCGCGTTTCATCATTGATGGTCAGAGTGTCAATGATATGAGCATTTTGTGCGAAATTCAGGATGTATGTGGCAACCTGCGGGTCGAGTTTGTCACGGAATGGCTTGATAATCCACCAAGTGCCGTTGCTGTCTTTTTCACATTCAATGGTATCATGCAAATCCGCTATGCGCATCCACGACACCTGTGACAATTGCGAGGAGTGCTCATTAGTGAAGAGCGGCATGCCCGGGGTGACTCGGTACCACCCCGTGAGTTTGGCCAAGTTGCCGTCAATGGTCAAGAATACAGAGGCTGTTATCATCAGCCCTGCAATCAAGCCCAAGAAAATGGTGTAGAGAATTCTCATAAACCGGGAGTAAACGGAAATCAGTGCCTGCGAGTATTCCAGATAATCAAAGCCAGGAGCAGGGCGCACAAGGGCATGATGATAAGGGTCAAGTGCTCCACAGCGCTGCGGGAGTGGCGGTTCAGGTCAATTTTGACGGTGAGGTCGTAATTGGTGCTCTTACCGGCATACTCAGGCTTTTCAATCATCCACGCCCAAATGGAGCGCAAGTAGTCGCGCACCTCCTTTCTGGCGCCCTCTTCGGCCAGCATATCCAAGTTGCCGACTACCATGAGGGTGTTCAGACTGTTGGGATCATCCACACTGCCACGAGTCGTTGCAGCGGCAACACAGAGCGGGCCCTGGATGTCATCGCCATCTTGCTTAGCGCCACGGCTGGGGTTTGTTTCGCCGTAGTAATCCGCGGACGTCATAATCAGCGGGTAGAAATTGAGGCGTTGAGCGGAAGCAACGCTGTCATCACCGTGACCGAGGGAGAAAGAACGGCAACGGCCTTCCAGTTGAGTTGTGTTATTCCAGAAGGATTTCGTGCACTCCAAACTCTCCGGGAAGAATACGGAGATGTTGTTAGTAAAGCGCTGGCTGTCACGCAGCAGGATGCGGTCATCACCGTTGGGGTTGATGCCGTTTTCACGCAGGAATTGGTAAAGGTTACTCAGGCGCGGGCCACGCACGACACGGGTGGATTCCACAGAGCCTTCAGCCGTTTCTTGGCGCACGTGACGCGTGTCAAAGTAAGGCAGCTCAGAGTCCAGCGCAATAAAGATGGACTTACGCTCATTGCGCCCCCAGAACTTACGGATGGTGGCAATCTGGCAGGGCTCGAAGTCAAACTGAGGGGCGATGATAATAAGACCCTCAGCATCCGCCGGGATGTCTTGCTCTGCATCTTCGCTCAGCACGATGGGCTCCAACTTCAGATTAAGGGAGCCGGTGATGGTGCGGATGAGAGAAATAGTCTCGTACTCCAACTGGCCATTTTGGTCGAGCTTGATGCCGCCTTTATTGGCCACGACATACATTTTACGCTGCTGACCTTCCGCTGCGCGGATAATCTCAGAGCAAAGCACCTCATCCATCATCAACGCAACGACATTGCGCTTGCCGTCCGGTTGCACCACGTAGCGGGAGAATGCCGTACCCGGAATGCGGCTGTAGAGGTTAGCTTTACCGGGGTCGGCATCATAGTGGTCGATGGGGGCATTTTTATTATCGCGAGCATCCACAATGCAAAGCTCCTGATTGAACTTCACTTTGTAAATGTTCTCGATTTCACGGGCACGGCCCGGCTGGCGGAGGGGGTCAAAGCATTCCACCTCAATTTTGCCGTTGGCGTGGCGCTTATACTCCTCCAGCAGCATGTACATGCGGTGATAACCGGGGGAAGAGGTCTGGAACGCGAAAATAATGCGGATGGGCGTTTCGCGGTTCTGCACGGCTTCACTCTGCAACACGTTGATAGTGCGCTGGGAGATGGAGTAGCTCTCATACTCGGACAGGTCGACGCGTGCGTATTCTCTGCACCCGATGTAGTTGCAGCAAATCATGATGATGGCGAGCAGCGCAAGGTTAATCCACGCCAGCGGATTTGCCTTGGAACGGCGTGCATCAGGGTGCCCGGTAAATTCTGTTTTACTCATGTCGGTTCTATTCGTAAGATGTTCTAAAATCAGCGAGTCCAGCGGCGGTAGTCAACCAAACGCTTGGTCAATGCCAGCGTGCAGATGGTGGTGGAAAGATAAAGCACCAGCGGGCGGGTATCAATGGCGCCACTGGTAAAGGATTTGAACTGCTCAGACCATGAAATGTAATGGAATACGGGAGCAGCGGGGAATTCGCCCCACAACTCTGTAACACGCCCCAAGAAGTAATAGAGAATCATGAGGCATGTGCAGAAGATGGCAGCGATAATTTGGCTGCGTGTCACGGAGGAGCATAAAATGCCGAGTGCTACGAAGAATGCACCGGTGAGTGCCAAGATGGAGTAGGCGCCGAACCAGTCTGCCAGCATGTAGGTGATGGTGGTATCGCTGTATTCACCGTAACGCGTGTAGGTATACAGATTACCAATCTCGCTCATCCAGGGGTACAGGAGCATGGGCAGCCATATAATGAGGTAGAAGGTATAAGCTGCGAAATATTTACCCAAAAGGATTTGCGTCGTTGTCACCGGCGCAGTGAGCAGGCCTTCCAGCGTGCCGAGGCGTTCTTCCTCCGCAAAGGTACGCATCGTAATCAGCGGGAAAATGAAAATGAAGAGCAGCAGGAAAAACAGGCTGTCCATCATGTGGTACATGACACCGTTGCCGGTTGCAACGGTCATGGTTTCCAATACCGCTTGCAGCATGAGCCCCTGTATGCCCATGGTGCAGGTTAAAATCACCCAACCGAAGGGGACGCACAAGTATCCCTTCAATTCTTTGATGTAGATAACCCAAAGCGTTGACAGATAGCTGAAAAAGTTCCTTTTCACTCGGTGCAGCATCGAGACTGAAGCCGGAGCAGGGGATTTGTCATTATTCGTTTCCATTGTTTTTCTGTAAAGCGTTAGTAATAAGCTGTATCTTTAATCGCGACGCGTCATTTCCACAAACACGTCTTCCAAACTCGGAATGTGACGGTAAATATGGCGAGTCGGGAAGCCGTGTGCAGCCGTAATGGCTGCTGCCTTTTCTCGGGTATCGGTGCCGGGTTCTGCGCGAACCATTAAGCGGTGCCATCCATCGCCTTGGGGCTCTTCTACAATCACTCGCTTCACGGGGGCGAAGGCTTCAAGCTCTTTAACCACAACGTTCAAGTCTCCCTTGAACTCGATGGATACACGGCCGGCTGCGCGTAAGCCTCGTGTTAAATTCAACGGCGTGTCTGCGGCCTTGATTTCACCTTGGTCAATGATAATCACCTTGTTGCATATCATTTCCACCTCGCTCAGAATGTGGGTGGAAAGAATAACGGTGTGTTCTTCGGCCAAGGCGCGTATCAATTCACGAATCTGGCGGATTTGGTTAGGATCCAAACCGTTCGTCGGTTCGTCCAATATGAGCAAATCCGGCTTGCCGAGCAGGGCGTCTGCCAAGCCTACACGTTGACGATAACCTTTCGAGAGCGTGCTGATAAGATTTTTGCGCTTCGGCTCAAGTCCGCATTTGTCTATCACGTAACCGACCTGTGAGCGCATGTCCATGCCGCGCAGTCCTTTCAATTGTGCCCGGTATGCCAAGTAGTCCGTCACACGCATGTCATCATACAAGGGAACGTTCTCAGGCATGTAACCCAAGTGACGTCGGCTTTCTACCGGCTCATCCAAAATATCATGTCCCGCTATGCTCGCGGTTCCGGCGGTCGGAGGTAAGTAGCCTGTGAGCATTTTCATCGTTGTTGTCTTGCCCGCGCCGTTCGGCCCGAGAAATCCTACAATCTCTCCTTTTTCTATCCGAAAACTCGCATCCTTGACTGCCGTAAATCGTCCGAATGTCTTATGTAAGTGTTCTGCTACTACCATGCTCATAGACGGCTCTTATTCTAGCAGCTTTATCCCGCTTTTCAAGCGGAAAGTTCGACTGCAATCAACATGCGCTTTTTTTCAAATAAAAATTTTGCATTACATATATTATGCGAAGTTGTAACTTATTCCCGAACGCCGCTTCTGCCCTGAGAATAGCTGATAGAAAGCGGCCGGAATATAGAGAAATCAGCGAGAATGCAAAATTTCCGTTAAGAGAGCGGATAGACTCACGGCATGAAACTGAGCGCGCGATAAATCAGAATGCACAGTAAGACGATTCGGAATAGCGACGCACGGAATACCGGCATTCTGCGCAGCAATGGTGCCATTTTCAGAATCCTCGATAATGAGGCAATCCTCAGGCGGCACACCGATGCACGATTGAGCAGCGAGAAACAGCGCGGGATCCGGCTTAACGGGATAACCATCCGTGCGAGTGAAAACGCCCTTAAAACGGGAGTAAATGCCGAGCTTATTCAACCAGCCTTCCACCCATCGGCGTGAAGACGATGAAGCAACAGTCATGGGGATTCCGTGAGCATCACACCAATCCATCAGCTCGACCGCACCGGGCATAAGCCCTGAGCGCTCCAAATCCGCTTCCAAACGCGCTTGGCGGGCCGGTGTTTCAATTTCCCAATCATAGCTCCTATGCGTGAGAGATTCCAAGTGTTTGGCCGGGTCCCAATGAGAGTAACCGGCGCCTAAGCAAGGAGAATATGTTTCAATGGAAATTTCCTGTCCCTCACGTGCATACAAATGAACCCACGACTGATATATGGCCCATTCCGTATCCACCAGAACGCCATCGAAATCAAAGATGATGCCTTTAATATTCATCACGCCTCACCACGCAAACGAGCTTTGAGCCACTCCTTGAAGGAACGGTGCGCCAAATTGACGCGGAACAAATAGATGGCAATAATGGTGTAAACAACGTTAGGAATCCATGCACTTATCCACGCCTGAATGATACCGGCCTCACCGAGCGACGGGAATACGCGGTACAAGAAGAGCATCAACGCCGCCAAAATCACGGCAATGCCAATGCCCTTCATCGTGCCACGGCGTTGGAATGTGACGGAGCTGGGTATTGCAAGCATAATCAACACAATGCAGCTGAAGATGCGGGCAATTCGCACATGCCACTCCGTGCGCTTTTTGTAGCGATCTTCGCGAGAGCCTGCTCCGGACTTAATATACTCGTAGAGAACGGATGTACCCATTGCATCAATGCGCCCCCCTGCTCCGGGACTGATGATTTGGTACGGCTTTTCGCCGAAGTCGCACACGAGGGTCGGATAAAACTGAGCATCAGTGGGTTTTACGCCGCTGGGAGCAATATCATGCACATACACATTGGTGAACGTCCAGGAGGAATCCGCCTTATTCCACACAGCCTCATCCGCATAATACTTGCGAACCAAAGCACCGTGCTTTTTCGGCTCAAACTGAACGATTTTAAGACCTTTCATCGGCGCTCCGGGGTCATCAATGGTGGACGGATGCTTGATAATCCAGTTGCGGGAATAGGTTTCACTCCGGTAAATGATGGATTGTGCTGTTCCATCCGCATTTTTCTCTTGTTTGAGCTGAATTTGGCGATACAGCATGCCGTTCGGCGCCCAATGGAAGCCGAAAATGCCGTAGCTGACCGCAACAAGCGAGCCGAACAGGAAAATGGGCATGCACAGACGCAGCAGCGAACGGCCGGACTGCATCATACCGGTAATTTCACAGGTGCCGGAAAGCTTACTCAGGCACCACATAGTGCCCATCATCAGCGTGTACGGCAAAATCTGATACAGGAACATGGGCATCTGCGAACCGTAAAATTTGAGAGCCTGAATGACAGGGTCATCAAACTTGGAACGGAAGCGTTCCATATTATCCGTAAAGTCAGCCAAAATGTAAATGAGCAGCAAGATGAGCGTACACATCAGGAAATAGCTGATGAAGTTACGGCTCATGTAGCGATCCATGGTGCCCATGAACGAATAGAAAACAGCACCGATAAACGGGAGATAGCACAGAATCAGCAGAAATATGGGGCGGCATTTCTGCTCAATAGGATAACTCTCCGGCATGCCGGGAACCTCCCACTTCATCTGCTCCAGCTCAGCCGGAACCAAATACCATGCCAGCAGTGTCCCGATGAGGAACAAGACCAACATCGGCATGCATCTCTTTATCAAATTACTCACGTGTGCGCTCTCCTGAGTTTATCATTAGTTGCTACATCTTATCAGCACCCTCGCCCGAGTCGCTCGGCCAAATAGGAGGGTAATCCGGCCTCCGCAATGGCTGCTTGTGCTCCGGCAATATCATACTCCACCCGCTTGAGGATGACCAGATTCGCATCCGAATCATAGATGGCGTAGCACGCGCGGGGGTCATTGTCACGCGGCTGCCCGACGGAACCGACATTGATGAAATACTTAAACCTCGGGTCGGGTTGTAATTCAGTGTACCCATTCATCACCAAACGGTGTTTTACATCAAAATCCTCCACAGAGTGTCTGCCGTCCCACATGTACACCTTGGGCACGTGCGTATGTCCATGGAAGCAAAGCTGTGAAAACTGCCGCGAGAAGTTGCCCGCAGCATCATTCGCGTTGATGATGTAATTCCACGCTTTGGGTTGATCCAAAGTGGAATGAACGATGGTAAAAGACGACGCGCCGCCCCCGCTGGGGCGAACAATGCGCTGGTATTGCAGCCTAGCGAGCCACTGCAGCTGCTCTTCGCTGAGCTGGCGCACGGTCCACTCCATGGCTTCTCTCGCCAAATCGTTCATTTTTTCGTATCGAGGGTTCACCACTTCCTCATCATGGTTCCCCTTCACTACCGGGCAATTCAGCTGGCGTATGTAGTCAAGACAGGTGGAAGGGTATGCGTTATACCCCACTATATCGCCCAAACAGGCAACCTCTGTGCAGCGCTCGTGCTCAAAGGCATCCGTCATCACGGCATATATGGCGTGATAATTTGAGTGAATATCGCTGATAATAGCTGTCCTTGACATATAAAATGCTGTTTAATTATATATAACACAGCAGAAAGAGGATGGCAAGGTATTTTTGCATAGCCTTGCCATCCTTTTCTGAAAATCAGCGAGTCAAACCGTCTTGTTTCGCCTGATTCCAGTAGGCGTATTCTGAACGGTTGAAGTCGACGTACTCCGGTGAGAGGTCCGTCGTGTATACCACATATTCATGGCTACCGAGGTTCAGGTTGATGCGCACCACAAACTCACGGGCTTGCACGCGCTCACGCAGGTCATCACTGGGGGTATCCGTTTGCACACCTCCACGGCAAGCAGGCAAGCCGGCAATGTCGATATCCACTTTCTCCTCCTTGACGCGCATGCCGCTATAACCGACGGCATGGATGATGCGGCCCCAGTTCGGGTCACCACCATTCCAAGAGCTCTTGACGAGTGCGGATTTCGCTACACCTTCAGCCACACGCTTGGCTTCAGCGGCAGAGGGTGCACCCTCCACCTGTACCGTCACGAACTTGGTCACACGCTCACCGTCCTGCACAATGCGCTTTGCCTGCTCCATGAGCACATAATGCAGCGCCTCCACAAAAGTCTCCCAACCGGGGGTGCCGGGGGCAAGCTCTACGCCGGAAGCACCGTTAGCCATGACCAAGCATGTATCATTGGTGCTCATGTCACCGTCAATGGTGATACGATTGAAGGTTTTGGATACACCGTCCTTCACGATGTTGTCCAAGTCTTCACGCTTAACGGCTGCATCCGTGCATACCAAGCAAATCATGGTCGCCATGCAGGGAGCAATCATGCCGGCACCCTTGCAGCAGGAACCGATGCGCACGATTTGCCCGTTAATCTCAACCTCAACAGCGACCTCCTTCTCACGGGTGTCACTGGTGATGATGGCGGAGGCGACGTCATGCCCCTTCTCTGCGCTCAGATTTTGACAGAGCTCGGGCAACCTCGGCTCGATGCGCACCATGGGCATCGGCAAGCCGATAACGCCGGTGGAACAAACAGCTACCTCTGAGGGCTTGAGTCCAAGCTCCTTGGCAACGATGGAACACTCCTTACGTGCTACAGCTACGCCATCCGCACCCGTGCAGGCATTCGCATTGCCACTGTTGGCAACAACGGCGCGCACATTGCCACGGCGGAGATGATTCTGACTCACGCGCACGCAAGCTGCGCGTACTCTGTTTGTTGTAAACGTGCCGGAAGAAGTTGTCGGTAAAGTAGAATAAACCAGCGCAAGATCCAAGCGTGTGGCTGTCGGCTTCTTAATACCGCAAGCCAACGCGTTTGCCACATATCCCTTCGCGACGGTAACGCCGCCCTCAATCTCTTTGTATGTGCCAATTGACATAATAATGAATCCGAGTTTCTGCTCTGTACCCACGCATTTTGCCACATACACAGGCATTCTGCAAGCAAAAAACGCGCTTTGCTGACAAGACTTGCACAATTACTGCGCGTTTTTGCCTTGCTAAATAGTCTTTGAACCGTTATAATGTGCGCACAGGAGGCCTGTAAGCTCCCACTAAACAAGTATGCAAAAGACCTCAGACGCTCAAAACAGCTGTAAGCGCAACGTGACACCTGCGTTCATGATGCGTTGTGCCCGCTTGCGAATGACCCGCCAGCGCAGAGTCGTGATAGACGTACTCATAGAATCCGATGATCACCCTACGGCAGCCCAAATATATGAAAGGGCTAAGGGGATGATGCCCGGCATATCACTGGCAACCATTTACAACAGCTTGGAAGCGTTGGTGGAAGCCAAACTCGTTAACCACCTGCATCCGGATAACGGACCTGCGCGCTATTGTCCGAATGTGGTGCCGCACATACACCTGATGGATGACCGCAGTCAAAAGGTCATTGATGTGCAGTTAAAACAGGGATTGACGCCGGAGGATGTCTTCGACCTGCCGGAGGGCGTGACCGTGGACACAATGGAGGCTTACCTGCATGGTTGCATTCCCGATAAGTATTTTTCAGAACACGAACATGAGTCTCATCATTAAAGATCTACACGCACGCGTCAAGGATGGCGCCACGATTCTCAACGGTATCAACCTGGAACTGCCTAAGGGTGAGGTGCATGCCATTATGGGGCCTAACGGTTCCGGCAAGAGCACGCTCTCCAAGGTGCTGTGCGGCCATCCGGATTATGAGGTAATATCCGGCTCTGCTGAGCTGGATGGTCAGGACTTATTTGCCATGAGCGTGGATGAGCGCAGCCGCGCCGGACTCTTCTTGGCATTCCAGTACCCTGTGGAGGTACCCGGCGTGACCAATGCAAACTTTATGCGCGCTGCCCTGCAGGCGCGACTTCCCAAGGGTGAAGAGATTGACGCCGTGGCCTTTTACAAGGATATGCGCGCCAAGATGAAGAGCTTGGACATGGACCCGCGCTTCACGGCGCGAGCCGTCAATGAAGGCTTCTCCGGCGGTGAAAAGAAGCGCAATGACATCCTGCAGATGATGATGCTTAACCCGAGTTACGCCATCTTGGATGAGACGGACAGCGGATTGGATGTGGATGCCCTCCGAATCGTGTCAGAGGGAGTCAATGCCATGAGAGCGCCGTTCCGCAGCTTCATGATCATTACCCACTACAAGCGCCTGCTGGACTACATACGTCCGGATGTGGTACATGTGCTCTACAAAGGGCGCATCGTGCGCACAGCCGGGTATGAGCTGGTGGAGCAAATTGAGGAGAAAGGGTTTGATTTTATTAAGACTGAAGAGTGATGGATGAATCCCCCTTCCAGATAGACACACGCGGCGAGTTTTCCTTCCCCGAAAATCACCGTTTTGATGCCGGTTACGGGCTCACTGAGGAGACCATTGACTACATATGTGATGCCAAAGGTGAGCCGGATTGGCTCCGCGAGTTCCGCAAAGATGCCTTGCGCAAGTTCAATGAGATGCCCATGCCCACCCACTGGGCTCCTGAGGGCATCAACGATTTGGATTTCGATAAAATCCGCTACTATCTCGCCCACGGTACAGCCCCGTACAAAGACTGGGATGAAGTACCCGATGACGTGAAGCGCACCTTTGAGCGACTCGGTGTGCCGGAGCAAGAACGCGCTTTTTTGGCAGGCGTGGATGCCCAGTACGACTCCGAAACTGCGTATAATAACATGCGCGAGGAGCTCAGCAAGAAAGGCGTCATCTTCGTGAACTCTACGGAGGGCCTTAAAGAGTATGAGCACATATTCCGCCCATGGTTCGGTAAGGTGATTCCCGTGACGGACAATAAATTCTCCGCACTGAACCATGCAGCATTCTCCGGAGGTTCCTTTATTTATGTGCCCAAAGGGGTGAAATTGGAGCAACCGCTGCAAGCGTACTTCCGCATCAACTCCGAAAGCATGGGGCAGTTCGAGCGCACGCTCATCATTGCAGATGAAGGCGCAGAGCTCATGTACATGGAGGGTTGCACGGCACCCAAATATGACTCCGCAACCCTGCACTCCGGCGTTGTGGAGCTCGTGGCGCTCAAAGGCGCAAAAATTCAATATGTAACGGTTCAGAACTGGGCTACCAACGTGTATAACCTGGTGATTCAGCGCGGTCTCGCGATGGAGGATGCGGAAATTCGCTGGATTGACTGCAACATCGGCTCCGGACTTACCATGAAATACCCGGCAGTGGTGCTCAAGGGGCGCCGCGCCCGCGGTGAGGTGGTAAGCATCTCCTTGGCTCATGATGGTCAATTGCAGGATACCGGAGCACGCATGATACACGCTGCACCGGAAACGACCTCCAACATCGTGGCCAAGTCCATTTCCATAGGCCGCGGGCGAGCCAGTTATCGCGGTGAAGTCAATGTGCTCAAAGGCATGAAAGGGTGCCGCAACAGCACGGAGTGTGATGCCCTGCTCATCAATCCCGCCAGCCGTACCGATACGTATCCCGCCATCAGCGTGCACGGTAATGCTTCCGCCGTGCAGCATGAGGCCTCCGTATCGCAGGTGGATGAGGAAATGCTCTTCTACCTCCAGCAGCGAGGTCTGACGCGTGCGCAGTCTATGAGCTTGGCTGTCAATGGCTTTATCAATGATTTGGTAAAAGAGTTCCCCATGGAGTATTCCGTGGAGTTACGTCGCTTGATTGATTTGGAAATGGAGGATTCCGTCGGTTAACCGGAACGTTGCAATATTATGGATTTTTCTCAAAACTTAAGCATGGAAGAAGCCTTTGCTCTGGCAGAGGCGGAGGCCAAACTGCGCACGGCGTTGCAGGAAAGCACCACCCGATTTGAGACAGCTCAGCTGCCGAACAAGCTGAACGAAGATTGGCGTTACGGCTCACCCAACAAATTTGCAACTGCTCTGGCGGACGTGCTGCAAAGCTCAGACTGCTCACAGGGGCGAGCCACCGTGACTCACGATAACGGCGCTGCGGTTGCCGTCTCAAAGGATGATGAGGACTTGCTGCAAACGGAAATGCTGATGCCCAGCATCGGCTCCGACGCCCTTTTGGGGATGCACCTCGCTCGCTTCGGTGAAGGCTATGTGCTCTACATCGAAGAGAGCACGAAAGAACCCATTTGCCTGCACTATGAGGCGGAGGGCGTGTACACACCGTCCACCTTCATTATGGTTGCTCCCGGGGTTAAAGCCCATGTAATTGAGCACCATGAGGGACATGGCGAGAACGCGACCCTCTTCGTCACTCGCAACATCCAAGTAGCGGAAGGCGCAGAGCTTCATGTGGAGTTGCGCAGCTCAGGCGCAGCTCGCTACATGTGCATCACCAACATTCAAAACATGGGGGGAAAGGTGAATCACTTCACCGGCCATGCTGCTCACCAATGGGGACGCGAAGAAACCGTGGCGGAAATCTACAGCTCGGCGGAAGGTACCTCCGTAGAGCTCTATTCCGCCAACAAGTTATCCGGGAATTCCGTGCTCGACCAGCACACCAAGCAAATTCACCATGTGGGAGGCGCATACAGCAATCTTCTCTACAAAAACGTGGTGGATGATCATGCAACAGCCATTTTTGCGGGCAACATACGCGTAGAAGAAGGCGCCCACCAAACGGATGCCTACCAAGCAAACCGTAATCTTTTACTCAGCGAGAAGGCTGGCGTGCATTCATTGCCGGGATTGGAGATATTGGCGGACAGAGTGCGTTGCTCCCACGGCAGTGCCAGCTCACCGGTAGATGAGGAAACGCTCTTTTACCTGTGCTCACGCGGAATTCCCCGCAACGAGGCTTACGAGCAAATCAGCAGCGGATTCCTGAATGATGCGTATCAGCGTTTTGCCCGTGGCACGGAAGGGGAATCCTCCGTAGAATAACACCATACTGATATATGCGGATAACCGGCACATTACTTGCAGTATTCATGCTCAGCCTGCCCATGGAGGCGCGGGATGCTGCAGCTGTGCCGCCGCCCCTCACCTCCTCCGCGGTGCAGGATACCGAATCGCTGTGCAATAAGCTGATTGCCGAGGCTCGACGAATGGATGACATTTTGCGCACCATTACTGATACGGCAACGGCAGATGCAGCAGCTGCAGAGTTGGCAAAATGCCGTGAGAGCATGCAGGCCTATCTGTCAGAGTTGGAAAAATTGCCCTTCGATGCCGAAACCACGCTTATCATCACGACGCAAATGACAGCCCTCACTCATATCACCCAAAGTTACATACCGCGAGTGAATGAGTTACAGCAGGCAGGAGCCTTTGACTCCGCTCTGTTGGCGGAGCAATTGAACAAATTACTGGCGGAGGAGGAGTATCCGGATGAAGCCCCTGGTGACCCATTGGCTCAGGCGTATGAAAAAATAGAGCAATTGCAGGACGATGCGTTCTACGTGCTGCGTAAAACTCAGGACTCCGCTACAGCAAAAGATGCAGCCTCCGCCCTGCGTGACATCATCGCCCGCCACTCGGAGTTGCAACATGAAATAGCGCAAACAGCAGAGAACACCACCCCAACGTGCGCACCCCATGTAACAGAAGATTTGGAGAGCGAATTCACGCGGCTCAAGGGGGTGGGTTTTTACGGCGACCCGGATTTGGAGGCCTTGTTGCTGCGCTATATTAAGTTTTTTAAGCCATAAGCCACCATGTTGCGCACGGATTATCACACCCATACCCCACTGTGCCGGCACGCGCAAGGTGAGCCGGAGGCATACGTCGCACAAGCCCTGGCCTTGGGGTTGCACTGCTATGGTATAGCGGATCATGCCCCCATGCCGCCGGACAGAGAGCCCTTTGATGATTGGCGCATGCTCAGTTCCGAACTTCCGCAATACATTGACTGGGTGAACCGCGCCAAAGCTGCGGCAGCCGGCACTCCGCTCAGCATTCTGTGTGGCATGGAATGTGATTGGATTCCCGGTATTGCTCCTTATATTGAGGAGCTGCGTCGCCGTTTTTCTCCGGACTATCTCATCGGCTCCGTTCACTATCTCCCCACCGGAGGGGCTGTGGATGACACCGTGTATGCGAACAAATGCCTCACCGGCTCCGTTGAACAGGACTGGTCGCTGTACTGGGGCTCTGTTCTGGAGCTGGTAAACAGCGGGTTATTCGATATCGTCGGGCACATAGACCTCGTTAAAATATGGGGCCGCGTGCCTGAGGGAGATTTGATGCGCTACTATGCTCCGGTGCTCACTGCGCTGGAGGAGCACCCCATGGCGGTAGAAATCAACACAGCCGGACTGCATAAGCATTGTGCAGAACTTTACCCGGCAATCCCCCTGCTCCGTGAGTTGCTGCAACGCCGCATCCCCATCGTCATCGACTCCGATGCCCATTACCCGGAACACTTGTCCCGCGGTTGGCATGAGGCTCTGGAGCTGCTTCAACGCCTTTCCGACACGGAACTACGCCAATTTGAACACACCACCCTCAGCGGTGCCACCCTTCATGCTTATGGATCTCTTTGAATTCGCCGCCGAACAACAGCAGCCTTTCCTCAATCGCTACGAGGAGCTTTGCAGAATCATCAGGCACAATAATGAGCTGTACTATGCTCAGGCTCAACCGGAAATTACGGATGCTGAGTATGATGCCATGTACCGTGAGCTCGAAGAGCTGGAGAGAGAGCACCCGGAGCTGATTACACCGGATTCCCCCACGCAGAAGGTCGGGAATGACCTGACAGAAGG
>CAJGCY010000002.1 GCA_904501955.1 uncultured Akkermansia sp. | reverse complement strand
CCTGCTTAGCTTCTTGCTTGGCTTGCTTGCGCTTTTCCTTGGGGGAAAGCTCCGTATTACCACCGTTCGACCACTGAGCCTGTGCTACGGGCTCACAAACAGCAAGTGCCAACAATATGCAAAGAGAGAGAATTTTCATATGTTAGAGAGACTACCACACGGCATTCAGGGCGTCAAGCACATATTTCATGAAACTTCTATGAAGTGACTTTGTTTGGTCAATCAGAATTGTTCTGTTTAAGTTTTCACACACTGCGCAAAAAAACGAATTGCGAGCTTGAGACATCAAGGGGGATGTGCTAACATAGGCAAAGATGAAGGACACGAGAAAATTGCTGAGTTTTCGCTGCGATGACAGCACGTACCATATCTTGCAAAAAATGAGCGAGAAGAACGACGTCTCTCTCACCATGCTACTCAACCAAGCGATGCTCATGTTCTGCGATGCGCATGAGGGGCTATGCGACGGGGATGACTTGGAAGATGAGTTTTACGAAGAGGAGGGGCAATTCTTCGATGACGCAGAGCTCAGCAATGCTGAGGAGTTGTAATCCCCCGCCGGTTCACAAAGTGGCGGAGGCCACCACTCGCAGAAAGCGGCGCACGCGCTCACCCGGCAGATTGCCCAGCTCCATGCCGCGCATCACGTAGGCAAACGAAAGCCCGTACTCCGGCGCAGCAAAGGCAAAGGAGCCGCCCGCCCCTGCATGACCAAAGCCCCCCAAGGGGAAAAACTCCGCAGGCTCACACATTGCCCCACAGCCAAAAGCGGTGTGCTGTAGTAGGGTGTGGTCATGCCCACTGCAAAGCGGCGTTTGCAGCCACTCCGCCACCTCCGGAGCAAAAGGACTGCCGGGCAGCAAGCCCAACACCGCTTGGTAAAACGCTGCCACACCGCGGGCGGAAGCCACGCCCCCCTTGGCAGGTGAGCCGCACTGCCACGCAGCGGGGGTATTCATCTCACGCGCAGAGCCGTAGCCCGTAATGCTGTGAAAAGCGCGATGCACGGGGGACTGAGCATCAAAATACGCGCGGTAGAAGGGAGTCTGCGGCATGCTGCTCAGCATGCGGGCCGTGCGCAAATGCGCCACATCTGCAAAATGCTCCTGCGGCACATGACCAATGAAAAACTCAAGCCCGAGCGGGGCGCGCACCTTGCGTTCCCAGTAATCGGACACGCGCATGCCCGTAAGCTCCAGCATGAGGATATCCACCAAGGGGCCGAATGTCTGCGGGTGGTACCCATGCGCCGGCGGCTGCCACAGGGGGGTGCTGCGCTCTATCACCGCCCTGCACTGTTCCAAATCCTCCAGAGGCGCGGGCTCTGCCAAGGCAGCCAAGCCCACTTGGTGAGAGAGCAACTGCCCCACGGTGCAATGCGGCGCGGGGAACGCCGGCCATAAATCCCCCACCTCCAGCTCCGGCGTGCGGCAACAATCATACAACGCCTGCAACAAACACGCAGCAGCAGCGGGCTTGGTAGCGGAATAAATGGGCACGAGGGTGTGCTCCGCCCAGGCTTGCCCGCGCCCCGTATCACCCCCGCAAATGGTGCACAAGGGCGCCCCATGCTGCCACACGGACACACTGCCGCCCACCTCAAGCCCCTCCGCAAGATTCTGCGCAAACACCTGTTGCAGTGCCTCTATCATACGCGTTTGACAGCCACAACATGTGCCACGTTATCCACCACTCGGAAGCTGACCTCGAACGGCTTGAGCACCACATGGTACACGCGCTGAGCATCCTGCTGATACGCCGGGCGGGGATCCTGCGCCAGCACCTCTTGCATGGCGGCCTGCCACTCCTCCCCGGCACTGCGCGGCATGGGGCAATCCACCTGCACCTGCAACAGCTCGCGCGGGGTGTCCGTAAAGCCACCGGTTGCCTCCGGCACGATGTCCGCATACGGCACGTAGGGCTTGATGTCATACACGGGCGTGCCGTCCACCATATCCGCCCCGGACACGCGCAAAAAACCATCCTCCACGGAGACGAGCTTCACCACGGAAAGCCCCAGCGGGTTCGGGCGGAAGGGTGAGCGCGTGGCAAACACACCCATGCGCGTGTTGCCGCCCAAACGAGGCGGACGCACAGTGGGACTCCACCCCGCAGCCTCATTGCAATGGAAGCCCCATATCACCCACAAGTGGCTGAAGCCCTCCAGCCCACGCACACAATCCGGGTTGCGATAGGGGGCTTCAAACACAATCTCGCTGATGACGTGCGGGGCAAGATTCCCCTGACGCGGCACACCGAACTTGTCCGCAAACAGGGAACGGATGTGCGCGATGGGAGTCATTTGGGCTCAACGCCGAAAAAATCTTTCATCACCTGCTCATACACACCGCGCTTGAACTCCGGCAGCGAGCTGAAGTCAAAATCCTGCGGCTGCACCCACTTATAGGCCCGGAACTCCTTGTTATCCAACCACGGCTCCGCAGCATCACTATGCATGAGGCAAAGGAAGTAGTACTGCTCCTGCCCGGCATAGGGGATACCACGCTTGCGCAGCACACGCTCACGCTCCGCGGGCGGGTAATTGTAGCGGTAGGGGCCGTGCTCCTCCACCACCTCATACTCATTCGGGCGGAAGCCGGTTTCCTCCATACCCTCACGGCAGGCAGCACTCATCGGGGATTCCCCCTTCTTGATCCCCCCTTGCGGGAACTGCCATGCGCCTGCAGGTTTCACACGCTCGCACACCAGCACCGTTCCATCGGAGCGCCGGTAGATAATCGCCGCATTCGGGCGGTATAATTCCGTTGTTTGTGGCATATCAGTGAAAGTACGCACGCACTCTACCACATCTCCTCCATTTTGGCAAGCAAGTTTTCGCGCCTATTTTTGCCGTGTATACAGCCACAAAATTAGCTTGTCAAGGGTAAAAAAAAATGGTAGAGTCTGCGCCATGCGTTTTCTTGCACTTCTCACGACATTGAGCACGGTGATGATGCTCGGCCAGTGTCAACAGACATACGCGGGCAGCCAATACCGCGGAGGGTTGGGGTCACAGAACCAAGGCACAGCCCCTATCACGCACTCTCAAACGCGCGCCCCGCGCATGGGGGGAGGCTCATTCGGTTCGCTGAGCAGTGAGTTAGTGCCCACCCGCCCCTTGGCGCAGCCCCGCACCCCTGCCCCGAAGCCCGGTTGCGAGGCCGTGTGCGTGATTGACCCGCGCACCGGGCGCATTCTGTATGGGCACAATGCCAATGTGCGTCGCCAAGTAGCCAGCACGCAGAAAATCATCACCGCGCTGTGCGTGTGCGATGCCGGCAATCTGGACAAAATCGTCACCATTCAGCAAGAGGATAAAACACGCGTTACCCCCATCAGGCTGCAACAGGTAAAACCCGGTGATAAATACACCCGCCGCGCCCTGCTGCAGGCCATGCTCACCGGCAGTTACAATGACATTGCCCATGCCCTCGCCCGTGACACCGCCGGCTCGATGGAGGCCTTCGTGCAGCGCATGAATGCACGCGCCCGCCGCATGAACATGCACAATTCTCACTTTGTGAACCCGCATGGCTTGCCCGGCCCCCAATACTCTACCGCGCGCGACATGGCCATTGCAGCCTGCCACGCCTATGTGAACCCCACCATCCGCCAGTTCGTGGATATTCCGACCGTTAACTTCACCTTGGCAAACGGCTCAAATCGCCCCATGAACAACACCAACAAGTTGCTCAACAAATACGCTTGGGTGAACGGCATGAAAACCGGTTACACCAATGCCGCAGGGCGTTGCCTCATCTCCAGTGGCTCCCTCAACGGGCAAGCCGTCATTGTCGTGGTGCTCGGCTGCGACAAGAAAAAAATCTGGGCAGAGTCCGAGAAATACCTGCGCTGGGCGCTCGGGGTGTAAGACAAACCTCCATCTCTTTTCATAAAACGCTGATTCCTTTCGCAGAATCAGCGTTTTTTCTTGTGGCAGGCGGGGGCTCTATGCTAGTATAACCGCATGAAATACGCCATCCTCACCTTAGCCATCACCTGCGGAGCTGCCCTGTGCCAAGAGGCAGAGCCCACCGAACCGACTGCTGCCACACAAACGCCGTCTGCCACCGAGGAAACGCAGGCAGAAGCCACACAAGTGGCAGTGACGCTCCCTTTTGACTCGGTAGAGGAATTATTGGAAGCAGCCCGGCTCATCGACTTTAAACGTCCTTGGTTTAAGCTGGCCTATGCACACCACGGAGCGGAGAACATCTCCTCCGGTGCATTGTGGTTGGACGAAGACGTGGAAGGCGCTGAGCTGACAGCTTTGCAACTGGAAGACTGCATCAGGCTGTGGGTGTATGACTACAAACATGCGGAGCTGGCGTGGTTTAAATGCACGGAGCCTAAAGTTCGCGTGCTCCTGCTCACAACCTTCTATTGTGGTATGAAGCCGCAGATTTGCTGTTTCCCGGCCTTCGGCAAGTACGCAGAGCAGTGTTTCGGGGCAGAAATCGGCGCGCAACGCCTCGCCGAAATACAGTGGGTCAAACAACACTGCGAACAACTCAAAGAAATCATCGGCAAACAGATACATCAAGCGAAAAAATACGGCACAGATGCGTGCTCGGATTAAAGACAATCCGCACCGCTCAAGCAGCGTATTCTGAGCCAAAACAGGGCGGCAACACGCATTTTGTCCCCTTTGGCGGGGGTAATACACGTTTTTTTCTTTTCTTTTAAGGGATTGGAGCTATAATATAGCCCAGCAGGCATACATGGCACCACAGAACAGAAAGAGAAACAGCCACAAAAAAGGGAATGACCAACACTCCCTGTGGGGCTTTTTGTTCCGTAAACAAAAGCCGACGAACGACATGACCCACGGCACGCTCTTTGACGCCGCCGCCGGGTTGGAGGAGGACGGCATACACACACATGGTGGTGCAAAAGGCATACTCAAAGAAATATGGGCACACCTGAGCATCTGGACGGTGCTGGCGTATGTTCTTTTCTTTGCGTTCGTAAGCTCCCTGTTCTTGGTAACATGGTACATGTGGCAGCCGCAAGACCTCAGCGACATTGCCGGGTACAAGGATAATGTGACGGCCAAGGATTTGGACCTGCTCATCAATACCAAAACGGCAGCCAGAGAAGAAATCATCATCACGGAAGCGGAGCTCAACCGTTACCTGCGTGACAACACGCGCATACGCCAAGACGGCATTTTCTCCATCATCACGCATGCAGATGGCATCGCCGTACGCGTGCATGACGGCTACGCAGAGCTCATTATCGACCGCGTCATCGGCGCGGATTTCCGCCAAACCACGTCCGTAAACATCAGATTCCACCAAAAAGAGGAAAATGGCAAGGTGAACCTGTGCGTGGAATACCGAGGCGGGGAGCCCGTGCTGATGGGCAGCACACCGCGAGGTGGCAGCATCGGCATGCTGGGCATCCCGCAGCGCCACATCGTCATGCTACAGCCGGCGCTGGAAACCCTGCGCGACTGCTACCCCGGCATCCGCGATGCTATCCTCAAAAATGAATACTGCCCCTTCTTCGAAGAAGGCAAAATCATCCTCCGTCCTTTTTCTCAACAACACACAGAGTCCACTCCACAATGAACAAAAACATCATCATCTCCGTCCTTGCGCTGATGGGTGCCTCCGCCCTCAGTTCCTGCCTCTTCACCCAGGCTGCTCAAACATTCATGCGTGATCCCTACCCCGGCCAGCGCCCCCCCATGGTCATTCGCGATAACAATGGCCGCCCCGCCAGCCAAAAGTGGCTCCGCACCGATTCCGACATGCTGCCGCCCTCCAGCCACATCCGTGGCCGCATTACCACAGCACCGGACGGCATTCCCTACGGCCTGACTTCTGAGTTCAGCAACGTAGTGGTATCCCCCTATGCCCCCTACCACCAGCTGGACTACACCGGCATTGCCCCCGGTAGCAAGGTGTGGGACCCCTACACCCGCAAGCCGTTCTACATTAAGCGCTCTTACACCTTTAACTGATACTGCGCATGAGCGACACCCGGCAGGATTCGCCCCCCCGCACCACATTCACCCAGAAACTGGGGTTGTGGGGGTACAAATTGCTTTGTGGCGTACTGCGCATCACCAACATTAAGCTGGTAGCCACCTTCGGGCGAGGCATCGGCTACTTGGTGTGGGCAGCCATGCCCTCCCGCAGGCGCATCGTGGCGCGCAACCTGCGCATCACGGTGGATCCGACCATGCGGGCGGACAAGCTCGGCCCCATGGTGCGCCGCAACATGGTACGCACCTGCATGAACTTGGCCTGCTCCCTCAAAACCGGACAGATGACGGACAAAGAGGAGCAAAAATCCGTACGATTGGTGGGGGCGGACACCTTTGAGCAGTGCGGCAGCAATGGACACACGGCCATTTGCTGCATTCCGCACGCCGGTAACTGGGAAATTCTGGCGCGCATACGCTCGCACTTCCCGAAGGTGGAGCACTACGGCTCCATGTACCGCCGCATGAGCAACCCGCTGCTCGAGGAGCTGGTGTACCGCTCACGTACGGCATACGGGTGTGAGATGTTCAGCAAGGAGGACGGCCTGCGCGCCGTGCTCAAGTTGGCGCGCACGGGTGGCCTGCTCGGCGTGCTCAGCGACCAGTTCACGCAAGAGGGCATCTATATCCCCTATTTCGGCAAGACGACGGGTGTCACCCCCCTGCCCGCCCTGCTGTACAAGCGCTGCAAGGGCAAAGGACACCTCATCAGCGTCTTCACCCGCAATACGGGGCTCGGCCGTTGGGATGCCGAGCTCGGCCGCCTCATTGAGCTGCCCGAAGGCTGCGACAGCTTAGAGGAAATCACCATGCACGTGAACCGCGCGCTGGAAAAATGCCAGAGCGAGAACATTCTGGACGGATTCTGGATGCACCACCGCTGGAAGTGCACGGCCAACTTTGCGCCGAAAGACATGTTCCACCGCGAGATGATAGCGCAGTACGGCAAGCTGCCGTTCCGCATGATTGTCTGCATGCCGGAGGATTTTAATGAGGCGCTCTACACCATCCCGGCGCTCAGGGTGCTCAAAAACAGCCGTCCCGATGCCCAGCTGACCATCCTCTGCCCGCAGGAACAGCAAGAGTTCTGGAGCAGCGCCCCGGAGCTCATCACCAACGTGTGCACCACGGATGGCAAGACGGACGTACTCCGCCAGCTCGATGCGGATGAGATTTACAAGGACGGGCCGTTCGATATACTGTTCATGTTCAGCAAGAGCAAGAAGATGTTCCGCAAGCTCAAAGCGCTCATGCCCATTTACACCTGCGGTTTTGAGGACAGTGGCTTCAAGCTGCGCACTCGCTACAAGATAGAGCACACCGGCTCCCCCCGCAACCGCGCAGAGGATTACTTGGCCAACTTCAAGCGCTTCCACAGACTTGATGCAGCTGAGGTGGAGGGGCTGTATGCCCCGCTCTGCACGGGTAACGCAGCCCAAGCCTGCTACATTGCCCCCTTCTCCACTCTGGGCAAGGCCGACTCTTGGTCTGAGGATAAGTGGAAGGAGCTTGTAGCCCAACTGCAACAGCCGGTTTCCCTGCTGGCTCTGCAGCAGGACCGTGAGCAAGCGGAAGCGATGGCTGCCCGCCTCGGCATTCCCTGCGTCATCACCACCCCGCACGAGCTAGCGCAGCACGTAGGCCCTGCCACGCAAATTTACGCGGTGGATGGCCTGCTGCCGCACCTGGCAGCCGCTGCAGGTGCTACCTGCACCGTGCTGATGGCCGGCCGACTTGCAGAGCGCCACGGCATTTGCCTGGGTGATGGCCACAAGCACGTGTGCAACCACATGCCCTGCCACCCCTGCCACCGCAAAGACTGCGATATGCAGCCCCACTGCACCGAGGACATCACCGTAGAGCAAATGCTCGGGAAAAGCTGATTTTCCCGGCACCGGTCAACACTTCATCACGTCGCCATGATGCGGAGTTCCCCATCATGGCGGCCGTTTTTTATAACCACCTCGCCCGTACGGGCTATTTTTGCGCCACCCCAATAAATCGGAAGTTGAAGAATAGATTGCGAGCCGTAGGCGAGCGGAATTCAGAGCCCCGAGAAGCGGGGCGAAAGTACAATAGCCCAAGGCAAGCCGCGTAGCGGCGCAGCCTTGGGTATGGTGAAAAAATGAAATTGAGCCCGGAGCGACGGAGCGTTAGCGACGCAGCGTAGGCCGACAGATAAGGGCGAGGACCGGCGAGCCACGGCGTAGCATGCGAGCGCAGCGAGACGCGAAGCCGGGAGCGAAGCGACGCTCCGAGCCGGGGCGGGCGCGCTTTTTATTTGGATGAGTGCCAATAATTTGCGGGGAATGGATGGGGCACGACTGCTGTCGGCCTCCTCAGCTCCGCTTCGTCGGACTCCAATACCTTTTTTCGTTTATACCCAAGGTTACGCTGCTGACGCAGCTCCACCTTGGGCTATTACACTTTCGCCCCGCGTTGCGGGGCTTCGAGTTCCGCTCGATAACGCTCGCACAATTACCCCTCCATCACCTTTTCAACTTCCGATTTATCAGGCAGGTGGGGAAAGCGGCACGAAGATAAACGAAACAGCGGGGAAACGGCGCAAACCGTCACCCCGCTGAAAACGGAAAACCTGAAAGGAAACTCAGGCGATAGTGGCCACAGCCTTGGCTGCCTTGCTCTTGTAGTTAGCAGCGCGGTTGGCGGGCACGGTGCCCTTCTTGGCGGCCTTGTCGATAGCGGAAGCAAACGTGTTGTAAGCTGCTACTGCGGCCTCTTTGTCCTGACTGGCAACAGCTGCGGCAACCTTCTTGCGAAGGGTGCGAACGCGGGACATGATGGAACGGTTGATTGCCGTGCGGGCGATCGTCTGGCGAATGCGCTTCTTAGCGGACTGAGTGTGAGCCATAATTAAATTTGTAAGTGGTTTTTCGTTTTGGTGACGGAGAGTTTACCTGAATCTTGCGCTTTGTCAAGCCAATTCATGTTAAAAGATGCATTTTTACTGACATAACAGCATTTTTTTGTGAGAAAGTGATATTTAAGCAAAGTGAAACATGATTTAGACTTGCTCACGCGCGCGCTAAATGTTAAGATGGGCACATGAACAGATTGAGTCTGACAGCAATAGCCGCCACAAGCATGGTACTCTCCTCCTGCTCGATGCTTTCTTGGAAGTACCTGCCGTGGAATCTGGTCTCGCAACAGCAAAGCGGGAGCACCACCACCCCGACCGGCAAGAATATCACCCCGAAAAACGGAGCAGCCACCACAAGCGCAGCCACGGGTGAAGCAGGAGCAGCAGCTACAGCGGTAACCCCCACACCTGAGCAACAGGCAGCAGCTGCTGCAGTTACCGGGGCTGCAACCGGCGCCACCCCTGCTACGGAAGCCACCGCCGGAGGCGACACGACCACATACACCGCCCCGGAGGAAACGGGCAGCGACGTCACGACTTACACCACCCCAACAACAACCACAATCCCCGGGCGCACAGGACTGCGCATGGGGCGCTTTGCCCCGCCTGAGGAGGCCGCCAGCGCCGGCGAGAGCGCAGCCCCCGCCCCGAACGCAGCAGAGCAGCGAGGCCTGCGCTCACCCAAGCTGCCCCGACAGCTGCCGCTGAACATAGACGGCCAGACCAAGCCCGCCGAGCAATAATACAGCAAGACACCATGAATCCCCCGCGCAAGTTTGTTCCCGTTCCCTTCGAGTATCACCAAGAGGTAGAGCTTACGATAGAGAAGCTCTCCAACCAGGGTGATGGCGTAGGCAGAATTGATAACTGGGTCGTATTCGTCCCCTACACGCTCCCCGGTGAGCGAGTGAAGGCCAGAATATACCGCAACGACAAGAACTGCTCCATGGCGGATTTGGTGGAGGTGCTGGAGCCCTCTGCCGAGCGCGTGCAGCCGCAGTGCCCCGTATTCGGCTACTGTGGCGGCTGCCAATACCAGCACCTTAACTACGAGGCGCAACTCAAGTGGAAAACGGAACAAGTAGCAGATCTGCTGCGCCTGCAGGCAGGCTTGCAGTTGCCCGTGTTGCCCGCTATTCCCTCCCCCGTGACCTACGGATACCGCAGCAAGATTACCCCGCACTTCCACAAACCGAAGGATGCCAAGATGGGCAACATCGGGTTCCTGCGAGCGGGCTCACGCAGTGAGGTGTGCGACATCAAGCAGTGCCCCATTGCCATGGAGCCACTCAACGACGCCCTGCCCGTGGTGCGCAAGGCCGTGCACCAGGCAGCAGCGCAATACAAGCGTGGCGCCACCCTGCTGATGCGCGTGAGTGAGGGCGCTGTCATCACCAACAACAACGCCATCTGCACCGAGCACGTGGGCGAGCTCACCTTCAACTTCTTGGCCGGTGACTTCTTCCAGAACAACCCTTACATTCTGCCCGCCTTCACCGGCTATGTGGCCAAACAAGCCTGCGCAAGCGGTGCCCGCTACTTGGTGGATGCCTACTGCGGCAGCGGGCTCTTTGCCCTCACCCTCGCCCCGCACTTCGAGAAGGTGCTCGGCGTGGAGGTAAGCGAGACCAGTGCAGACTGGGCACGCGCGAACGCCCGCAGCAACGGCATACAGCACGCATCATTCCTTGCAGCCAGTGCGGAGGCCATCTTCGAGCAGGTGGATTTCCCCGCGGAGGAGACAGCCGTCGTCATCGACCCGCCGCGCAAGGGCTGCGACATGGTGTTCCTCAATCAGCTTTTCGCCTTCAGCCCCAAGCGCGTGGTATACGTCTCCTGCAACCCCGCTACGCAAATCCGTGACCTCGCGGAGTTCGACAAAGCGGGTTACAAAGTGGTAGAGGTGCAGCCTTTCGACCTCTTCCCGCAGACGAAACACTTGGAGTGCGTAGCAACCCTCGAAAAACAAGCATGAGCACCCAACCGGCAGAGCTCAAAAAGCGACTGGGCCGCAGCGCTGAGGATTACCTGGAGGCCATCGGCCTGCTGTGCCGCCAAAACGGCGCGGCACAAGTCAGCGACATTGCGCAGATGCTCGGCGTGAAAAAGCCGAGCGTCACGGCGGCCATGCGACGTTTGGCGGAGGCGGGGCTGATTGACTACCACCAGTACGCCCCCATTCAGCTCACGGAGGCGGGCAAACAGTACGCGGAGCGAGTCATTGTGGCGCACAACATCCTGCACCGTTTCATGACGGAAATCGCGGGTCTTGCCCCGGAGCGAGCGGATGAAGCAGCCTGCCTGATTGAGCACATTCTTACCTATGAAGAGATAGCCGGCATGGCTGCCAAGCTGAATCCGCCGGCCATTCCGCCTAAATCTTGAACAATACCGCACCCGGCGGTGTCTCATAGGTAAAGCACATAATATGAACAGAGGCACACTTACCGTTACAAAGGCGCTCATCATCATCTGCGTCGTGGTTCACTTGGTCGGCATGTTCCGCCAAGTACCCGTTGCGCCGAATTATTCCGTACCGATTTTCTTCGAGCTCGGGGCTTTCTCTTGGTTCAAATGCATGGAGGAAATGGAGCTGTGGCGCATCATCAGCTACCAGTTCGTGCACGCGGACGTCATGCACTTGGTGTTCAACATGTGGGCGCTCTTCTTCTTCGGCCCGGCTATAGAACACATCATGGGGCCGCGCAGGTTCCTGGCCTTCTACCTGACCTGCGGCGTGGCCGGTGCACTCTTCTCCGCCCTGCTTGGCTGCACCATCCTGTACACCCCGTACTGGGCATTTATCCCCATGGTGGGTGCCAGTGCCGCCATCTACGGCGTGATGATTGCCACGGCATTCCTGTACCCGCATGCGCGCATCAGCCTGCTCTTCCCGCCCGTCACCCTCACCATGCGCGCCTTTGCGCTCATCATCATCGGCATTGCCACGGCAGTCATCCTCTTCAACGGCAACAACGCCGGTGGCGAGGCCGGTCACCTCGGCGGCATCATCATGGGGCTCATCATCATGTTCATCTGGAAGTGGCGCACCCGCAGCCGTTACTATTGATTCACACGTTGAGAGCTACAGACATTCTTCGCCATGGAAACGCAACGAAACATCGTCCTCTTTGACATGGATGGCACCCTCTTTGCGGGTGACTCGCAGCTGCGTTTCTGCCGTTGGGTGTTGCGGCATCACGGTTGGCGCAGGCTGTACCTACCGCCGGTCGCGGCGTGTGGCATACTGCGTGGATTGCATATTTTCAACACAGAGCGCATGAAACGCGCCTTCTTGGCCTACGCTTGGCGCATGCGCAAAATAGAGCTGGAGCAACACTGCCGCGACTTCGTAGCGCAGGAGATTATCCCCGCGCTCTACCCGGAGGTGCTGGAGCGCCTGCGCGCCCACCAAGCGGCGGGGGATGTAACCGTGCTCTGCTCTGCCTCCCCGGACTGGTGGACGCAGCATGTCGGCACAAGCCTGGGCTTTACCCACACCATCGGCACACCGACGGAAGATTTTGACACGGTGCCCTTCATGCCCACCATCCCCGCCCCCGGCAACAACAAGGGCGCCAACAAGCTGGTGCGCTTGGCCGCCATCGGCATTACCCAAGCGGACATCGGCTACACGGACAGCGCGGCGGACCTACCCATGCTCTCCATTTGCAAACACGCCGTCCTCGTGAACCCCAAACGCAGCTTCGAAGCCAAGGTACCGGGGGCAGAGGTGCTCCGCCCGGAGAAAAACCTTCCCCCGGCATTCGCGCTGAGTTGCGTGCTGGGGCTGTAACGGCATACAGTCGGAGTCGGAACGGTTATTCTAACTTCTTGCATATACGGCAACACATGCTACAGTAAGTAGCATGAACACCCTATTGTTACCCATCATTCACGATGCTGAGATTTTATTTCGTCCCTTTGTTCACCCCAAGCTCAGCTTGCACGGGCGACTCGTATGCCTACCGGGCGCCATACCGCTGCAGCCATGGGGCATTCCCTATGCGCACACGCCCCGGCTGTACCGCGAATACACCGCACAGCGCCCTGCTCTCATCATCTCGGAGCCACTCGCCATTACCCCCACCGCAGCAAACACTATGCCCGCATTTTACAGTGGGGCAGCCCTGCGGGAGTGGAAGCGCATTTGCCAAGCCGTACATGCCGAGCACTGCAAGTTTGCCCCCCTGCTTTTTTCAGCAGCCTTGCAGCAGCCCTGCCACCATATCAGCAGCTCAAACTTAACGGAAATAAAAACCACATACGCCCGTGCAGCAGCGCAAAGCCAAAGCATCGGCGCAGATGCCGTCGTCCTGCACGCCGGGGCCGGCAGCATACTCCACCAATTCCTGCGCGCGGAGTCCAACAACCGTACGGATGAATACGGCGGAGACCCCACCCGCAGAGCCAGATTCGTCTGCGAGTGCATTCACGCTATACGAAAAAGCACCGCTCGGCATTTTCCCATCATGATAGCACTCTCACAATGGGATAGCCCCGGCGCCACCCCCTTAGCAGCCTCGCCTCATGAGCTGGAGGAGCTACTCCACCCGCTGTGCGAAGCCGGGGTGGATGCGTTCCTTTGCACCTCGCAAAACGGCAACCGGCCCGCCTTCACCGGCTCCCCCCTCTCCTTTGCCTCATGGGTGCGCCTGCTCACTCACAAACTCACGATTGCGGAGATAAGCACCGCCCTCCCCCTCACCACACCCCCAAGCGCAGAATTCGCGCACATCCTCCGCCTCCTCCACACCGGGCAAATGGACCTCATTGCGCACCGCCCCGTCCCGGCCACACCCCATACCCCCGGATTTTAAGGCAATTTTTACATTTTTTTGCGTTTTTAGACTTTTTCCTGCGTCTTTATGCTTGACTTTGCCACGCATCTCTGGTTTAATAGCCGCACTTCCACTTCACACGCCGGCTTGGCGGAATTGGTAGACGCGCTCGACTCAAAATCGAGTTCGAAAGAGTGTGGGTTCGAGTCCCACAGCCGGTAGCTAAAAATAGTGCAAAAAGCCTGTAAAAACCTTAAAAATTAGAGGGTCTTACAGGCTTTTTTGTTGCTTTCGTCAACTTTTTTGGTAAATACACATGGTACACGCTGCGGTACACAACATGGTACACGCAAAACCAAAACCGAAACTAATTCACGACCCATTATGGCTAGTCTCAAACAACGCAAAAACACGTGGTATGCTGTCTGGTACGACAACGGAAAAAACGTCACTCGCACCACCAGCTAAAAAAGGAATCTGCGAGTACGCGGATTCCTTTTTTTGCTTTCTACCCTGTAGGCTCATAAAAAACGGCTTGATTCGCGAGCAATATCTGCTATAATAAATAACTGAGTCATTCTCATACCATAATTACTGAACACTAATTGCTCACGCACCGAATGAAAACGACGGAAACAACTCCATACACCGAGTGGTTGGCAAACTTCATGACTGCACTGACGGCGGAAAAATACGCAGCGCAGACAGTGGAGTTCAGTGCGGCAATGGAAGCAACAACAGGCGAAGGAATACTGGATTACACCCTCAGCATTAAAGAACAAGAGAAAAGAATCCAACAATACGACACCCAAGAAGGACTGAGCAAAGAGCAACAGAAGGTCTTGATATACTACCGGACGTACAAGCTGCTGGAGCAGACGGATGAGGATTCCGAGGAATTGCAACAGCCCATCGTTTTGCAAGAGAATGATTTTGAGTGCTGGCTGCGCTTAACCAATGACTTATCCGCCCCGCTCATTCGCAAGCAAGCATTTGTCATAAAAATGCTGCGTGAGCAGAATACAGACCTCTTTAACTGCCGAAACTTGGCAGAGGTCAAAACCGGCGCCCAAGCAGTGCTCGAAGGAGAGGATGACCGCAACATCATACGTGCCATTATTCGCATTTGCGCCTACGCCGGCACTCGCCTATCCGCCGTGGTGGACAATGAAGAAGCGCAGGCATCCGCGGAGGCTAACATTTCATCCGAACAGGAGTACATACGCTGGTGCATGATGCGCGGATGCTCCAAAAACACGGTAAAGCAGCAGTATGAGTACGTGGACCGCGTGGCAGCCTATGTGGCAGAAGCTTACAACTGCAACATTATGGACAACCACACCCCGGAAGAAGCCATGAGCGTTATGCTGCGCCTTTACAGTGACGCATATGCTCACGCCACGCTGCTGAGCACCCAGGGAGAACGCGGCTATGCGGATTTGTTCAGTAGCTACTTGCTGAGCAAAATAGACCTCAGCACCTTCACCCTACCGCCGGCTCCCCCGCGTGACATAGAGAAAGCACCGCTACTCCTCACGGGTGACAAGCGAGCGGTGATTGCGGAATACAAAAACTGGGTGCAAGAAGAATGGAACCGCCGTGGCGCACGCGTATCCCCCGGCAGCATCCGCACCTTCGCGTCATCCCTGTACGCCTGCAACAGCGTGTTGGAAGAAGAATTCGGCGAGCAGGAATTCGACCTTTTCAACCCGCGTAGCCACACGCATGCCGCCTTACTCAAACACCAAATCACCCGCGCCGCTTCCTTCAAAGCGGACCACGGCGGTGCTTTGTGGAGTTACATCGCGTTCCTCTCTAACAGAACCATCGTCAATACTGAAGACCGCCGGCTCATACGTGATAAACTGGCTCGCCTGCTGGATGAGCAGACGGATGGTCACCTGGGCTCGCGATTGCCTGCCGCTCTTCCGGCCATGTGGCAAGCCACATACAATGAGCCCATGCCTCAAGCACCGCAACTGCTGGAGCAAATAACGGATGAACTGACCATTCACTGCAATGGGCGCAGGATTTTACCGCGCTGCTTACTTACCGCACAGGAGCACGCCCGGCTGGAAGAATACATCACCACGGCGTTCAACTCCGGCTGCCCGGTGGTTGATTTGGAGCAGATTCTGCTCTTTCTGAATACTACTGAGGAGCAACACTTAACGGAAAAGAGGCTGCGCCGCTACTTGGAACTGACGGCCCATTACCTCTGCGATTGCGACAAAAGCCACATCCGCCGCCCCGGCGCGGATAAACAAACACACCGCGAAATAGCAGCTTACGTTTGTGAGGTAATACGCAGATTCGGTCGCCCGGTGTCACCGGAGGAAATTCGGGAGGCCCTGCCCTACCTCTCAACCTCCACCATTCAAACCACATTCTCCCGTAATGAATTAGGGTGGAACATCGGTTTGGTCAACCCCAAGCGAAAGAATGTGTTCCATGCAGACATCATCAAACTGACGGAGGAAGAAGTGGCCACCATCACGATTATCATCTACAAACATGTGGAAGAGCATGGGTACATGAGCTCCGGGCAACTTCACCAAGCCCTCAGCCGCTGCAATCTCCCGTTCATGGCAGAGCGCGACTATCTCGATATCGCCGCGCTTTACAGCACTATCCGCTACAAGTTGAAAAACATTTTTAACTTCAACAGCTCCTTCATCACCCTGCGCCGTGATGAGCAAGATGACGGAACGGCGGAGGTGGACGTCAACACGAAAAGTCTCTTCTTGGATTTCTGCGAGAAAAACAGGACATTCACCATAGACGAGCTGTTGGGACTGGCTTCTCAACTCGGCAAAACTACCATTCCTTTCGCTGATATTTACAACACCGTAGCCCGCGTCAGCAATTCTCTGTTTGTACATGCGGATGAACTGCAGTTCGACATAGCAGCAACGGATGCTACCCTGAGTAAGCATTACAAACACCCCTACACCTTGCTCACGGAAGTCATGAGGGATTGGAAAGCTCCGGCGGTCTCCGGGTATGAATGGACACCACACCTCATGCAGTACTACCTCTGTTTCAAAAGCGAGCGTTACCGCCTGCTGATGCGCGCTTTTGCGAAACAAGCCGCTCACAATGGCTTTATCTTGACAAAAGAGCACGAGCTCACCACTTTTGAAGCAGCCATAGCCTCATACTTGGCTGCTCAAACGGACCTTCCCCTGCAAGACGATGCCGTGCTGGATTTTCTACTGGACCGCGCCCTCATCGGCGTCCGCAGATTCAAAGAGCTACCGGAAATCCTGACTGCTGCACGCAAACTTCGTAGAGATATGGCGGACTAGCCCCATACAATACGGATATGTCTAGGTGTGCCCGATAAATCGGAAGTTGAAGGGGGATTTGTAACATTCATTCACTCGGAGCGAGGGACTTTAGTCCCTCTTATGGATTAGCCCCGCACGTATTTGTGGGACTAAAGTCCCACGCTCCGATAGATTTTGTTGCCCTTCAAATTCCGATTTATCGAGTTCGACTTATTAGCCCCCCCTACGGCTTTTACGCACATGTAACAAGCGGACTTCTGAAGCGAGCGCCGTTTATGGCAACAAATCGGCGTTTTGGAGAGGGTCCGACAGTTCAACAGCAAAAGATTAACGCATATTCTTTTCAGAAAAGTGCTTGACAATAGTACGTCTTTGCTATAAGGTTGCGCCCATGTTCGTAGACAACATTCGAATTTTTGCCAAAGCAGGCAAGGGAGGAAACGGTTTGGCCAGTTTCCGTCGTGAGAAATTCGTACCGCGTGGCGGCCCCGATGGCGGCGACGGCGGCGACGGCGGCAGCGTCATTCTTGAGGTAAGCACAGGCACGAATGATCTGCGCAATTACTTTTATGACCCCAAGCTCGTAGCCACGGACGGCATGCCCGGTATGCACGCCCGTAAGCACGGGCGTGACGGCAAAACCGTCATCGGCAAAGTGCCGCCCGGCACCATCGTGTACCGCAGCAACGCCTCCACCATGCAAGAGGCTACTTGGCTGGAGCGCGAGGGCGACGGCATTGAGCTGGAACAGATTGCTGACCTGACGGAACCCGGTGAGCGCTTTGTGCTTTGCCAAGGTGGCAAGGGCGGGCGCGGTAACTGGCACTTCCGCACAGCAACGGACCAAGCCCCCCTCAAGTTTGAGTACGGAACGGAGGCCGAGAGCGGTGTATTCTTCTTCGAGCTGCGCCGCATTGCGGACGCCGGCTTGGTAGGCTACCCGAACGCCGGCAAGAGCACCCTGCTGGGCGCTATTTCCCGCGCTACACCGAAGGTGGCCAGCTACCCCTTCACCACCCTGCAGCCCATTGTCGGCGTGGTGGAGTTCGAGGACTACTCCCGCTGCGTGGTGGCTGACATCCCCGGTATCATCGAGGGTGCCTCTGAGAACCGCGGTCTGGGGCATGAGTTCCTGCGCCACATCATGCGCTGTCAGGTGCTGCTCTTCGTGGTGGACATGACCGGCTTGGAGCACGACCCCATCGAGGCCATCCAGACCCTCCGCAAAGAGGTGAAGCTGTACTCCGAGGAGCTCGCTGAGCGCGATTGGATTATCCTTGCCAACAAAATGGACGACCCCACCGCGGCTGAAAACCTCGAGATGCTGCGCCAGCGCTTCCCCAAGGTGGAAATCCTGCCGATTTCCGCTGCCATGGGCGAGGGCATACCCGCCCTCAAGGAGCGCCTCAAATCCCTGCTGCAACGATAAATGCGCGTCGCGATTCTTTCAGACATTCACGCCAACATTGAAGCCTTTGAGGCTGTGTTGGCGGATGCCCGTGCGCACTCCGCAGAGCACTTCCTCTGCTTGGGTGACACCATCGGCTTTAACGGCGACCCCGCCGCGTGTATGAACACCGCGGCAGGGCTCTTTGCCGCTGCCGTACGTGGCAACCACGAGCAAGCGCTCCTGCAGCGCGGGCTTTTCGGTGTGCCGTTGTACACCACCATGATGGATCGCACCACCGCCATGCTCTCAGCGGAGCATTTGGCGGCCATCCGCACACTGCCCACCCGTGCGCAGTGGCAAGGCATCACCCTGGTGCACGCCTCATCCGTGCAGGCAGAAGCTTGGCAGCGCCTCGCCACCGTACCGGCCGCACGCGCCGCGTTCGAGGCCTTTGAGGGGCAGCTGTGCTTCTTCGGGCATACGCACCGCGCCACCATCTTCAAGCAGAGTGAGAGCGGTAGCGTCTCCATCATCCCCGCCGTCTATGCGGAAGGGGGCTCCTGCACGGTGGAGCTGGAGCAGAACAGCCGCTACCTCATCAACCCCGGCTCCGTCGGTCAGCCCCGCGACCTCGATCCCCGCGCCGCCTATGCCATCCTCGACACGGAGTCTCGCACCCTCACCCTCCGCAGGGTGAACTATGATGTGGAAGCAGCCGCCGCCAAAATCTCCAACACCGGCCTGCCCGCTTCTTTCGCCACCGCCCTCCGCAAAGGAGCCTCCCCCACGGGAGATTGATTGAAACAGCCCGACAAATCAGAAGTTGAAGCCCCGAAAGGGGAGTTTTCGAGTGAGCCCGAAAGGGCGAACGTTCACGTGAGCGACAGCGAGCGTTCGCGCGAAGGGGCGCAAGCCCCAAGCGTTCGCGTGAGCCGTAGGCGAACAGAAATGAGTATTACCGCGGGCGCATGCCCGCCTAACTTTAAGCCCCGTAGGGGCGACGGACGTTAGGCAGGCGGTGGAGTGAGCGTAAGCGAACGGAACCCCTGTATAGCAACAAAAAAAGGAAATGGAACCCAGGGAACCTGTGGTGACATATAATGGCGAGGACCGTAGCGAAGCGAAGCTCCGAGCCGGGGTGGCACGTTTTTCTTCAAAGCGTTTGTTTTGAGGTCGATACGGCAATTTAAGCCACGCATTCTGTCACCACAGGTTCCCTGGGTTCCATTTAAATTTCTTACCCTAACAGGGGTTCCGCGGCTTCGCCGCTCCACCCCTGCCTAACGTCCGTGCCCCGCGCTGCGGGGCTTCGAATTCCGCTCGCTTCGCTCGCCAACTTCCGATTTATCGGAGGTAGCCCCATCAGAAAGCGCCTTGAATCCAGCGGATAACGCGACCATGCTCATCAACATGCGGACTGCAAACGCTATCTTCAGGCATTATGTGAAAACGCCCGCCATCCCGGCAAGGCATGGCTTCTTCGCCCTCTCCTGCCGGTACAATCTTACCCCCTGCCCCCATTCGCTTGTAGCATAGCCTCCTCCCCGGCTCGAAATCTAACACCTCACGCCGGAATTCTCCCGGTGTAAGTGTTTCACAAATGACCAAACCTGCAGGATATGTCACCTTCCTGTGGTGACTATCGGCATACCATGGGCGGAACAGCAATTCATATTCCATTTTGCCCAATTCCGAGAAAATACGGTGAAACTCATCCCCCCCTTCCTCACTATACCTCAACAAATCACACGCCGATCGCGCATACGCCTCCCGCAGGGGGAGCAGTATTTCCATGCTATTGGCATCGTGAATCGCAGCCATCACCGTCCGAGCACGCCTGATATACGTCAAACAATGGGAATCAATGACTTCCTGTGGCACTTCACCAGGCTCATGCAATTCCAAAATAGCATCTTCATATATCGATGGCAACTCGGCTGCGCTTACAACATGGAGTTTTGTGAAATCCCTATTACTCGTCGCGCCGGACAGATTTAATTGCGGAATGGTCATGTTCCCCCCGGATTCACGCGGTTTCACCAAGATGTAACGAAGAGCTTCTCGGTGGGATTGAGTGGCAGGATTCAACGCTTCACCTTCAGTAAGAGCATGAAGCACAACCCGAAGCGGCATACGCTGAGGGGCGCATTCTAATTCTCGAAGCTCAGCGGGAGGCTGATGCCACATGTCACGCTCCCACCCCTCATGACACCGCCATACATACAACCAGGAACGGTCATCCGATTCTTCCGCAGAATCCTCATCTGTCGGCCAGCTGATGGAATAGATGTATTCCGGCTTACGCAGCAGACGCGCTCGCACCTCCTCGGGCGAATGGGACAGCTCCACCCCGAAGTAATAGTGTTCGTCATCAGGCAAAAGAATATCGGTTTGTTCCGGCATAATTCATCAACTTTGCACTCTTATATCATGGAGGGAATCGAAAATCAATTCTAATCCTATTCTCGAGGAAAATGAATTGCCATACGCCACACTTTTTTTATGGTAAGTACTTGACATAGCATACTTATGTGATATTCTTTGCACTGAGTGAGGCGAGAAGAGCCTTATTCCGCAAAAACACCACACACACAACACAGCGATGAAGACGATAGGCGAATATCTCTTATACGGAGCAGCAGGTGTACTCATGCTTCTTGGTGCGGGGTATTGGTTTATTGAATCCGGCTTCGATTTTCGACAGGTGCTGCTGCTCATTTTAGGGTTCGCCTTTGCAGCCATGGCTATTTTTCTACTCCGCCGTGATGCAAAGGATGCGCTCAAGCGCAGCAGAAAGGCCTCAGCGATAAAAAAGCAATGGAACAAACCTGCTCGCCTCAAGGCAGATTTGCCCTTTGAAATGCTTGCTGCCAATTTCTCGGCACTTGCCCAAAAAACGGAGGAAGCCGAGGCTGAAGAGAATACACTTTCATGGAACAGTGGGTCATTTGCTGATATTCGTATCCTAAAGCTCAACGAAGGGCATTGGATGGCTCTATTCTGGCTCAGAAGCGACAATACCTTGACAGATAAACAGCTGGCAAGCATTTGCCACCGAGAGAAAATTGATTTCCCTGACTCTTTTCGCAAAATGAAAGCCCATGGAGTGGCCATTTTCCAACAGGGCTGCCTGAGTCTCTCCCCCTCCACGCTCAAAGAGGATTTTGAGGATGCCTTCCTCACCACCGTACTTCAAGCTCCCACCCCCTTCAGCCATTGGTTGGAGGAGTACACGGAATAAAGTGAGGAATTGACGCAATACAAGCAAAAAAAAGCACACTGAGAGGGGCTTATACCTTCTACAGTGCGCTATTTTCAGGACTTTTTGCAGGCGGGAGTGGGATTTGAACCCACGAATGTCGGTTTTGCAAACCGATGCCTTAGGCCACTTGGCTATCCCGCCGCTGTGTGCTTGCGAGGCAGAGTATATATGAAGATACGGCCACAGTCAAGCGAAAAGTTGAGAAAAGTGTAAGTTTTTTTATTTTTTCTCAGGAATAGATGCGGGGCAAGCGCGGACCGAGCCCTGTAAATATTGTCCATACAATCGTTTGCGCTTGTTCTGCCACTTCCGTGATGGGGATATGAGGACCGATGAGCTCCACCGCATCACCGGGGGCAACGGACGGCACGTGGGTGACATCCGCCATGATTTGGTCCATGGTGACGCGGCCGAGCATGGGGCAATAATGCCCGTTAATGTATACGCGAGCCCCCCGCCCGGAGATACTGCGAGGCCAGCCGTCCGCATAGCCGATGCCGATGGTTGCCACACGGGTGGGTTGCGAGGTAATGTAGGTGCGACCGTAGGCGACCCCGTGCCCCGCGGGCAGCTCGCGCACCAGCGACACGCGCGATGAGAGGCGCAGCGTGGGGCGCAGAATGCCATCGTAAATGGAAGCCATGGGGCCCACGCCATACAGCAGCAAGCCCGGGCGGGCCAGATTCGCCACGGGAATCTCATACCCGAGCTCCCCTGCACTGGCGGCAATGTGGCGGTAGCGCAGGCGGAAATGCTGCTGCAACTGCTGCACGCAATCCGTAAAAAGGCCGATTTCGTTCTGCGTGTAAGGCACATCTTCATCCGCCGAGGGGAAGTGAGACATCACGCCGTCCACCATAATGTGACGCATGGCTTTGATGGCCGGCACGGCTTCCGCCAGCTGCGCGGGCAAAAAGCCCTCGCGCCCCATACCGGTATCCACCGCCATGTGCACGAGGAAAGTTTTATCATACAGCTCCGCCAAGCGGTTAAAGTGCTCCGCCTCCTCTACGGTAGAGATGGTCACGCACCAGTTATTGAGCACAATCTCCTCGCGCTCCTCCGGGAAGGTGGGGCCCAGGATAAAGGGCTTGGTGCGCACACCGGCTTGGCTGAGGCGGCGAGCCTCACCGGCGTTTGCCACACCGAAAAAGGCGATGCCGTCCGTGTCCAAACGGCGCGCCACGGGCTCCAGCCCATGGCCATATGCACCGGCCTTGATCACAGGCATCAGCTCCGTGTCCGGCAAAGCTTGTCGGGCTACATCCAAGTTGTGGGCGATGGCTTCCAAATCCACATCTACCCAAGCACGAGGCGGACTCATATTCGTCATGCCGTTACTGTAGCACCATTGCCCACGAATTGCAAGAGCGAAGCGCCCCGCCCCCGCATCTATTTTGCAGATAAAACAGCGCGTTCGCGCTTGCGGATGGCGTAAAAACCTGCTAGAATAGGGGCATGGAAATTACGCTGGAATCCCCGCTGGATATGCACCTGCACCTGAGAGACGGTGATATGCTGAAACTGGTAGCCCCGCTGTCCGCAGATTTTGCGGGAGCGGTTATCATGCCGAACTTGGTTCCGCCGGTGACAGAGCCCGGCGCCATGGTAGCATATAGCGAGCGCATACGCGAGGCGATGGGGGCAGACTGTGAGTTTGACCGCTACATGACCCTGTTTTTCACCGCGCTGACGGAGCAGCAACTCGTGCTCGCCCAAGAGACACCGGGATTTTTCGGGCTGAAGCTTTACCCCGCCGGCATTACTACGAACAGCGAGGGCGGGGTGTCCAACTTGGCAGAGGCGGAGAGCACACTCAAGCTGATGGAGGAGATGGGCATCCCCCTGCTGGTGCACGGTGAGAGCCACGGCTTTGTGATGGATCGCGAGGCGGAGTTCCTGAGCGTATACCGCAACCTTGCGCGCAAGTTCCCCAAGCTGCGCCTGTGCATGGAGCACATCACCACCGCAGCAGCGCTTGAGCTGCTGGATGAGTTTGAAAACCTGTGCGCCACCGTCACCCTGCAGCACCTCATCATCACGCTGGATGACGTGGCAGGCGGAGCGCTCAAGCCGCACCTGTTCTGCAAGCCCATTGCCAAGCGCCCCGGCGACCGCGATGCGCTGCTGCAAGCAGCCATCAACGGGCACCCGCGCCTGATGTTCGGCAGTGATTCCGCCCCGCACCCCCGCTGCAAGAAAGAAGCATGCGGCTGCGCAGCCGGTGTGTTCACCGCCCCGCTGGCGCTGCCGAAACTGGCGGAAATCTTTGCACAGCACGGCGCGCTCGACAAATTGCAGGGTTTTGTGAGCGGCAACGCTTGCCGCATACACGGGCTGAAACCGCATGCCAAACGCGTCACCCTGCATGACGTACCCATGAGCGTGCCGAGCCTCTATGCCGACTACGGGCAGCAGGTGGTGCCCATGTACGCAGGAGAGGAAATCAGCTGGAGCGTAAAAGCCTGATGCAAGACGCCCCCATACCGAGCGCGGAGGATTTGCGGGCCCTGCTGGCAGAGATTGCTGCCATGCACATGCCCTACGGCATGTACGGTCCCGCGAATTATCCACCGGATGGTTGCCCGCTGATGGACCTGCCCACGGAATACTTGGACTGGTTCTGGCAACGTGGCTGGCCCAAGGGCAAGCTGGGGCGGCTCATGGAGCAAACCCTTCTCATCAAAAACAGCGGCTTGGATGCCCTCTTCGAGCCTTTCCGCAAGGCTCAGGGCGGGCGCCGCAAATTCCCCCGTAAAAAATGAATACCATTAAATCCATCTTTCTTGCCACCCGCCCCAAGACCCTGCCCGCAGGCATCGTCGCCGTGTGGGCAGGCTGTGTCATCGTTTGGAAGTACCAAGCCGCTTTCCCGAACTTGGTGCAGTTCGACCTCTCGCTGGCCATTTACACCGTGCTGAGCGCCATATGCATCCAAATAGCCTGCAATCTCTTCAATGACTCGCTGGATGCAGACAAAAAGGCGGATACCGCCAAGCGCCAAGGACCGCGCCGCATCACCGCCAGTGGCGACATGAGCTCACGCGCGGTCAAGCTGGCAGGCTGCGCCTTTTTGGCAGCAGCGGCGGCATTGTCCATACCGCTCATCCAGGCGCAGGGCTGGCCCATCATCGCCATCGGCATACCGAGCATGCTGTGCGCCTACTGCTACACGGGTGGCCCTTACCCGCTGGCATACAAGGGGCTCGGTGAGCTCTTCGTGCTACTTTTCTTCGGGCTTGTGGCCGTGGCAGGCACGCTGTATGTGCAGGTCGGGTTTGAGAACAATGCCCTTTACCACATGATGTACGGGGCTGCCTTCATCTTGGGCGTGCAGTGCGGTTTGCTCTCCTGCCTGCTCATCGAAATCAACAACATCCGCGACCGTAAAGAGGACGCAACCACCGGCAAGCGAACCCTTGCCGTGCGCTTGGGCGACAAACGCGCTCGCGGTCTGGCGCTCGCCTTCCTCATCGCCCCCTACATCACCCTCAAGCAAACACATTTCTTCCTGCCGAACGTGGGGTGGAACTACTACTGGCCCTTTGCCATTCTGGTGGGCGGATACCTGCTGTTCAAGCTCACCCGCACCCCTGCGGACAAGCGCATGAACGTACTGCTGGGCATGGCCTCCCTGCACCTCATCCTCTTCTTGCTGTCCATCACCATGGGCTGCCAATAAAAAACACGCTTCACCGCCATGCAAAACGAGCAACGTCTGCAATCTCTGGATGCCCTGCGCGGGCTGGATACCGCCCTCATCATCGGGCTGGGCACCCTGCTCTGGAGCATGCAAACAGCCTGCCCCGGCAGCGAGTTCTGGGCTTGCATGCGCGAGCAAATGGGGCATGAGCCCTGGGAGGGGCTGCGCGCCTACGACCTCATCTTCCCCATCTTCGTTTACTTGGCGGGCATATCCCTGAACTTCTCCGTGCGCAAACAAATGGGCATGGGTGCAGGCACGGGCAAGCTGCTGCTGCGCATGTGGAAACGCGCCGCGCTGCTGGTGCTGCTGGGCATGCTGGTGAATGGGCCTTTGGTTTGGCAGGCTTCCGCTATGCGCTGCGCCTCCGTGCTGGGTCTCATCGGCATCTCCGGAGCGCTGGCGGGCAGCATTGTGCTGGCTGTGCGCAAAACTTGGGCGGTGGGTCTTTGTGCGGCTCTGTTGTTGTCCGGCGTATTCCTCGCGCAGTACATGGGGGGCGACATGACGCCTGCCGGCTGTTTCAACGCCAAGGTGGATGCCCTGCTGTGCCCCGGCAAGCTGCACTACGGCGTGATTGACCCGGAGGGGCCGCTCTGCATTGTCTCCGCCACGGCGCTGGCACTGGCGGGGTTCCTGAGTGGGCGCATGTTTGCAGGCTCAGTCAGTGCGGTGAAGCGAGTGCTCATCCTGCTCATCGGCGGCGCATTGCTCATCGCGCTCTCCACCCTCGGGCCCTGCATCAAAAACATATGGACGCCCTGCTTTGTACTGGTCTCCGCCGGCATCGGGGCGGTGCTGATGGCGATTTTCCACCTACTGATAGATGTGTGCCGCATCAGCTTCTGGGCTTGGCCGCTGAAAGTCATCGGCTGCAATGCGCTGTTCATCTACCTGTTCACCCACGTCATCGGGTTTGGGCAGCTGACCACGCGCATTTTCGGCGGCACGATTGCGGAGTTCATCAGCCCGGCGTGGGCTGGCGTGGCGCACAGTGCTGCTTACTTGGTGCTGGCGTGGTTGCTTTGCCTCTTGCTCTACACGCACCGCATTTTTGTCAAGGTGTAATTCATCCCCCCCGCCCATGGACATACGCATCACAGGAGCCTCGCAAAACACGCTCAAGAACATCAGCCTTACCCTGCCGGCGGGCAAAATCATTGCCCTGGTGGGGCCCAGTGGCTCCGGCAAAAGCACCTTGGCGCATGATACCCTGTTTGCGGAGTCCCGCAGGCGCTTTTTGGACTGCCTGTCCACCGGGGCTCGCCGCCTGCTTGCCCGCCCGGAAAAACCGCAGGTGGAGGCCATCGACGGGCTGCCGCCGGCGCTTTGTCTGGAGCAACACGTATCCACCGGGCACTCACGCGCCGTGCTCGGCAGCCTGACGGAGGCGCTGGACTACCTGCGCATCATCTACGCCGCCATCGGCATACCGCATGACCCGGCCACGGGGCAACGCCTCACCCGCCTGAGCCCGGATGAAATTGTAACGGAGCTGTGCTCCCTGCCGGAGAGCACACGCCTCACCCTGCTGGCACCGCTGCCGGAGAGCTTCGGCACCGCACCGGAATCCGATGCCATGGAACTGCTGAAAGCAGGCTTCCTGCGCGTGCGCATGGAGGGTGAAATCCGCTATCTGGAAGAATTGGCAACACAGCCCCCGCCCCCCGGCTGCAAGTGCGAGCTGGTGGTGGACCGCATCGTGGTGCGCGAAGGGGCGGAATCTCGCTTGGCGGATTCACTGCAAGTATCGCTCCGTTTTTGCGGGGATGAGGTACGCGCCATCGTGCAGCAGCCGCGAGAGGAGGAAGAGCTGCGCACCTACCACATGCGCTACCACAACACGGAAACCGGCTTCACCCTGCCGGAGCTCAGCCCTAGGCTGTTCTCACACTACTCCCCGCACGGCGCATGCACCCGCTGCGAGGGCTTAGGCGTCATTGCGGACAAAAAAGAAGAGCACACCATCTGCCCCGCCTGCCAAGGCATGCGCCTGAACCCGACCGCGCTTGCCGTGACCCTCAGCTTTGCGGATGCGGAATTGAACCTGGCGGAGTTCTGCAAACTCACGGTGGATGAGAACCTGCAACTGCTGGAGCAGCTGAGCATCCCCCCCGTGTTCCGCGCGGCGCTGCAAACACCGCTGGAGGAGCTGCGCCGCCGCCTCAGTTGCCTGCAAGAGCTCGGGCTCGGCTACCTCTCCCTCTCCCGCGCTACGAACACCCTCTCCGGCGGTGAGCTGCAGCGCGCACGCCTCGCAGGGCAAATAGGCGGCGGGCTTTCCGGCTGCCTGTACATACTGGATGAACCCACCATCGGCCTGCACCACAGCGAAACGGCACGCCTCATCCGCGCCCTGCAGAGCCTGCGAGACAAAGGCAACACCGTGCTCGTGGCAGAGCATGACCCGCAGCTGCTGGCTGCCGCGGATTGGCTGGTGGAGATGGGACCCGGCAGCGGCATACACGGTGGCAGCATACTGGCAGAGGGTACGTACGAAGAGCTACTCCGGAATGAAAACTCCCCCACCGGGGCATGGCTGGCAGGCCGCAAAACATACGCGGAGGCAGCCCCCGTGGATACCGCCGCCTGCAAGTGGATGGAGCTGCGCCATGCCACCGCCCGCAACCTGCAAGATGTCACCCTACGCCTCCCCATCGGTGCCTTTACCTGCCTGTGCGGCCCCGGCGGCTCCGGCAAGAGCACCTTGGTGCACGAGTGCCTGCTGCCTGCCCTCAAAAAAGGCCAAGTAAGCGGAGCGGAGGGCATTGCACGCGCCGTACTGCTCGACCAAAGCCCGCTGGGCAGCTCCCCGCGCTCCACCCCGGCAACAGCTACCGGGCTGCTGGATGTTCTGCGCCCGCTCTACGCAGCACTCCCCCTCGCACGCCAGCGAGGCTACACCGCCGGGCGCTTCTCCCTGAACGTGCGCGGCGGACGATGTGAACGCTGCGGTGGCTCAGGCTCGCTGCAGGTGGACATGAACTTTCTGGCGGACCTGTACACCCCCTGCGATGCTTGCCACGGCGCACGCTACAACCGCGAAACGCTGGAGGTCACTTGGCGTGGCAAATCCATAGCAGCTGCGCTGGCGCAAACGGTGGATGAAGCTCTGGCATTCTTTGCCCCCATACCCGCGGCACACGGCATCTTGCAAGCCATGCATGATTTGGGGCTGGGCTACCTACCGCTGGACCGCTCCGTCACCACCCTTTCCGGGGGCGAGGCGCAGCGCGTGCGCATAGCCACCTACCTGGCAAAAGCTGCGCCCAAACGAGGGCGTCGCGAGGGCGAGCTCCTGCTCTTTGTGCTGGATGAACCCTCCACCGGCCTGCACTTCGGCGAGGTGGACCTCCTCCTGCGCTCCCTCTTCCGACTCCGCGCCGCGGGGCACACTATCCTCTGCATAGAGCACCACGAGGGCATCCTCTCCCGGGCGGATTACCTCATCGAGCTCGGCCCCGGCGCAGGCAAAAACGGAGGCAAAATCATACGCACCACCCAACAGCACGCTTGACGCCGACGCAGCTCACACAAAAGCCACAAAAATACCGACCGCGAGCAACACCACGGCGGAAACGCCGCCTATCAGCATATACACCCAATCAGGCCTGTTTTGAGGCGAAGATTCCGGTTGCGTCTCCCTCGAATACATCGGCATAACAACATCATCCGGAGTCGCAGGGCCAATGACAACATCGGGCACAATATAGCTCAATTTCAGCGTCGCCAGCGGATGTGCCAAACTCGGCATGGTGGTGTCTATATTAGTCGCATTCACAACCAGTAAGCCATCCGCATCCACCGTATGCGGAGGCATGACGAAAACTTGCGCACGTGGTGCGCTGCCCCTCACCAAGGGAGTATACCACGTTGCTTCATCCACACTGCATACCGGCACGGCCAAAAGCTCCGGCAGTTCCGTGGGAACCAAGCGGTTCCACAGCTCGCGAGTGCCCACCGGCTGCACCCGCACTCCGTGAAACAACACGGCATTACTGATGTAGAGCATCTCCTCCGCACTGTATCGGGTCTCGACGGCCAAAGGGAAATACTCCTGGGCATCCCCCCAAGTTTCCGGGTCATCATCCAGATCACTTGGGGAGATTATGTTTACTACAGCACCCACGCGCGCAGCCTGCTCACGCATCGCCACGCTCACACCTCCACTTTCTAAGCCAATGATGTACAAAATCAGTTGTTCAAAAATTTACGACCGCTTACACCGTCTTTTTCATTCTTGAGAGACTCACCCTTTCTTTGCCCTGCTTCCGTTCGGCGAATAGGAGCAGGAACCGTAGCGGAGCCCCTGACATCTGGGATAAAGGATTGCCCCGGAACAGGAGTAACAGGGGTATCAGCGTCTGTTGATTCAGCAGAACCTTCATCACCTTGGGACATGCCCTCATCGGACTGACCGGCAGCTTCACCCGCAGACTGACCGGCGGCATCACCCTCAGGCTTGCCGGCGGCTTCCCCTTCAGGCTTGCCGGCAGCTTCTCCCGCAGGCTGATCGGCGGCATCACCCTCAGGCTTGCCGGCAGCTTCACCCTCAGGCTTGCCGGCAGCTTCTCCCGCAGACTGACCGGCGGCATCACCCTCAGGCTTGCCGGCAGCTTCTCCCGCAGGCTTGCCGGCAGCTTCTCCCGCAGGCTTGCCGGCAGCTTCTCCCGCAGGCTGATCGGCAGCCTCTTCAACGAATTCAGCATCCTCATCCTCGGAAACCGGGGGCGTTGCCTTTGTACATTTATCGCACCCCAGCGTCACGCCTTCAGCGACCTCGGCTTCGGTCAGAGGTGACGCTTTATCGGCGTGACGTTTATCGTGCGCTTTTTTCTTCTTTTTAATGCACTTGTCACACTTCAGCGCCACACCCTCCTCCACCTGCTCTTTGGTCAAGGGTTTATTCTGTTTATGGCATTTTTTGTGCTCATCCACTTTCTGCTTGCGGGCGGCTTCATCCTCCGCAGCCTTACGGGCGGCATCTTCCTCCGCAGCCCTACCGGCAGCTTCTTGCCTCTCAGCAACCATCTTACACTCCGTGCAATTCAGCTCCACGCCTTTCTTCACATCAGCCTCAGCCAAGGCTGCGTCTCCTGCAGTGTCATGAAGTTTCTCATGCACAGCCTTGCGGCATTGTTCACAGCCCAAAGCGTCGCCCTCCCCTAATTCAGCCTCAGTAAACTCATGAATTTTCTTATCAACATGCTTTTTAGCGTGAAGCAGCTTTTGGCATTCCACACACCCAAGCTTCGCACCTTCCTCAAGTTCCGGTTCAGACAGCGCCTTATGGTCTTTCGCAGAGTGCTTTTTCAACTCGCATTTTTTGCACTCCAGTTTGCACCCCTCATCAACATCCGGCTGAGCCCCCTCTTGCTCATGCATCTTTGCATGAAGCGAGACTGCTCGCTTCTTGCATTCGGGACAAGAATCCGCATGCTTCATCAATTCCGGCATGGCGTCCTCCTTGGGGCAAGTATGTTTCTTGCCTTTGGGCTTACCGGTGGTTTTATTCACCACGGGGGCGGGCTGCTCCACCGCTGCATCTTCAGAAGAAACCATGATGAGATAACACGCTATACCGGCAACGCAAACCGCCAATACAGCAGACAACAGCATCTTTTCCAAGGTATGGTTGTTATGTTTCGTACGCTTACCTCCGGTAGGTGCTTTCGACTTATCCCCGGCAGCAGATGCAGGCAATACGGCAGAATCCACCGCTACTTCCCGCGCATTCAAATCCGCCAAGCTATGGCGCAAACTCGGAAACAGCGTGCAGACCGTGGTTCCGTTCACCACATACGTTTCACTTGAGGTATCCAAGGGCGTTTCCTTTTCTTCCTCCGGCTCCGGAGCTTGCACCACGTCCTGAACTTTCAGCTCATCAGGAGCAATGGCGCGCAGATCTATCAACTCCGGCATTTCCAACGGCACCATCTGCTCCCACAAGGTCTGCGAGCCCACGGGCACCAAACGCACACCATGTTGCAGCGCGGTAACAAGCAGCACGCGAATGGAATTCATATCATACCCCTGCTCTACGACCAAAGGCAAGGGATAGTGATGCGCAGCAAACGCTGCCAAATATTGCGCAGCCTCCTCCGGCAAATACACGCGAACAGAGGCATCTTGCGAGGACAAAGCCTTCACCACACCGGCTGTCACAGGCCCTTCGGACAGGCCTACAACAAAAATCTCATTATCAATGCGAGGAATAATCATAATTATGCAAGTTTTATGTTAAAATCAGTTACATTCAGCCCACCACGGATGTCTATTCGTCTTGGTTATCTGAGATGTGGCGCAGGATCAACCGCACCACGGTACCGATGAGGACAAGCCCTATGGCCAATGGCAAGCAGGAATCGAACGCACTGCTGCTGCCCCCTGTACCCGCCAGTGAGAAGATGATGAGCAACAGCAGCCCGGCGCCGATGGCCATCATGATGTAACCCACCCAGCCTACTATTTGTGAAAGCGGAATTTCATCCCCGGAGGCGGGGGTGTATGCCCCTCCGGTGGGGCTGCTCCCCGGATTATCCCACGGCAGCGTGCCTCCGGAGTCACTAACAGGGTGCGATACCGGCTTTTGGCGCGGTGTAAAGCTACCTTTCAAATAACGCACCCATTCTTTTGCGTTTTTGAAGCGGTATTGCCGGTCAAGCACCAATGCCGTATCAATAGAGCGAAGAAATTGCTCAGAATAGCGGGAGGTCATGTACGGATTTGATGCCAGCGGCACATAGGGATCGTGCGCCGGATTCACTTGCCTCGCAGGACTCGGAGGAGGCGGTGAACCGGTTATCATGCAATAGAACGTAGCACCGAGCGCATACACATCAATGCTGGGGAAAAGGCAATTGTTGTCCGCGAATTGCTCCGGCGGGGTATACCCGGAGCTCATGAAGCCAAGGCTGAAGGTCTCATCGGAAACTTCCTGCTTTGCTGCTCCGAAGTCAATAAGGACAGGGGTAAAATCCTGCCGGATGATGATATTGGCAGGTTTGATATCACGGTGGCAGATATCATGCTTCTGTAAGTACACCAGGGCATCCAAGAGGTGATCCAACAGATAACGTAATTGTTCTTCCGTAAGAGAACCGGGGCTGTAAGAAGACAAGGGAGCCCCTTCCAGATACTCCATCACAAAATATGCAGTTCCGAGCTGCTCAAAAGCACCATAGCCTCGGACAATGGAGTTGTGGTTCAATCGGGAGAGCATCTTCGCCTCCGTGATGAAATGGCGAAGTGCCCAATTGTAATGCTTATCGCTTTGAGGATTGACAAAGACGTAGCCCGAGGCGTCACGTTGCGCATGGCCGGAGGGATAATTCTCCTTAACGGCAACGTAACGCCCGGACGTTTCGTCGAGGGCTCTGTACGTGACTCCGAACCCACCCTTACCGAGCACACGCTCGATGGTGTATTTATCATTCAACACTTTACCGACAGGTAGAGTCATAACGTACAGAGCTTTTCGGGTTCAGAGGTTAGGCCATTTCCGTGCTGAACTTCAGCGTGACGTCCGCGAAGGAGATTTCATCACCGGGCATCAGCAGGCACTTATCGCGCAGCGGCACACCGTTCAGGCAGGTGGTATTGCGAGCCTGCTCATCCTTGATGAACAGATACACATTGCCCTGCATATCCTCCTCATACATGAGGCGAGCCTGCTGGCGGGACACAGCCTTGTTTGCCACATGAATCTTGCAGGTAGCACTGCTGCGGCCGATAAGGATGGAGCGCTCTCTCTGCAGGTCAGCCAACGATACGCGGAACTTAAGCGCCCTGCCCTCGGAATCGGAACCGGTGAAGACCAGAGACGGAGACTTGCTGCTCTTAGACGGGCCTAAGGGGATGGTGGGAGCATCTGCACCGCCATCAAACGGGCGCGTGACACCCTCCGGAATCGCGGAGGCGGAGACACCGCCACCCATCGGACCATTCTGCGGACCGGCCGGTACCACAGGAGCGGAAATCGGGCGGGAAGCATATTTATTCTTCTTCTTGCCACTCTTGAGCAGCAGAACGAAGATGACCACAAGGCTGCCGATGACAAATACACCGACCACAGCGACAAGCACAATCTGCGGGGCAGACATGTTGGCCATGTGTGCGCGAATGGTGTAGACGAAGCTGTCCGGGTTTTTCTCCACAATGGCAATCTCACTGATATCGCTCTGAGCGCGGGTCAGGAAGTGAATGAGCTCACTGGAATCCATAGCGCAGTTGTATGACTCGGAGGCCTTGTAGGAACCGTAGTTCACACCTACTACGTAGCCCTTTTCATTGACAAGGGGGCCACCGCTCATACCGCCCTGCACGGAAGCGGAATGGGTGATACCGCGGAAACGGGAATCCTCACCGATACCGGTACCCATCGTCTCACTGTCATTCACCTTGGCAATGGAACCTTGGAACATAGTCACGTCCAGCAGGTCGCGCATATCCGTATCCCACGGCAGTTCCACGCGATCCGGGAAAGACTGGTGATTGTTCTTGATGTAGGTCACCACGAAGTTCTCAAACAGCTTGCTGAGTTTGCCACCTTCCTTCATCAGCAACGCAGGATAACCGAAAGCCATCACGTGCTGTCCTGCCTCGGAGCGATTGGCAAGAGCCAAGGGCTTGAAGTATGCGCGATCAGGGGTATTCACACGCAGGTAAGCCAAGTCGCGGGACGGGTCCACGTGCTCCACCTCAGCGCGCTGCATGACTACCACTTTCTTGTTCTGCAGCTGTTTCTCATAAACAACGTACAGCACATCGAGCTTGGTAGGATACTCGTATATCTTTCTTCCTTCTGTCTCTTTAATGGTGCCAACGACGTGAGCATTGGTAACCAAGCCACCGCCACTGTTAATCACAAAGGCGGAACCGGAGCCCTTGACGCCCTCCGTCTCATGGAAACGGATAATCAGCTTCACGCCTTCTTTATAGCGCTCAATGCTGTTGTAACTGCCACCGCTGCCAATCAGCAGCAGGGGGATAATGATAACCAGTGCCAGGAGCAAGCCTATGCAAATGGAAACGAGACTTTTTTTCTTCATAATGAAAACAATTGGTTAGAAGTGTACTATGTAATACAGAAGATTATGACATGCGAATGACGACGACGCTGACATTATCCTGACGAGGAGCCTCCTTGGAAAGCACGCTGTCCAGCACCGCTTCCACATCACCTCGGGCATCTCGCTCGGGTACCGGGAGCAGTGCCTGCGCAATCTCCATCTCATTCAGCGTCAATATGCCATCACTGGCCAACATAATCGTATCACCGGGTTCCAGCATCAGCGCTTCATTGGGGCAATGGGCTTGGTCTATACCTCGCCCACTGAGGTATGAGGTAACGCGAGAACCGTATTTTACCACGGAATCCATCTGTGAGACCTCCGCCCAGTTCAAGCCCTCGCGCTCTGCGCGCAGGCGCATATCTTCGCGGTGGTTGTGGCGGTGGTTGAGCTGGTATAGGCACTTGTCGCGCATGAAGTAGATGAGGGAATCACCAACGTTGATGAAGTGAAGTTTGCCCTCCTTAATCCACACGGCACAGAGTGTGCAGCCCATGTTACCGGAAGCGCCCGCATCCGCCTGAAGGCGGCGGTGCAAGGCTCCATCAGCTTCTTGCGCGGCACGCACCATGGCAAAGGACTCCTGTCCCGGCGCTACCTCCAGATTTTTCAGCACACGGCAAAAGGCGCTGACGGATACGCGGGAAGCGACCTCGCCGGCAGCCAAGCCCCCCATGCCGTCCGCAAGCGCACATATAACCTCACGGCAAGGGCCACTCTCCGCATCTACGGGCACGCAAAGAGCGTAGTCCTCTTGGTTGGCGCGAGCTCCGATGTCGCGGTCCTCTGCAAAGGAGGCGAGCAAGCGGGAATTTCTGTGTTGTTGATCAGTCATGAGGGGGAGGAGGATGGATTTGTTGTCAGTTTCTTCTGTATAAGAATGTGGGATTTTACTGCACCGTCTCGGGGAACATGTCCCAGTTGCGCTCCAAGGAGCAGAACGGAACGAAGATAAGCACAGTGTTACCGATGCGCAGCATGCTACCTGCCGTAACTTCCATGGTGCCGAGCACGGGTGTATCATTCAGGTAAATCATGTTGCGGCCCTGCCCATGGGTGATGTAGCTCTTATGCCCACGGTTGTCGTATGCGATGAATGCATGCCCGGTATCGGAGATAGTCGTATCATTGAACGGCAGGCAAACCTCATTATTAACCCCACGACCGATGGAATTGTAGCCGTAGCCAACCTCCACGGAGCGGCCGCGACCGGGACCGGACACCACCACAAGCCAACCGGCCACCGGGCCGAGGTTCTCTTTGCGGGGAATGTTGACACTGGCTGCGTTCACGCCGGCATTACCGGGAATCCGCGGGTTGCCCATCTTGGGCACCAAGGGCATGGTTTGCCCCGGGCCGGGCATGGGCAAGGTGGGGCTATCCTCGGAGATACCGATGGGGTTAATCGATACACCGAACGGCATGGTTCCCGGGCCGGGAACTTGAGCATGAGGCTGGGAGCCACCCCCCATTTGGTCAGCGCTGAACAAGGGGCCTACCTTACGCTGATGCGGATCTACAGAATTAGGATTCATATGATTTAGATTGTAAGTTGTAATAAGTTATTTAATGCGGAAGACAAGTTGCATATCTGCAACGCTGATGATGTCACCACTATTCAGAGCGGTGGCAGCGGAAATCTTGGAACCATTCACAATGGTGCCATTCGTGGAGTTAGCATCCTTAATCATCCACTGACCTGTTGCTTCGCGATACAGTGTGAAATGAATGTTGGACACGTGGCCGGAAGGTAAGCGAACATCTGCGGATGCGCTGCGCCCCACGGAAACGGAGGTCTTGCGCACAGCCCAGCTCTGGCCGGGTTGCTTGGCGTCATCCAGCGTGGCCAGCGGAGGCGTAGGTACGGGTACTGCTCCGGAATCCGGGCGGGGGCCACGAACCGCGGGCGCGTCGTCATCATCATTGCGGCTCAGGCTGCGAATAATGATAATGAACACGATAATGCAAGCAAATGCACCACCGATACCCACTACCCACCATACCAAGTTCGGCGTATCGGCGACTTCATCCTCACTACTGCCAAGGGTTGTACCATTAATGGTTACATTTCCACCTTGATTCGGAATGTTGTTGTTTACGTTTACATTCGTGTCCTCCTTGGGAGGCTCGGGAAGCGGAGCGTTGAGGTCCACCAAACAGATAGCAATCTCGGCATCCACACCGGGCTTGCTCAACACACCGGGAGTATTCTTGACGTGTTGCAGCAACTTGCGCACGCGAAGCGCATAGTCGCGGTCCATGTACGTGCCTTCAAAGAGCTTATCCGTTGCGGTAAGCGGGAGCAGACTCTCCTTGAAAATCTTCAACATCTTTTCCACGGTCTGTTCTTTATTGGCCTCATTAAGACCATTGCGAAGCTCAAGCAAGCACTCCAAGGCGTAATCACCGACTACCAACCCCAGTTGCTCCTGCGGCAGCTCCATATATGCCACGGTCTTTTCTCGTCCTTCAGTAAGAATCAGCTTAAGGGAACGACCGGCAGGAATGATGTTACCATTCGCATCCTTCAACGAGGTCTTAAGCTGCATCACCATGGCGGACGTTTTGCGCAGCATGCCGTTAAGCAAGCCAATGGCGTCACCGCCATCGGGATTCTTCACCTGCTCATAGGTTAAATAAGAGCCATTCGTCTGAACGGCAAGTCGCTGCAGTGCAGCATAACCTTTGTGGGCATCCGTATCACTTGTGCTGCCCTTGCCCTTCTTACGACCGGAGCGCCCCGTAGGATTATCTTTATACGGCACGGCGATGGTGTGCACGGGAATGTTCATCTCCTTCGAGGTTTGCACCAACATCCGGAAATCCTCATCAGTGGTACGGCTCTCATCCATACCATCGGAAATAAGAATGACGCCACGAGGCAGATAACGCTTGATATCCTTTACGTTATCAGGCATCTCATCCTTAAGAGCGCGCGTCAGGCCAACCCAAATATGAGTATTGTTATTCTCAATACCCTTGGCATCACAAATACGACTCAGCAAGAACGAGTATTTGCCGGAAGTGCTCACGGGCTCATAACCATAGCCTTCAGTCATCAAAGATTGCAGCTCATCCGTACGCGCAACGACTTGCTGACTACCGGCTGCTACCATGACGTGCACTTCGCTGTCCGGTGACATCAGACTCACCAAACGTGCAGCCACTTCCGCACTGGTTTTAATCACGTTTTTACGCCCGCTCGGATCGCTGATATCAATAAATATCAACCAAGTGGCAACTTGGCTGGAAATCATTTTCAAATCAGCATTACCGCTATTCAATGTATGACCGGCAACCGCACCTCTATAGCTATTATACTCAGGCTTATTCTGCACTAAGAAACGAGCAATCAACTCGCTACCGTCACGATCCAACAGTGCTTTATCGCACTTGATGATTTCGGACGTAACCGGAGAAACCACGGTTTGAGCATCAGCCGTAGCGCACACCCCTCCGGCAAAACCGGCGAAAAGCATCAGCCCGCTGAACAAATGTCTTACTATTTTCATAATGATTATTACGCTGTAATACTATTATGCCTTCTTTTCTACACGATTGCTCATATCCACTATGGCTGCATATCCAACAAGGCTATGTTTACATTTATCATTTTTTTCTTGTTATGACAAGAAAAAAGTGGATAACATACAAACAAAAAAAGACGCCCTTACTCTACTATTTACCTCGGATTAAAGCAATTCACTGTTCAATAAAAAAAGATAATCAATATGGGGTTAAGTTTGTTATCCTTGTAAGAATTCCGCCCAATAAATTGAGCCCGACGCGTGAGTTGAGTATGATTGTGTTCATAATCTACTCTTGATGACGGGCAAAACCGGCTATTTGTTTTGTATATTTTCATCTTCTGCGCAAATTTTCGATTCAAACGCCATTTTTATGGCGAGAAAAACGATTCCGAAGGAGCGCAAACACTTTGTCGCGGTTCGTGTTTTTGAGGAGATGCCGCTTTTTACACTGAGCGATAAACCGGAAGTTGAAGGGGGAAATTGTTGGATAATTTGCGAGCGCAAGCGAGCCTAATTCGGAGCCCCGGGGCTCTGAATTCCGCTCGCTGTCGCTCGCAATCTATTCTTCAACTTCCGATTTCTCGAGCAATTTGAACTCAACTGAACACATAAACAGAGCAAACAATTTTATCAACGCAAGAAAGCGCAGTCCACACCAATACCTTATATAGAGGAGAGGCCCCCCCCTCGCGCCTTTATGCCCCCGTACCGGTCAAATCTCCGGAGGGAGGTCCTCAACCAAGGGGATTTCTGCTTCGGAGGAGGATATTTTTTGCCAAGCGCCACGGTGAGTAGCACCGGATTTGACGATGAGCATGGGGGCATAGCAATTACCGCAAAGCTCTGCCCCGCGGTGCAAAACCACATTGCCGGAGGCTTCCACGCGCCCGGTTACGCGGCCATAAATCTCCACCGTGCGTGCTTTCACCCCGTGCACGAAGATGACATCCGCCCCACGCTCCACCAGCAATGAACCGGCGGTAACTTCACCGTCCACCTTGGAATCAGAGCTGATTTTGAGCATGCCGGAGCAACGGAAGGTGCCGGAACCTTTGCCGAGGAGGTGCAGGTTGTGGCAAACAATGGAAAGTTGGGAGAGGATGGCCTCCGGCAGCACGGTCACATTACCCAAGGTGCGCACTGTAAGGCGTGAGGAATTGGGCTTGAGGTCAATATCCGTCATGCGCAGGTGCGCATGGCAGTGAATGCAATTGGCGGACAGTGCGGCGGCGGGCACCTTCGAGCGGCGCCCACACTCGTAACAAATGACATCGCGCCCCGGTATTTTGGCGCGGTCCGCCCGTGAATCAAATGAGGTGAGCGCGGCACGGCGGTCGCGCTCACCCTCAGGTAAGAGCCCGGATACATAGGACGCAATCAGGGGCGCTGTCTTGTACTCGGGCATGGTGCAAATGTATCGGTTTTATCAGCCCAAGAGGTCATCCGTAGTGGCTTTGGAAGCACCGGACTTGCCCTTCTTGGTCGGCGTGGGGGCAGGCACCCCGGCGGAGGCCACACCTACCATACAGTGACCGATGAAGACGGCACCCTCTTGGATGGAAATCTTGGAAGCGGTGACATCACCCACCAACTCAGCCGTAGAGGTCAGCTCCACGCGGTCGGAAACCACCACATCACCCGTCACGCGACCGTGAATGATGGCGCTGCGCGTGCGCACGGCGACTTTGTTCTTCTCACCGGCCTGAATGGCGGCATTGACGCCGACAGTCAGCACGCCATCGGAGGTGATTTCACCCTCCACGGAGCCGTCCACAAGCAAATCATCCGTAAAGCGGAGCACACCGACTACGGACACGTCGGAATTGAGCACATTGCGGGTGGAAACAGCGGATGCACCGCCGGAGGGCGTGCTGCCGAAGCTGCTGTCAGACGAGCCGAAGTAGGATTCCGGCACGGAAGCCTCCTGCGGGGCTGCGCCCCACTCGGGAGCCAAGCCGGGCTCACCGAAAGAGGAGGTAGGAGCCTGTTGAGTATCAGACTTTTGATTAGAGTTATTGTATCCCTTGAACATAATAAGAAGTTGTGGAAAATGTTGAAGAGCGGCGCGAGGACGCACCGCGAACGGTGTGTATGTTACCCTGTTGCGGAGGGTTTGTCCATACGAATTTACGTCACAGGCGCATTTTTTGTTGTTTTTGTTTTTCGCTACGTCCGGGGTGTGGCACATGGCGCATCAGCACAGCCACAGGGAGCACTCCGCTCAGGCTTATTCCCAGAGGTATGATTGCTTGGAGTCCACTGACTGTCCATCCACGTAAACATCTATGCGCCAGGTCATAATATCACCCTTCTTCTTACGCTCCTCACCGGCAAAGAAGAATCGGTCCGTACGGCGCCCGGCAGAACGGCGCGGTGCACTGTAGTCTATCGTGCTTGTCAGCACCTGTGCACCGGTGGCTGCTTGCGTATAGCGCATGACCAACTTCACCGGGCGTGTGGGCTGCGCATCATACCAAGTTACAAAATAGTAATCACCTATGCGGTCACGGCGCGCCTTGTCGGACTCCGCCCCATGCAGTACGTACAAGGCATTCGCCCGCAGCGGGGCGGACTCCCACGCACGGCTGGGCTCATTCACGGATTTAAGCGGCAAGTCAGACACCTCCAATATGCAGGTGTGGTCATACGTAGTGCATGAGCTGAACAGAGCCGCCGTTGCTGCGGCAAAAACGGTACACAAGAGAGCGCGCATATACCTATTCTTATACCACCCCTGCCCTCTTGTCAATCTTTTTCCGCACGCGCGCATGACAAAATATCCGATTCGCACGCAAAATTGCGGATTTTCCGTTGACTTGGCAGCACCGTTATGGTATCATCAAAGCCAGAGGGAAGAACTGTATCCTCACACTTTTTAATCATGAAACCAGCCACATTCAACTGCACAGTACTCCGCGACGGCCACCAGTCGCTGGCCGCAACTCGTATGTCCACCGAGCAGATGCTTGAAATCGCCCCCATTCTGGACACCATGGGCTTCTCCGCACTGGAGACCTGGGGCGGCGCAACGATTGACTCCGGTCTTCGTTTCCTCGGCGAGCTGCCGTTCGAGCGTCTTGACACGCTCAAGAAGCTTGCTCCCAAGACCCCGCACATGATGCTGCTGCGCGGTCAGAACATGGTGGGCTACACCAACTACGCCGATGACGTGGTGGAGGCCTTCGTGAAGACCAGCGCCAAGCACGGCATGAACATCTTCCGTATCTTCGACTGCTTGAACGACCCGGAGAACATGCGCACCTCCATCCGTGCCGCTAAGGAGGCCGGTGCTACCGCTCACGGTACCATCTGCTACACCACCTCCCCCGTGCACAATCTGGAGTACTTCGCCAAGCTCGGCAAGCAGATTGCTGACATGGGCGCTGACGGCCTCGTCATCAAGGACATGGCCGGCCTTATCCCCCCGAGCGAGACAGCAGCTCTCGTAGAGACGCTCAAGAAGAGCACCGGTCTGCCCGTTTGGGTACACACGCACGACACCGCCGGTCTCGGCGCCGGTGCATACGTAGCCGGCATCAACGCCGGTGCAGATGCCGTGGACTGCTCCATCGCTCCCTTCGCTAACGGTACCGGCCAGCCGGACTGCATGCGCATGCTCGCCCTGCTCAAGGGTTACGAGCGCTGCCCTCAGTTTGCGGACGACTTCACGGACAAGCTGTCCAAGATTTCCGCCATGCTCCAGCCCGTGTACGACAGCCTCTCCAAGTTCACCAGCCACGCCAATGAGGTGGTGAACAGCGACACCCTGCGCTACCAGGTGCCCGGCGGCATGCTCTCCAACTTCCGCAGCCAGCTCAAGGAGATGAACATGGCTGACAAGTTCGAGGAGGTGTTCGCTGAGATCCCCGTGGTTCGCAAGGCCCTCGGTTGGATTCCCTTGGTAACCCCCACCTCTCAGATTGTGGGCGTACAGGCCATGATGAACGTGAAGTTCGGCCGCTGGAAGCAGATTACCCCGCAGTGCGCCGACGTAGCCCTCGGCTACTATGGCCACACCCCCGCCCCGGTGGATCCGGAGCTGCAGGCTCTTTGCGCCAAGCGCGCCGGTAAGGAGCCCATCACCTGCCGCCCCGCAGACCTCATCAAGCCCGGCATGCAGGACCTCCGCGACAAGCTTACCGCCAAGAACATCCCCGCTACGGATGAGAACTGCGTCATCTACGCCATGTTCCCGCAGCAGCTGGAGGACTACTATGCAGGCAAGCGCCCCGAGCTCCCCACCGCCAAGAAGGAGGAGAACTACGGCGCCCCCGTATCCCTGACCACCGTGGGTGTGTCCGCCGCCATCTCCGGCCGCGACATGAAGATCAACATCCTCGGTCGCGAGTACGACGTACACATCGAGGAGAAGTAATTCTTCCCCCGCATCTTTATTCACATCCCCATTTCCTGCCCGCAGGAAATGGGGATTTTGCTACCCTGCCCCCTTTCCCCCGATAAATCGGAAGTTGAAGGGCAACAAAATCTATCGGAGCGTGGGACTTTAGTCCCACAAATACGCGCGGGGCTAATCCATAAGAGGGACTAAAGTCCCTCGCTCCGAGTGAATGAATGTTACACCCCCCTCTTCAACTTCCAATTTATCGGGCTGTTTCAAATCAACCAAAAACTTAAACAGAGCATTGAGCTACACCTGAGGGGGCGTCGCCACACAAGTCCAACACCGGCCATTAATCCACAGCCCCCCGGGCTCAAAATTCGCCGCACAATCACGCACAAACAAATCGCCACACCCGATTGCTCAGAACAATCGAGTGTGGCGACCTAATGAAAAGCAACGGAAAAAATACTACGCGCGTCTGCGACGGAATGCCAGTGCCGCCAGCGCCATAAGCCCGAGCGTAGCAGTAGCAGGCTCCGGCACGGTGGTATCCGGCATGGTGAAATACAGGCGTTCCATCCCCCATGCATCCGTCTGCGTGGCATCGAACAGCGTCAGTGATTCCACATAGCGCAGGCTTGAATTCCAATAATCCTCGAGATACAAATACTCCTTACCGTTGTAGTTTTTATACTGCACATTCACCTTAAACAGATCCATATCACCGCCGGAGTATGCGGTAGCATCATCGGAATCCGTGAGGTATAATGCGGTCAGGGTTAAATCGTCTGAAAACTCAGCCCCCCACAAAGTAACACCATGCCAGACGGATGAGGGTGAGGGACCGATATTCAACCCGATACCTACTCGCCCGTTATCCTTATTAAGCGCATTATAGATAGCAAGTGACAACTCATTCGCGGTGTTATGATATTCTTGCCAATCGTTGTCATACCCTACCCCGTAAACGTATTTCCCGTCAAAATAAATAGAATAAGGATCAGATTCATACGCTCCATAATACCCCTTCGTTGAATTAAATAAATCGAGCCCCAGATCCGCACCGCCATTGCCGGTCAACCACCATTCAACCCCTGCTTGTGTGGTTCCCATTGTATTTTTAGCATAGCTGCGGTAAGTGCTCCACACGGCATCTCCCGTGGGCACCCCATTGGGAGTGACGTACTGGTCCTGCCACCAGTTAATCAGGTTTGAGGACACAGCAGCCCAGCACAGAGCGCTATCATTATTTCCGTTCTTATCAGCATCATACCAGCCGTACACCTCATCCCCTTCTTGATACACGCCGTACACCCAATGAGTCTCTGCTGCTGCTGTGTAGGCACACAGCGCAAGCACACTACCTAATAATGCAGTCTTTTTCATGTTACGCAAACCGTTTGCTTACCTATTTACTACACTATATTGGTAGGCTTTTCAAGAAAAAAATGCAATAACCAAAAAAAACTGCGGTGCGCAGGCAATCCCACGCACCACTGCAAAAAAATACCCCTTCGGCAAAAATCAGTTAGCCGCGGAGAGGCGGAACACGGCGAAGAAGAACTTCTGCACGGAGGACTTGAGCTTCTCAGAGCCGTAGAAGTCCGTGGACTTCATGCGGGTACCGGCGGCAGCGCCACGCATCTGGATGTCATTGTACTCCGGGGAAACAAGCAGAACGGACTGAATCTTCTGCAGCTCAGCCTTGTCCACCTGCGGAGCCATCTCGTACAGCTTGTTAGCGAACTCCGTCAGCTCGTCAATCTTCTCAGCAGCGGCATCCGGGTTCTGCTCGGTCTCCGGGGCGGAGATGATGTCCACGAAGGTCTTGGAAAGCATGAACATGCCGGTGGCGAACTGATGAGCAGCGGAGAACTGAGCAACGTCCTCCTGAGCAGCAACGGGAGCATCCTGAGCCATAGCCGGAGCTGCGGTCATAGAAGCTGCGAACAGCGCGATGTATGCGAATTTGGTCATAATGTAATACGCGTTTTAAATGTTTTCGGAGGAATACAGGCTGTTTCCTGCCCCTCCAAGATGCATACACCATAGCACAAACACCGGCACAGCGCAAGCCTAAACTGTGGCACCACGCGAACTCCGGCACACAATCGGAATGGGGGAATTTAATTTTCAGTGCCAAAATTCACACCTATGCCGTCATTTTGGCTTCACATAAGGCGCGTTTAGTGGTAAATTATCGCCATGGCAAACAAACCCGTAGTTCTTATTATTCGCGACGGTTGGGGCCGCAACCCTCAGGGGCCTGAGGCTGCCAAGCAGACCGGTGATGCCACCGTGCTCGCCGAGACTCCTTTCACTGACAAGCTGCTGGCCACCTGCCCGCACTCCATGCTGGGCGCATCCGGTCAGGATGTAGGCTTGCCTGACGGCCAGATGGGCAACTCCGAGGTGGGTCACCTCAACCTCGGCGCAGGTCGCGTGGTGTTCCAAGACCTCTGCCGCATCACCAATGCCATCAATGATGGTTCCCTTGCCAAGAACCCCGTTATTACAGAGGCATTCGCCAAGGCTGCCGGCACCCGCCTGCACCTGCTCGGCCTTGTTTCCGACGGCGGTGTGCACTCCCACATTGACCACCTCATCGGCGTGGTGAAGATTGCTGCCGAGGCCGGTGTGAAGGACATCATGATTCACGCCATCACCGACGGCCGCGACACGGACCCGAAGAGCGGCGCCGGCTACCTTGCCCAGCTGCAAGAGGCCATCTCCCCCTACGGTGCCAAGATTGCCACCGTGGTAGGCCGCTTCTACGCCATGGACCGCGACAAGCGCTGGGACCGCGTACAGGTTGCGTGGAACTCCATCGTGCTCGGCCAGGGCGAGGCTTGCTCCTGCACCCCCGCTGAGTTTGCCGAGAAGAGCTATGCTGAGGGCGTGACGGATGAGTTCCTCAAGCCCGGCATCTTCTGCGAATGCGACACGCAGCGCGTGCGCGATGAGGATGTGGTATTCTTCTTCAACTTCCGTGCAGACCGCGCCCGCGAGCTCTCCCGCGCCTTCATCTATGATGATTTCGACGGCTTTGAGCGTGGCGCCCACCCGCACGTGCACTACATCACCATGTCTGAGTACGAGGCCTGCTACCCCACCCCCGTGGTGTTCGAGCAGGAGCAGCTCACCAACATCCTCGGTGAGGTCATTGCCGCTGCCGGCCTGAAGCAGCTCCGCATCGCCGAGACGGAGAAATACGCCCACGTAACCTTCTTCTTCAACGGTGGTGTAGAGACCCAATTCGACGGCGAGGACCGCATCCTCGTTCCCTCCCCCCGCGAGGTAGCTACCTACGACCTCAAGCCCCAGATGAGCGTAGGCGAGGTGGCGGACAAGTTTGTGGAGGCTATTGCCAACTACGACATCGCCATCATGAACTTCGCCAACCCCGACATGGTGGGCCACACCGGTTACCTGGAGGCCGGCATCACCGCCTGCGAGGCCGTGGACAAGGCTCTGGAGAAGAGCGTGACCAAGATTCTCGAGCTCGGTGGCTGCTGCCTCATCTGCGCTGACCACGGCAACTGTGAGAACATGCTCAACCCGGACGGCTCCCCCAACACCGCTCACACCACCAACCTCGTGGACCTCATCTACTGCGGCCCCGACCAGGCAGAGGTGAAGATGAGCGATGGTATCTTGGCGGACATCTCCCCCACCCTGCTCAGTCTGCTCGGCATCGCCCAGCCTGCTGAAATGACAGGCCACAGCCTCGTTACCAAGTAACGCGTTGTAGCACACATCTCCTTCCTCAGGGGCGCAAAACCTGCTTTTCAGGCTTTGCGCCCCTCTTTTTTGCCCCGTTTTTGCAAAAAATCGCCCCAAAAATACAAAAAAATGCATTTTTTGCACTTTTTTTTACAGAAAAAGCTTGCAATCCTCTCCGAAAAGTGTTACTATTGCGGCGCACCCAGTGCAAAGCACGAGTAGCTCAGTGGTAGAGCGGCTGTCTTACACACAGTTGGTCAGGAGTTCGAATCTCTTCTCGTGTATTCACCGAGCCTGCTTTCCGACTCAATTTGGAAAGCAGGCTTTTTTTAGTTTATCGCTCTATATTTAACTCCTTACGGAGTCCTGATATTGCAACAAAAAAAGAAGGGTCAAGCCCAAAAACTCCACAATATTAGACGAAGAACCAAGAACCTTCAACTTTCACAAAGTGCATTTTTTTCACTTTATTGTTCTTTTTTGCGCATAACAATAAAAAAAGGCTTGATTAATATCTATTCTTATGTTATTTTTTGCGCATGACATCCACGAGCAAAAAAATAGCCTTATGCGAACTGGCATCAGTGCGCAGCGGTTTGGTGTTGTCTAGAAAAAAATCGAAGGGAGAAGATGGAGAAATGTACGCATTGCTAACTCTTCGAGCCGTGAAGGAGGATGGCGTGTTGGATATGTCGGAGCTTGATATGTACATTTCAATCGGGGTACTGTCGAATACATATCTTACCAACATAGGAGACGTGATTGTGCGACTTACGTGGCCTTATTCAGCAGTAATAATAGATGAGCAAAGTGCGGGCCTGCTTGTTTCATCTCATTTTGTCATTATTCGCCCGAATAATGACAGACTGGATTCAGATTATTTGCATTGGATGCTTAATCGACAGAGCACACGCCGTCGAATATACGAAAACACTTCAGCAAACATGTTGAATGCTGTCAGACCTCAGTTTTTTTCAGAGTTGAAAATTTCACTTCCTCCTATGGTTGAACAAAGAAAGATTGCAAAGTTGCAGACTTTGCACCAGCGTGAGCAGTTTTTGATGAAGCTGCTCATGAAAGAGCGTTCTCAACTGGCTCAACTACTTACAGAAAATATTTACAATACAACGAAATAATCATGACAACAAAAAATGATATAGAGCAAGTGCTCTGGAAAGCCTGCGACAGCTTCCGTGGCAAGATAGATAGCTCCCGATATAAGGATTACATTCTCTCAATGCTTTTTGTGAAGTACCTTAGTGATGTAACGGCAGAGAAACGGGAGATGTATACAGTGCGATATAACGGCAATGAGGAGCGCATCAAACGCGCTATGAGTCGTGAAAGCTTCGTTATAGATGATGAATCCACCTTCGATTACCTCTACGATAATCGTCACGATCCGGAGATTGGGCAGAAAATCAACGTTGCTCTGGCAAGAATTGAGGACCAGAACAGTGGAAAGCTCCGCAACGTATTCCGCGCCATTGACTTTAATTCTCAGGTGGATTTTGGTGACACAAAGACAAAGAATACAGTGCTTCGCAATTTGCTAGAGGATTTCAGCAAGCTGAATCTTCGTCCTTCGGTATTGGATAACGCTGATATTATCGGCGATGCATATGAATACATGATTGCCAACTTCGCCTCAGACGCCGGAAAGAAAGGGGGTGAGTTCTTCACTCCCAAGGAGGTTTCTGAGCTGGTTGCCACGCTTGTCTCGCCTCGCGAAAATGACCGCATTTACGATCCGACTTGCGGTAGCGGCGGCCTTCTGCTCAAGGCTTATAAAAAGGTGCCCGGAGGGAAAGCTGCCGTATATGGGCAGGAATTAAATGCCCAGACCTGGGCGCTCTGCACCATGAACATGTTTTTGCACGGTGTGAAAGATGCCAGCATATGGCAGGGAGATACGATTGCGAATCCTCAAAATATCAAGGATGATAATCTCATGAGCTTTCAGGTGGTCGTGGCCAATCCTCCCTTCTCTCTTGATAAATGGGACAGCGCTTTCCTTACCGGCGATGTTGTGGATGAAAAGGGCAAGCCTGTCAAAAAAATGATTCCCTCTCTGGATGTGTGGAATCGATTCTCTGATGGTGTACCTCCGTCATCCAAGGGTGATTATGCCTTTGTACTGCACATGCTCAAATGTCTGGATGCAGATTCCGGGCGCATGGCCGTCGTGCTTCCGCATGGTGTACTGTTCCGCGGTGCCGGCGAGGGTAAAATTCGCAAGGCTCTCGTGGAGCATGACTGGTTGGATGCCGTGATTGGGCTGCCTGCCAATTTATTCTATGGCACAGGTATTCCTGCCTGTATTCTCGTGTTCCGAAAGGCTCGTCCCACTACTGACATTCTGTTTATCGATGCCTCAGGCGATGACTGCTTCGAGAAGGGCAAAAATCAGAACCGTTTACGGGATACAGATATTGCCCGAATCGTGGATACCTACACCGCGCGCAGGACAATCGATAAGTTCAGTTACCTTGCCACCAAAAAGGAGGTTCAGGAGAATGATTACAACCTCAATATCCCCCGCTATGTCGACACCTTCGAGGAAGAAGAGGAAATTGACATTGCAGAAGTAAAACAAAATATCGCCAAACTGGAAGAAGAATTGGCCATTGTACAGGCACAGATGAACAAATACCTTGAGGAACTGGGATTATGAGTGCAAATGATATGCCTATTTTGATGTATCAAACCGAAGATGGTCAAACTCGACTGGATGTCCACCTCAATGGTGACACCGTGTGGCTCACCATTGCCCAAATGTCCGAGCTTTTTCAAAAAGACCGCACCGGCATTAATCGTCACATCAATAACATCTTTGAAGAAGGCGAGCTCTCCTCCGCAGACAATATGCAAACCCTGCAGGCTGATACAGCAGGCAGACCACTGCAGCTCTACAGTCTGGACGTGGTGATTGCGGTCGGTTATCGTGTGAAGTCATTGCGTGGTACTCAGTTTCGCGTGTGGGCCAACCGCGTGTTGAAGGAATATCTGCAGAAAGGCTTTGCCATGAATGACCACCTGATGAAATCTGCCGGTGGTGGCAACTATTTCCGCGAGCTTCTGGAGCGCATTCGCGACATCCGTTCCTCCGAAAAAGTATTCTGGCGCCAGGTGCTGGATATTTATGCCACCAGCATGGACTATTCCGCAAATGCGGAGGAAACCCGACTTTTCTTTAAGGTGGTACAGAATAAGATGATATATGCAGCCACCGGGCAAACCGCAGCAGAACTCGTGGCCGGTCGTGCTGATGCAGCGCTTCCCCTCATGGGGATGACCTCATTCAAGGGTACTCGCCCCACTCTTCAGGAAGCTCAGACCGCTAAGAATTATCTTCAGGAAACGGAGCTTTCAACACTCAACTACCTCGTCTCCGCCTTTCTGGATCTTGCTGAACTCCAGGCGCTGCGTGGTGTTCCCATGTACATGAAGGATTGGATTACTCATGTAGATGACTTCTTGCGCATGTCCCGCAGCGATGTGCTCGATAACGCCGGGCGCATCTCCCGCGAACTGGCAGACCGCCGCGCCGCCGAGGAATTCGCCAAATACAGACAACGCCTTACTGCTGAACTCTCCCCAGTTGAATTTACCTTCGTGGAATCTCTTCGCGCCGCTGAGAAACAGATTAAGAAATTACCGAGAAATTAAAGATTATGGATAAAGACGAAAGATTACCTGTTGTTGCAATTTGTTACGACTTTGATAAAACTCTGTCACCTGATGACATGCAGGCGCAAGGGTATATACAGAGCGTTAATATGAATGTTGAAGAGTTTTGGCAAAAATCAAATTCCTTAGCTCGTGATAATGGAATGGATACTAATCTTGCTTACATGTATACAATGATGCAAGAAGCTCGTGGAAACTTAATACTTAACAAAAAAGCCTTGGCTGAATATGGTGCTAAAGTGGCACTTTTTCCTGGTGTTAAGGAATGGTTTAAGAGAATAAGTGATTATGGACGTGAAGTAGGCGTAGTGGTAGAGCATTATATTATTTCTTCAGGTTTGAAGGAGATGATTGAGGGTACGGATATGGCAAAAAATGGATTCTTCAAGCAAATATATGCCAGCTCATTTTATTATGATGAAAAAGGAGTAGCAGTTTGGCCAGCCCAAGCTGTTAACTACACCAATAAAACACAGTTTTTGTTTCGAATACAAAAAGGGGTCTACGATGTTAATGATGGTAGGGTAAATGATTACTTTGCACCGGATGAAATTCGGATTCCTTTTGAGCACATGATATATGTCGGTGACAGTGATACAGATGTTCCCTGCATGAAGCTCGTGAAAGAAAAAGGTGGATACTCAATAGGCGTATATAACTCGTCTTCATCTATTCTTAAAGATAAGGTATATAAGATGATTAAAGACGATAGAATAGATTATTTTGCCGATGCTGATTATCGTGAAGGTCATGAACTAGATACTCTAGTAAAAAATATCATAGACAGTATATCGACATCGAATAAGTTGAGAGTTAAACATTTTAAAGATGTTAATGAAACAAGACAATACACTAGTCAGACGATATCAGAACAGGTTGCTAATGTGAGCGAACCTAATAAGCCTAAAATAGGTTATAATGAATATGCAAGATTTAATATAGAGGCCTTCGCGGAAGCCGTCCGTCAAACTACAATGATTGCAAATAAAATGGCACAGCCCATCTGGCTACAAGAGTATAATCGACGGTTGGAAGCTCTTGCGGCGTTTTTTAATCCGAATCGTAACATGTGATAAAATGGATTTTTTAATACCACTGGATTGAAAAAACAACTGAGGGATGTGAGTAAGATGTATTCAGGCACAACACCATCACAATGTGAGAAAAACATTTGGTAAGTATTGTTTCATGCGTAACTAATTGAAAATATGAAATCTTCAAGAGTTTATGATACATGTTTGTTATCTACGATAACGAAAAAAAAGATAGAAAAAAATACTGATTTAAAGTATTCTGTAATTTTATCAAATAGCTCGAAACATGGGATTGTTCCACAGAATATTCAATTTGATAAGAACATAGCTAATGAGGAAAATATAGACCGATATTATGTTGTGAAAATTGGTGATTTTATTTATAATCCTCGCATTTCTACGACGGCACCATGTGGTCCCATCAATCAGAATGATTGTTGTGACGGGGTAGTGTCCCCTCTGTATACAGTATTTTCCTGCAAGACAGAACGTGTGTATGATAAATATTTGAAATATTATTTTCAGACCTCGATGTGGCATGAATACATTCGGAGCGTCGCAAATACAGGAGCACGACACGACCGAATGAATGTATCTGATAAGGATTTTTTCTCCATGTTAATAAAGTTACCCCCCATTGCCGAGCAGCGGAAAATTGTCGAGATTCTTTCTGCTCAGGATAGGATAATTGAACTCAAAACGAAATTACTGGAAGAGAAGAAGCGATTGAAGAAATATTTGTGCCAGGTATTGCTGAGTGGGAAAAGACGTTTTTCATCTTTTTCTGATAAGTGGAAGCAAAATCCTTTAAGTGACTTTTTAACAGAGAGTAGATTGAGAGGAAGTAATGGTATGACTGCAAAGAAATTGACAGTTAAACTTTGGGGTAAAGGCGTTACCGAAAAAAAAGAAACTCTCTCTGGAAGCGAAAATACCGCATATTTCAGACGAACGAAAGGTCAATTCATATATAGTAAACTAGATTTTCTAAATGGTGCTTTTGGCATTATACCTGATGAACTGGATGGCTATGAAAGCACTATTGATTTGCCAGCTTTTGATGTTCATCATATTAATACTGAATTTCTGTTGCTGTGCGTGTCGGATGCTGCTTTTTACAAAAGAAATGGAGCGATAGCAAATGGGGGGAGAAAAGCAAAAAGGATTAATCCTAATGATTTTTTGTCATTTTGCATAAATCATCCTTCTCTGTCTGAGCAGACGTCCATTGTTGACGTGTTTCGTCGGGTAGATGAGGTTATTACTTTATGTGAAAATGAAATCAAGCAAGAACAATTTAAGAAAAAGGCTCTGATGCAGCAGTTGCTGACGGGAAAGATTAGAGTTAAGGTATGAAGGGAGAACCGGAAATGACCATAAAACTTTGTTATAAAAAATAGAAAGGAGATGATAATATGAATAGAAAAGAACATCATGTCGTACACAATCCCCTACACGGGAGTTGGGATGTAAAGCGGGAGCACGCACAACGTGTCAGTGGTCGCTATGCCACCAAGGGCGAAGCAATGGAAGCGGGCAGACGCATGAGCCGCAATCAGGGGACGGAATTGATTCCGCACCTGAAGAACGGAAGGATACAAAATCCGGATAGTCATGGCAATGACCCATGCCCGCCCCGCGATAGACGATAAACAACTGAGCGGGAGCTTCGGCTCTCGCTCACATCAATCACTAGAAAATGAACGCTGAACAATATTTAGAAAAGAACGCGACAAAGCGCACGGCCCTGGAGGTGTTGCAGGGGCTTGGATATGAATATCTGAGTCCGGAGGATTGCCGTAAACAGCGGGGAAGCGGCTATCATGTGCTACTGCGTGATGTACTGCGCGGGCTGTTACGGAAGCTGAACCGCTATAAATATGGAGGCGTGGAGAATGAATTTTCCGCAAGCAATATTGAGCGAGCCATGGATGAACTGGATGCTCCTATTGTGACCGGGCTGGTTCGTGCCAGCGAGCAAGTTTATGATATGCTGATGCTGGGCAGCAGCTATCCTGAGCATGTAGGCGAGGGGCATGTGCAGAGTTTTAACCTGAAATTCATAGATTGGGATTGCCCGCAGAACAACCGCTTCCATGTGACGGAGGAATTTGCCGTAGAGAGTGTGGATAAGCAGCACAATGCGCAGCCTGATCTGCTATTGTTCATTAACGGTATTCCCTTTGCGGTGATAGAATGCAAAGCGCCGGTCAACAAAGTGGAAGAAGCGATTGCACAGCACCTACGCAATCAGGGACGAGAATGGATTCCCCACTTATACAAGTACGCGCAGATGGTGGTGGCAACAAACAGGAATGATGTGCGATATGCCACAACAGATACCCCTCGCAAATTCTGGGGGAAATGGAAGGAAGAAGATGAACGCTATCATACAGCCTTGCCCGGTGAATTAGTCTCCGGTCGCAAGCCCACGGAACAGGATAGGGTATTTTGTTCTCTGTTCAGCCCGGAGAGAGCCATGGAACTCATACGTTATTTTGTGGTGTATGATGCCAAGGTGAAAAAGATAGCCCGGTACCAGCAGTTTTTTGCAATACAGCGCATCGTGCAGACCGTGCAGAAGCGCCGGAATGACGGGCGCAGACAAGGAGGTGTGATATGGCACACGCAAGGAAGTGGCAAAAGCTTGACCATGGCCATGCTGGCAAGATATCTACTGATGAACCGCAACGGTACAAATCCACGCGTGGTGGTAGTGACGGATAGAAAGGAATTAGACCGACAGATAAGCAATACCTTTGCCCATACACGTATGCGCCCGACTCAAGCAGCCAGTGGTGGGCACTTGTCCCGCCTGCTGAAGGATAACGATGTCGATATCATTACAACCCTGATAAATAAATTTGAAACCCCGGCAAATCAGAAGCTGCGTTGCGATTCAGAAGATATTTATGTGCTGGTGGATGAAGGCCATCGCTCTCAGTATGAAAAATTGGCAGCCAAGATGCGGGATGTTCTGTCAAGAGCTTGTTTCCTGGCATTTACCGGCACGCCTTTGATGAAAAGCGAACGGCGTAATACCTGCGAGCGCTTCGGGCAGCTGCTGCACCAGTATACGATTTTGGATGGAGTGAATGACGGAGCTATTGTTCCGCTTCTGTATGAGGGGCGCTATGTGGAGCAGAATGTAGACGAGAAGAATATCGACCTTTGGTTCGAACAGACAACGAAGCGCTTGACTCCTAGTCAGCGTGATGATTTGAGCCGCAAGTGGAGCACCTTGCGTCGCGTTAGTTCCACCATAGCCCGCATACGTCGTATATCTCTGGATGTAAATATGCATTTCTGCACAGCAATACAGAAGACAAACTTCAAGGCCATGCTGGCTTGTAATTTTAAGCGTGATGCCGTGCGGTATCTGGAATGCTTTGAAAAGCTGGGAGATTTGAAATGCGCGGCGTTGATATCTGCACCGGATTTGCGAGAAGCTCCTGATGGAGAGGACGAATCCGGTGATGCCAAGGTAGTGGCATTCTGGAATAGGATGATGGAGAGCTACGGCGATGCAGAAACCTATGAAGAAACGATTAAAGAACTGTACCGCAATGGAGGAATTGACATCATTATCGTGTGCAGCAAGCTTCTGACCGGATTTGATGCGCCGGTGTGCCAAGTGCTGTATATAGACAAGGAACTTCGGGAGCATAATCTGTTGCAGGCGATTGCCAGAACAAATCGACTGGCTGAAGGGAAAGACTACGGATTGGTGATTGATTACCGCTGCCAGGTAAAGGAGCTGAATGAAGCCATGGAAATGTACAGCGGCGCCGGATTAGAAAACTATGCTTTCGCCGATCTGCGCGGTAGCCTCACTGACATTGTAGCAGAAATTGCCAAATTAAAGGAGGCATACACTCATTTACTGGATGAATTTGGCAGTAAGGTAGATATGTCTGACCCGGAGTCAATAGAAGAATCTCTGGCAGATAATAAGAAAAGGGATGCCTTTTACAAGAAACTGTCTCTGTACGGACGAGCGTTGAATACGGTTCTTAATTCCGAGCTTGCGTACCGTAAATTAACAGAGACAGAAATTGAGCGATACAAGCATACGTTTGCCTTTTTCTGCAAGGTACGTCGGAGTGTGAGAATCCGCTATTGCGATGTACTGGATGATAGCGAATATGGTCCCCTGATGCAGAACTTGCTGGATGAACATTTGCATGTCGGGGATTTACAGTATCTGACTGCTCCCATTGATATCCAGAATCAAGAGGAATTGGATAAAGCTTTGGATGAATTAGGCTCCTCCCGAGCCAAGGCAGAAGCTATTCGAAATTTATTGACTCGCAGCATCAGTGAAAAACGTGAGGAAAATCCTGCCTTTTACGATAACTTTTCACAACGAATACAGGAAACATTGAATCTGTTCCGTGATAAAGTCATCTCCGAGGCTGAATATCTGAAACGCATGCGTGAAGTAATGAAAGACTTTCTGGGAGGTAAAACCGACCTTGATTATCCTCAGATAATTCGTGCAAACGCGCATGCTCAGGCTTTCTATGGTGTTTTGCTGGGTATACTGGGTGAATATCGGTTACGGGACGAGCAGATCGCAGAAATATCATTGAAAATTACGGAAATTATCGAAACTTGTAGTAAAGTTGATTGGACTCACAATAAATCTGTGCATGATGAGATTTCACAGCAAATTGATGATTTGTTCTACATGTACGAAAAGGAGAAAGGGTTGGAGTTACCCCTCGATATAGTAGACAAAATAATCGAAAATGTAAAAACAGTAGCCCTGCGCCGATTCAACATATGAGTACCAAGATTTCCCTGCACTTCATTGAAGTAGATGGCATGACAATCGGTTACGAGTGGTTGCAGAAAGAGGTAAAAAATCTTAATCTGCGTATCCGGGGTGATGGCACGATTACCGTCTCTTCCCCCATTGGTGTTGAGTTGAAAGAGATAGAAAGTTTTTTACATAGGCGAAAGAACTTTGTGTTGAATACGCTAAGGAAATCAATCGCCGTAAATTTTTCGGATTTACGGGGAAAGCAATTTGTGAGTGGTGAAAGCTATATGCTGCTGGGAAAAGCGCTTCGACTGAAAATAATACAAGACGCACGTAAACAAGTAACATCTGATGGCGTATATTTGTATTTATATACGCCCGAAACCAGCAACACCGTTGCCAATGGTGGGATGATTGCTGAATACTTCGAGCAAAAAAGAAATGTTGTGTATCATGAAGTATTAAATTATCTATATCCTCCGTTTCGGAAATATAATATCAAATTACCAGAGCTACGTATTGAACACATGCCAAAACGCTGGGGTAGTTGCACTGCGGCAAAGGGCATCATCCGTCTGCATCCTCACCTTATAGGGACACCTCGACCATGTGTGGAGTATATAGTTATGCACGAACTTTGCCACTTGATCCATCCAAATCATTCCAAGAGTTTTTATTCATTGCTTTCAGTAATGATGCCGGATTGGAAGTTACGGCAAAACATGCTCGCACAATATCCTCAGGCAGCCGATGTGTAAAAAACATCAAAAAAAACGTTTAGTGTTATGCAAGAGTTTAACCGGCAAATTATTGCAATTTTCGACAACTCTCGCGTATCCTCGGTGACGTACCCTTCTCAAAGGGTACTAAAGCTGACTTTCAACCGGAAGTCAGCTTTTTTGTTTCAACCGGTTACAACTTCCCATTTTCTGCGAACAGCGCAAAAATGAAGACTCAGGTTGACTTTTGGGTTTACTCTTAGGTTTGTGATGATTCAACATGCCCCACCCTTCAGGATGAATTTTTCAAAAAAATTTCCGCTGCCCACTTGCAAGAGAGCTCAAAATATGCTACAATGCACTCATACATGAAAACACCCGAATTAAGAACTTTTCTTGGCTGGGATAGGCCGGCCATCGAGCTTGTAGCAGAGCGTCTTTACTCCCTTTTAACCCACCCGGACAAACAGGTAGCGGACGCATACCGCCGTGCTACGGTGGTAGTGCCCACCTCCGGCAGTGGTCGCCGCCTGCGTGAATATATGGCGGAGCTGTCTAAAAAGAAAGCCGGCAAGCCGATTCTGATGCCGAACATCACATTGGCAGGGCGACTGATACCGAGCGAGGGGATGCACGTAGCGACAGAAACGGAAACCCTGACAGCGTGGCTGCAACTGCTCAACACCGCGAATGAGAAAGCGCTCGAGCCATACGCCCCGCTCATCCCTCGCCGCCCTGAGTCGCAGTGTGAGCGCTGGGCTGTCGCAGTAGCACACAAACTCATCGACCTGAGAGACCGCCTCGAAAAAGAGGAAATCACGCACGATCAAGTCACCGGATTACTGGCCAAGCGAGAGCTACTGCTCACCGAAAAGCTCAACGCGCTCTCTACTGAAGCCCAAACGGAGAGGAAGAACCTGACGGCTCAGCGCAAAGTCATGCAGAAAGAACAGCAGCGCTGGAGCTCGCTGGGGCAAGTGTTCCGTGATGTTGATGCGCGCATTACGCAACTGTTCCCGAGCAAAATACCGGTAGAACAGTTCCGAGAAGAGCAAGTCACCAATCCCACATGGCAAGGCCAAAGCAAAGTACTTATTCTCGCTTGCGTGCCCGAGCTTTCTCCCCAATTGCAACGCTACCTCTGCAACCTGCACGGTAAAGATGGCGGTAGGGTTGAGGTATGGGTTCATGCACCCGGGGATGAAACGCCGAATTTCGATTCCGTCGGTCGCCCACAAGAAGCAGCCTGGCTTAATCGAGAAATCAGCATTCCGCATGCCTTTATCTACGCGGATGAGAAGCAGGAGGAGGTCGATAACGCAGCCTCCACCATTCATTTGGTAGATGATGAAGAGCGCATGGCAGCAGAAACACTCCGCCTGGCCGCGGGCTGTGCTTCGCGTGATGTCGTACTATCCGTGGCAGATGAGGAGTTTGCCCCGGCTATTGTGAACACATTTGCCCAAGAAGGCTGGCTGATCAGCATTCCCGAGGGGCGTAATACCATAAGCACGGATTTAGGGTGTTTGGCCGCCCAACTGGCGGATGCATGTGAGGCGCGCGAGAACCGCCCCCTATACGACGATAAAACCGGCACGGTAAATAATAATAACACGCAAGGTTTGAACACATTCATGGCGTTGCTCTGCAACCGAGCTCTTCAACAAGCTTTGGCAAAAGATGCAGCGGCGCTTGTCGGCATGCAGCAACACATAGAAAGCATCCGAATGCTGCTGCTGCCCGGTAGTGAGGCTGCCCTGCTGCAAATGCTCCAGCAAATTCCCGGTGTGGATGATGGGTACAAATCCATCACCATGCTCAACGAAGGGCAAAACTCCGCCTACTACGACTTCGCGGTAAGAGTATCCGAGTTACTCGATAATTTGGGTAATGGTAATATCTCCTCAGAACTCAGCGATTTGGCAAAAAAACTGGAGAGAAGCCACGCAGCAGGCAGTACAAAAAAACTGGCAGAAGGCATTGCCGAACAAATGAAAGCGTGCGCAGATCTGCACGCGCAACTCCCCTCAGCACGCTACACCATCGAGCTACTGCGCCGCAGCGTTGAGGAAAACCAGGCTTCGTGCCCCTTTGCTGACGCCGCCTGCAGCGTGAGCGACCTACTGGGCTGGCGAGAGCTTGCCTATGCCCGAGGGAAGCGCATTATTCTGGCAGCCATGCATGATGGGTGCATCCCGGAGCCGGTGCAGGAGGATGAGTTCCTGCCGGAATCCCTTTGCGATGAGCTGGGAATCCGCCATGAAAAGTTCCGCACGGCGCGTGATAGCTACCTGCTGACCGCCCTACTGGCAAGCAGGCAGCGCGAAGACGAGCGCGTGGATTTCGTGCTGGCACGCCAAAAGAAAGACGGCTCAGTACTGGCGCCCTCCTCCTTGCTCATGCGTTGCGGGGATGAGCTGCCCAAGAGAGCCCGTACCCTCTTTGCGGAAAGCAAGACTCCCCGCCAGTTACCGGCAGCAGCCCCCTGCCCGCTCCGCCGTGCCAACTGCGACAAAGCCACAATTGCCCCGGGTGAGCTCGAATCCATCTCCATCATTGCCCCCGGCAAGCAGAATCCCTTCACCAAGTGGCATGAAGATAAACAAGGCAACCGCTACCAAAAGAGCTTCTCGCCGTCTTCACTTTCCACCTTCCTGCAGTGCCCGCTCAGCTTCTGGATTAAGAATCTGTTCTACATCGACCTCGGCAACAGCTACAAAGAAAACAAGGCGGAGCTCGAGAGCAATGAATACGGCACCGTCATGCATGCCGTGCTGGATAAGCTGGTGGCGCAATTCCCCGATGAAGAAGCGCTGCACCGCGCCTGCCCCGCCGCCGCTACGGATGATACTGCCGGCATAGAACACATGCTGGCAGCCTGCAGAACCATAGCAGAGGCGGAGTGGCAAGCCGTCTACAACAGCTCCACCGCCAGAAACAAGCAACCGCTTGCCATGGAAGTGCAGCTGCAGGCCATTGATCGTACCCTGAAGTCGTTCGTCGCGCAACACTTGAAAGATTTGGCAGATGGCTGGTGCAATGTAGCCAGAGAATTCACCTTCACCCCCACCATGGAGCTGCCCAACAATGAAATCGCACGCTTCTCCATGAATGCGGACCGCATCGACCGCAACCGCGACGGGCGCTGGCGCATTATTGACTACAAAACCTCAAACTCCGAGAAAAAGCCTCACAAAATCCACTTCGACGAGCTGGAAGAAGGGAAGAATTCACTGTTCTACAGATTCATGAATGTGCAGGGCTATGAGTTCGGCACAGTATGCTTCGGCGAGAAGATGTACCGCTGGAACGACGTGCAGCTTCCGCTCTACGCCTACGGACTGCGCCACCCATCCGCCGAAGACCGCGTGAAATTAGGCATCGCAGCAGAGGTAGACATGTCGACCGTAGTACCGGATTTGCTTTACTACAACCTGCAAAATAAGACGGAGAAGCTCGCCGTATTCCCGCTTGTCGAAGCGGGGGAGGTGAAGCAGATTTCCAGCAGAAACAAGGAAGTGCCGGAGGCGGAAGAGCTCTTCAGCTCAGCCATGAAAACGGTAAAGGCCGCCATTCGCATGATTCGCGACGGCCAGTGCCTATTCTCCGCAGAATCTCTGGAGTACAAGAGCAAGCCCTTCTCAGCCATCGTCAAACCCGGCACGACCGCCCCGAGATTCGGCGCTCTTACGCTGCAAAATGATCCCCGCCACTTGTTCCGTCTGCCGGCACTCCAAAAATAATCCCAAACCCTATCTGTTCATATGATGACTCAACAGAACAAACTCACCACTTCCTCCACACAACAACACCACGTTACCAGCAACCGCATTGCTGCCTCTGCCGGTACGGGCAAAACATATCAGCTGGCATCCCGCTACATCACGCTGCTCCTGCTCGGCGCCAAACCGGAGGAGATTATTGCGCTCACCTTCACCCGCAAGGCCGCGGGTGAGTTCCGCAACCGTATTCTGCACGCCTTGGCAGAGGGCGCAGATGACAAGCGAGACGCAAAAACCAAGCGCAACGAGCTCGCCGTTCGCGTGTGGGATGTCCTGAGCGGGCTCTCAGTCGTCCCCACGGAATACGGACCTTGGGATGTGGTACCGGCCTCCAACCCCGTTCCCCTGCTGCCGGTTACAGAGGCAATCGTGCGGCTGGCGGCAGAGCAGCGCCAATACCCGGAAGAGCTTTACAACGAGGACAAGACACTGCAAGCCTATTATCAAATCAAACCGGCAACTGCCGCCACCTTTGCAGATTTGCTGAAGAGCATGGTCGCCGTGCTCAGCAAGCTACAGCTTTCCACCATCGATAGCTTCTTCTCCTCCTTGGTGGCAACAAACAGCTTAGAGCTTGGGATGAACAGCGTCTCCCCCCTTGACCCCACGGAAGAAGACCCCATCCGTACCGAGGATATTCTGCGCTACTTGGACAGCAAAAACGCGGATGAGCAAACACGCACGGAGTTCCTGGAAATGTTCAGCCGCATCACGGAAGGTATGGGGAATACCACACAAGCCCGGATTGATGCTGATATTAAAGAATTCCTGCAACTTTACCGCGATTTACCCCAAACAAAATGGGGCAACGTCAATTCGTTCAACGCTCCCGCAGGCTTACGCCTGGCCACGGATGAAGAAACGGCACGCTACAACAGCGCTGCAGCAGAGCTCAAAGAGTTGCTGCAACTCCATGGGGCAGAGCTACTGAAAGCGAACGCACGCTCCCAATTCAATGAGCTCGCGAATGGAGGCTTGCGCCTCAAGCGTGATGCCGCGTCAGCCATCAAAGGTGTGGCTCGCGCCACTGACAGCAGCGATACATCGCAACCGCCCATCAGTCGCATCGCGCTACTGGCAGACACCTTGCTCAGCCTTGTTATCCCTTGCAAGCTGCGAACTGCTGCAGATCGCAGCGCAAGCCTGCAAGAACTCATTGCCGGATTCGCGGAAATCTATGATACCCGCATGAAGGCGGAAGGGCGGCTCACCTTCTCGGATATTTCGCGCATGGCGCAAGAGCTCATGCTCCGCGATGAAGCGGATGAGCGATGGCTGCGCCACCACATTGCTTACCGCATGGGCGGCAAACTCTCCCACTGGATGCTTGATGAGTTCCAGGACACGTCCGAATCTCAATTCAACACACTCACGCCGCTCCTCCAACCCATTGCGGAAGAAGCAGGAGCCAACGCATTCGACTTCTCGGAAGAGCGTTGGACGGCTAACATGCCGCCGGAATTGCAGGGCAAGCTCACCCAAGGGCACAAGCACCCCGTCGCTAAGGAAAGCCTGTTCATCGTGGGTGACACAAAGCAAAGCATCTACGGCTTCCGCACCGGCAAGACAGAGGTTTTTGAACGCCTCGCCACCCAAGAACCGTGGAACACCCCGCTGCAGCCCTCCCCCTTGCAGCGCAGCTTCCGCTCCGCCCCCGTCATCATGGAGTTCACCAATGAGCTCTTCGGCGCTCTCGCCAAAGTGGAGAAACCCGAGAAACAAGCCAATGGCTGCATTGCAACGGATCCGGTCATCTTCTCCGAAGATTTCATGAAGCACAGCTCCGCAAGAGACCTCCCGGGCTATGTGGAGATGAGCTTCATCCCCCCGCCTGACAAAAACAGCGACGAGGATGACTCCAGCCAAAAGGCACGCATCTTTGACAAGGTCGTGGAGATTCTGCAGGAGTTGACCGTTAATGGAGAATCCCCCAAAAACGGCATGAGCATTGCCATCTTGGTGCGTTCCAACAGTGATGCTGATGAGGTGCAGAACCACGTGCGCAACCGCATGCCGAACCTCCCCACCGTGCTGGTGAAAGATAGCTTGGCCGCAGTGGCCTGCCCCATGGGCGAGATGATGCTCTACTTCTTCAAGTGGCTGTTACACCCGGGTGACGCCGCCGCGCTCAATGTGGCAAAAACATCTTTCCTCGGTGCTCATATCGGTTGGGAATCAGACAAATCACACGCCGAATGGTTGCAAGAGCTGCAAAACATCGGCTACCATGGTGTGGTTCGCAAGTTGTTCACCACCCTACCGGCGGAAGATGCTGAAGCAAACCGCGTCATTATCCGCTGTTGGGAGAACGAGGCTCTCGCCTTTGACACCAACGGGGGCGCTCTGGCGGACTGGGTGCTGCACATGAAAAACCTCAGCGTGCAAGCAGCCGGCGCTGCCGGTGCCGTCCAGATTATGACCATGCACAAGAGCAAGGGGCTGGAGTTTGATGCCGTCATCCTCCCCTACCCCGCAGCCAAGGCGGTGGATGCGGAGTCGGAGCTCAAGTACTTTATTTCCGAAGACAATAAATCCCTCATCCTCCCCCCCGGCGGTAAGGCTGATTGGCCTCACTACGGCAGCACCTTCACCGAGCTCGCAAGCCGCTGGCAACAGCAGCAGCGTAAAGAAGCGTACAACCTGCTGTACGTATCCGTCACCCGAGCCAAACACGCCAATTACATCATCTGCCACGGTGCGCGTCTACTTGAAATTAAAGTAGCCCAAAGAACAGGCGAAATCACCTACGATTGGAAAGCATCTGCCCGCTCCGTTAGCGGTCTACTCCGCCAAGCCTGTGCTCTGATGAAACCCGGGGCTGAGCTCACTCTCGACAAGATGACCGAAGAGCAGACTCTCAAGCTCAAAGGTGAGGCAAATTGGTACGAAAAGCTGGATAAAAATACCGCTTCCTCGCAGCAAACAACGGATAATCCCGCCCTGGGTGCAGGCATCCCCCGCCGTAAGCGTGTGAGCCCATCCCAGATGGCAGCTGCGGAAGATAAGCAGCTGACGGAGGCGGAGGACAAGCCCGCACGCGCTGCCGTGTACGGGGGTTCCGTGGATGGCGCAGAATTCGGCAGAAAGGTGCACGAAACGTGGGAACAAATCCTGTGGCTGAACGCTGCCGGAAAACTCCCCTTCTCCGCCCCGCAAAATGATGAGCAAGCCGTGGTACACCGAGCCTTGCAACAGGAGGATGTCGCAGCACTCTTCACCCACCAAACGGGGCAAGAGGTGTACAATGAGCAAGCTGTGGAGGCCATTAACGACAAAGACGAGTGGGTCTCCGCCACCATTGACCGCCTGGTGCTCACCCATAATGACGACGGTCAGGTGGTAGCTGCGCACATCATCGACTTCAAGACCAACAAACCCGGTCCCCGCGATGGTTACGACTCGTTTGAGTCATGGCTCCTCGCCCACTACGCCCACCAAATGCGCAGCTACCGAGAGCTCATCAGCTCCGCCTTCAGTCTACCCACTCAGGCCATCACCGTCTCCCTCATCTCCTGCCCGCGCGAAGGTAAAGCCCAAGTGCTCACCTACACGGTGGATAAGCTGCAGGAGAGACAAGAGTCTTAAAACTAGCCAACATCCAAATGCACACACACGGAAGCCCGGGCTTTTTCATGCTCGGGCTTCCTGATTCAGGGTCTCAAGCAGTGAGGCCAGCATCCCGTTGGGCGAAATATCACCCACCCAAACTTCCATCGCTTGCCGGAGCACTTTTTCATTGCACAAGGTCGCAACCTTCTTATTCAAGAGCGAGCTTCTGCTCCGCAGAAAGTGACTCAGCCGCAGGAATTCCCCTGCGGGCAAACGTGAACGATGCGCCGTTTATTCGCCAAGGCGCACCTCAGCCCGCCCGCTCATGAGCACTTGTAAACGTGGATATCAGGGCGGCATTCGGGACTTCCGTCTTCGCCTCGCGGCTACGCCGAGACAAGAAAGTCCCGTGCTCCGAAACGATGAAGCGACGAGGAACAAATTCCGAAGCTCCATCCCCCTGCGATGCCACAAATGCCCACTTCGGTACATCCAAGAGCGAATCATCCCCCAGCATATACTGAGTCACTGCCCCCCAGCGGTCGCGAGTCCAATTCCGCGGATTTGCGAGGATATAGCGTTCATAGCGACTCAACTCATCATCGCTTGAAATCAAATCATCCCAATAATCAAGCTGCCACAGATGATTCCCTATATCCGCCACCCTCCCGGCACGTTTCAATTTATTGTACAGAAAAGAACTTGCGCCCTTGAAACGGCCGACCAGAAATCCCAAATGATTTTCCTTATTTGTTATCCAAGGCTTCCATCATCCCCACATTACCTGCGTTTTATCTCATCAGCCTGGTAGCGACCTTCGGCACCGGCGGCACGGAGGAGCGAGACGCAGCGGAAATGGCCGTGGTAAGCGGCGTAGTACAAGGCGCTGTAATTGTGGCGGTCCTTGTGATTCAGGTCTGCCCCGGCGTCTATGAGAAGCTTCACACATTCAATTTTTCCCTTGCTTGCGGCACTCATGAGCGCAGTCCACCCATCATATGTGGCATTCACATCGGCACCGGCAGCCAGCAGGAGCTTCACACAATCTACGCAGCCATATTCTGCGGCAGCAGACAAAGGTAAAGGGGCATCAGCACTCGGGTTTACCTCCGCGCCGGCGTCAAGCAGCATCTGCAAACACTCAGCATGCCCATTACGCGCAGCACTGCACAGTGCTGCAGCACTATCAGCTGTACGCGACTTCAAATCAGAGCAGCCATCCAAGAGCATTGTTAAGCACTCGGTCTGACCTTTCGCGGCGATGTGGCGCAGAGCAGCTCCGTACATTTTACCGGAGGTAGGCAGCAATGCTCCGTTATCAAGCAGCAAGCGCATACACTCAGCGGATGCGCTGTCGATAGCATATAGCAGCGCCGTTTCTCCGGATTCTCGCACAACATTCACATCCGCACCGGCGGAGATAAGGTGGTACACGCACTCCGGATGCCCGCCCATAGCAGCACACATCAGAGCGGTGGTCCCCTCATTATCAGCAGCATTCACATTCAGCCCCAAGTCGAGCAGAAACTTCAAGGAATCTACACTGCCGCACCGTGCAGCATAGTGCAGACATGTTCTACCGAGCGATGTAACAGCATGTGCATCTGCACCGGCAGTAAGAAGCAACTGTGCACATTCCACCGATTCTACACAAGAAGCCAACAACAGAGCGTTCTCATGGTCATTGTGGGCATTCACATCCGCCCCCGCAGCCAGCAGCAAGCGCACACACTCCGCATTACCGCTGCAGGCAGCATGCATCAGCACGGTG
>CAJGCY010000001.1 GCA_904501955.1 uncultured Akkermansia sp. | reverse complement strand
CTCAAACTCAATGTTATCCGTGCCGGAGCCGAATCCGAAATCGAGTTCGGATTTATCATCTAAGGTAAACTCTGCGCCGAAAATGCGCGTGAAGATTTCGCTGTCAATGAAGTTTTTGAGCGAGTTCGAGCCATAGTAGTCATTTTTGTGCAGCTCAGAAATAGTTTGCTCGATGAGTTGGGCGGCACGTAAGGCTTCCGGGGCAGCCTCTTCCCAGCAGTCCGGCCAAGCTTTATCCGCGGAGCAGAGGCGGGAGATGTATTGCTCTGCGCGAGATTGGTACTGTTGCAGCAGGTGCGTGTCCGGGTTTTTACACAAATCCGAAAAATCGTAGAGGAGGTGCTGTAAGGCTTGCTCACGCTCCGTGCCACAATAGCGTGACGGGAGAAGGGCCGGTTTGTTATCCTTTACGATGTGCATGTTACGTGCCAGGTCTGATGGCGCGTATTCATACAAATCCGCCGTGCCTTGAGCTACGTCAATGACGAGGTGTTGGCGGGCGATGGTGTTGATAGGCTTCCTCCAAAAAGTAGGAGTCAGCGTGACATCGCAAGTCAGGTAAAGGTGGTGCTCTAACACGAACTCCCCGTTGGGACGGCGGCGTACGGTGGTGCCGCTGAAATCAACGGCATATTTGGTGTCGCAATGCATGGCGTCATCCTGAGCCTGCAGAACCGGCGTGTTGTAATCGACCTTCAATTTGCCGTTTTCTGTGTGGATGCGGAATTTCCATTCGGCATCTTTGAGCAGCAGGAAGGCATGGTGTGAGACATCACCCTCCAGAACGGTGTGGTTCGGGTGGTCCGTCAGTTTCCAAGTGTAATCAAACTGCATGCTGCTATTGCGTTCATCCGGGCTTAACTCCGAGTAATTGCGGAACGCTCCGTTATACATACCGGCCGTATCGTCCGTGAACATGGGGTTAAGCCCCAGTGCAGCAGTACCGGCAATGCCGAGTATTAAAATGGTGATGGTTCGCTTATGCCACTTCTTCATGCGCCTATTCTATACAATCAGATGCAGAATTGCAACGAGAAATTGTGCTCTTTATGCCTCGCTTTGACAGGGATAGAGGTGTCTGGGCATCGTAATCCTGTTGACAATTGCCCGAATGCGTGTATAATCAGCCCCCGTAAATTATTATTTTATTAGTTATGCCTGATGCCAGATTTCAGCCGTTGACGGGATTCCGCGATTTTGCACCGCAGGAATATGCTTTGCGCGCCTACCTTTTCAACACGTGGCGAAAAGTGGCGCACCGCTATGGCTTTGTGGAGTGGGAAGCCCCGACCCTCGAGGCTACGGAGCTATACCTCAAGAAGTCCGGTGGCGAGCTGCCCACGCAGCTCTTCCGCTTTGTGGACCAAGGGGAGAGAGACATTACCGTGCGCCCGGAGCTGACGGCATCCCTCGGGCGTATTGCCGCTGCTTACCAGCGCGAGTACACCAAACCGCTCAAGTGGTTCGAGATTGGCTCCTGCTTCCGCTACGAGAAGCCGCAGAAGGGCCGCCTGCGTGAGTTCGTGCAGTTCAATGCGGACATCCTCGGCGAGGCAGGCGAGGGCTCTGATGCGGAGTTGATAGCGCTTGCCATTGACTGCATGCGCGAGTTCGGCTTCACGGAGAATGATTTTGTGGTGCGCGTGAGCGACCGCGAGGTGTGGATTCGCTATGCTGCTGAGCACGGTGTGCCGGAGGAGCAGGTGGGTGACTTCCTCGCCATCATTGATAAGTTTGAGCGTGACCGCCCCGAGGAAAGCCAGAAGAAGCTGGATGCCTTCGGCATGCAGCGTGCGGATATCGAGGCGTTCATCCAGAATCCGCCTGCCGGTTGCTCCCCGCGCTATGATGCCGTGCTGGCAGAGCTTGAGGCTCGCGGCTTGGCTCAGTACGTGAAGCTCGACCTGTACGTGGTGCGAGGCTTGGCATACTACACCGGGCTTGTGTTCGAGATTTTCGACAAGGGGCACAACCTGCGCGCCGTAGCCGGCGGTGGCCGTTACAACGGCTTGGTGTCCACCCTCTCTAATGGTGCGGTGGATATGCCTGCTACCGGTTTCGCCATGGGTGACGCCGTGATTGCGCACTTGATTGAGGCATGCCCCGCCGCCCGTGCCCTGCGCGATGCAGCGGTACGCCCCAATGCATGCGATGTCTGCCTCGTGCTTGCTGCTCCTGAGATGCGCATGCAGATGCTCGCCCTCGCGTCCACCCTGCGTGATGCCGGTTTGCGTGTGGATTTGCCGCTTTCACCTGCCAAGATGGGCAACCAGCTCAAGCGCGCAGAGAAAATCGGCGCCCGCTATGCTGTGGTGGTCGGTGCAGAGTACCCGCAGGTGGAGCTCAAGACCCTTGCGACGCGCGAATCCGTGAAGACGGATTTGGAGGCGCTGCTTACCGAGCTTTGCCCGGATGAGGATTGATTTTTGCGCTGCAAAAAACGCTGTTATACGCCCGCTCCGCCTGCAACGGAGCGGGCGTTGCAGTAATTCCACCCGGCAAGTGAGCTTTTAGCGGTAAAAATGCTGCCTTTTCGTAAAAAAAAGCTCGCCATGGCGCGCTTCATGGCGTATACTAGCAAACAGCAAACAGGAATACTAGACTATATGATTACTAAGAAACTCACCGTTCTCAACAAACTCGGAATTCATGCGCGCCCGGCTGCTCAGTTCGTGCGTGTCGCCAGTCGTTTTCAGTCTGATGTTACAGTGGAAAAGGATGATGAATCCGTTGATGGAAAAAGTATTATGGGATTAATGATGCTTGCCGTCGGTTGTGGCGCCGTTATTAACGTAACGGTGGAGGGCTCTGACGAGGCGGAAGCCATTGCTGCGCTTGAAGAGCTTGTGCAGAACAAGTTCGGCGAGGATTGATTCCCCCCTCCTGCTGAAAACGAAGCTCCTCCGTAAAGCATTTCTCCTGCATTGCCCCTCATGTCGGAATCTTTTGAGCGCAGAATGAAAGGCATACCGGTCTCTCCCGGTATTGCTGTCGGTTGTTTGCGTGTAGAGGCTCGCGGATGTTCCGCCCCCGCTACGCGCAATATTCTGCCAACGGAGATGGAGCGTGAGTGGGAGCGTTTTGAAAGCGCTTTGGCTCGCACGGAGGAGGAGCTTCACACACTCAAGGAAAGGGTAGAGCACCTTTCCGGCGCCTCGGAGGCTGCCATTTTTGACGCACACCTGTTGTTTTTGCGTGACCGCACCATTCTGAATAAGCTGCGTAAGGAGTTTCCTCGCCGTATGCAGAATATTGAGGCTGTATACTATGCGGTCGTGCAGAACTTTATGGAGGTGATGCGCCACGTGGATGATGCCTACCTGCGCTCCCGTGTGACGGATATCGGGGATGTGCTCCAGCGTGTGCTCAAGAATATGGCACCCGCTCCACTCACCGCCGCGCCAGCAGTGGGCCCTTGTGGCTGTAACCCCTACGTGCTTGCAGCCTATGATTTGACTCCCAGTGATACGGCTGACCTCGACCCCCGCACCGTGCTCGGTTTTGTGACGGAGGTAGGCTCTGCGGTATCACACACGGCTATTCTTGCCCGTTCTCTGGGCATTCCAGCCGTGGTGGGCGTGCAGCATTTGGTGATGGATTCCCGCGTGGGGTGCCAAGCCGTGTTGGATGGTTACAATGGCTTGCTGATACTGAATCCCACAGAGGAAACCCTGACGCATTACCGTGAGTTGCAGGCGGAGAAAGAGAAGGCGTATGCCGCCCTCTCTGAACTGAAGGATTTACCGGCCGAAACGCTTGACGGTCGCCGTATTCGCTTGGCTGCCAATGTGGAGTTTGCGCATGAATACGGCGCTATTCAGCGCAGTGGCGCAGAGGGCGTGGGCTTGTACCGCACGGAGTTTTTCTTGCTGGGCGGTGGCAGCTTGCCGGATGAGGAGGCACAGTACGCTCATTACCGCAGTTTGGTAGAGAGCTGCGCCCCACATGAGGTCATTTTCCGTACGCTTGATTCCGGTGGCGACAAGCTGCCCTTCGAGGTGCTGGAGGAAAAGGAGGATAATCCCTTCCTCGGCTGGCGCGGTATTCGTGTATCCCTCAGCCGCCCGGAGGTGTTCAAAGAGCAGTTGCGAGCCATTCTCCGCGCCTCCGCCCATGGCAAGGTAGGCGTTATGTTCCCCATGGTCTCCGGCATTACGGAGGTAAATGAAGTGCAGGGGCTTTTGGCGGATTGCCGAGCCGAACTGCGCGAGCGTGGCTTGGCTTATGATGAGAATATGCGCGTGGGCATCATGATTGAGGTGCCCAGTGCCGCCATGATGTCGGATGTGCTTGCCCGCCATGTGGATTTCTTCTCCATCGGTACGAATGACCTCACCCAGTACACCATTGCGGTGGATCGCGTGAACTTCCGCGTGGCAAGCATGTTCCGCCCCACGCACCCCGGCGTTATCCGCATGATTCGTCAAACCATTTCCGCCGGTATCCCCACCGCCATTTGCGGTGAAATGGGCGGTGATATCAACCTCATCCCCTTGCTGGTAGGCTTGGGCGCCACGGAGCTCTCCGTCGGCACTCACCTCTTGCCTCTTATTCGTTTTGCCATCCGCCACCTCAATTACGAGGAGTGCCGAGCTATGGCAGAACAAGCACTCCAAGCCGAGGATAGCTACACCATCCGCAACCTCTCGCAAGAGCTCGCCAAGAAGTCCTATCCCTCCTTGTTTGATTGATGGGTGTTATTAGGTTCCCCTCTGCGCGATAAATCGGAAGTTGGCGAGCGCTAGCGAGCGGAATTCAGAGCCCTTTAGGGCGACGGACGTTAGGCAGGCGGTGGAGTGAGCGCAAGCGAACGGAACCCCTGTATAGCAACAAAAAAGGAAATGGAACCTAGGGAACCTGTGGTGACATATAATGGCGAGGACCGTAGCGAAGCGGCTGGCCACGGCGTAGCAAGCGAGCGAAGCGAGACGCGAAGACGGGAGCTCCGAGCCGGTGTGGGCGCGTGTTTTTGGTGTTTGCGGAATTTTGAAACAATGCCGTATTCCGAGCCACGCTTTATGCCACCCCTCCGGGGTTCGCATTTGTTTTTGTGGCCTTTTCCCGGGGTTCCGCCCCTTGCGGGGCTCCGCCGCCGGGCTATTTTATAGCGCCCCTCCGGGGCTCAAATTTAGGCTCCCGTCTTCGCTGCTGAGCAGCTACGCCGAGGCAGGCGCTGGCGCTCGCAAAATTGCCCCACTATGCCCCCTTCAAATTCCGATTTATCGCTCCCTCGGGAAGCAAAAGCGCGTAGGGGCATCCCCTACGCGCTTGAAATATGCTGTGTGGCGTGTTTTAGAAGCTGTAGCTCGCTCCCACGTTCAGGCTGTGGCCCGTGCAGTTCTCCATGAGCTCCAGGCTGTAGGAGGCGTTCACGCTCCAATCTTCGGAAAGCCGGTGCTGGGCACCTACGCTGAGGTTCACACCCATACGACCGGGGTTCGTGCCGTGCGTGCTGTAGTCACCGATGGTGGCGGTTGGGTTATTGCGCACCATGTCGCCGATGAAGCTCAACTCACCGAATACCAGCGTGCTTTCATCCAGCTTGTGGCTGGCACCCACGCCGAGCTCCGCGCGGAGGTTCTGCAGCGAGCCTGTCTTGAGGCCTGCGCACTCCCCGCTGTCAGTTGTAAGGTACTGCAAGCCTGCAAAGGCGCTCACGGCGGTCTTGTCGCTGATGCTCTTGCCCCAGGTCAGGCGGGCATCCAGCTGCAGAGCATCCTGAGACCAACCGTAGGGTGCGCCGAGGATGCTTGCCTCGCTCTCCGTGCGGGTGTGTGTTGCTATCCATCTCAGCGTCAGGCTCTTGGTAAGCGTATGGTTGCCGTAAATGCCCACGTGCATAGAATCTTGGTCCACCGGGAAGGCGGAGAAGGTGCTCACCTTGCCCCAACTGTTGCCCACAGCCACCCCGAGCGTGGATTTCTCACCCACACGGCCCTCCACACCGAAGGCTGCGCCCGATAGGGTGAAATCCGCCCCATTGTGCTCCTCTGCGGAGGAAATGCGGCTGCTGCCTCCCATCACGGAAAGCCATGCAGCTCCTTTACCATCATCCAACAGCGTGGCGTTGCGGCCATGGGTGTCAATCGCCTCGCCGAAAGCGCGAGATGCGCCCACCGTGCCCCAAGTGCTTTGCACCAGCGCATCCGCCACCTTCGCCAGCAGTGGCTCAATGGAAGCCGTCAACGGTGCAGGGGTGCTTGCAAGCACTTGCTCCGGTATGGTTTCCTCCCATTCCTCCAAGTTTTCCGCCACGTAAGCATCCCACTGCTTTACGTCCACAATCTCCATGGAGATGTGCTTTTTGTTCAGTTTGAGCTCGACCCCGGCATCCTCCAAGCCCAGCAGGGTAAGAAGATGAGAGGAATCACCGGCGAATGTTTTGAAGGTGAATAGCTTTACTTCCTTGCCCGGCTGCAAATCGCAGCAGAGGTTCAAATCCAGTGTTCCGAAGATGGTGAGCGAATTGTTCACCGTAATGGTGCTGAACTTGGTGGACGTGAAATTAAGGCTTGCATGGCTGTATGAACTGACTTTCAGGTCTTTAGTCGTGAGCTTACCGTTCAGAGAGATACTTGCACCCTCCGCCAAATGCAGCATGCCCTTGCAGGTCAGGTTTTGAGCTTTATGCTTGGCGCTGACATCCGTTAGGTAGAGAGTAGCGTGCTCCATGCCGAGATTGCCGACGGTCATTTTGCCGTTCACCTGCATATCACTATTGTGAATGACCGCGTCATTTTTGATGCTGACGCTTTGCGGCGCAGCTGCGCGGAGCCTGAGAGTGCTGTCTGTCAGAATGAGTGAGCCGCTGCTCAGTTTCCCGTTGAGTAACAAGTCACTGCCCTTGCGAATATGCAGCACATCTTTGAGTGTCAAAGCTGCGGATTTTTCACCCAGTAATTCTGCTGAGCCATCCGTCATTTGCAGGGAGTAAGCGCTCACTTTGCCGGCGGAAATGAAGCTTGCGGCATCAATGGTGATGACTGAGCTTTTTGCGTTCATCTGCAAGCCTTTGGATGAGGCCGTGAGTCTGTCTTCTATCAGGAGCTCATCCACCGTTAATTTGCCGGTGGTGGATATTGCTACCTCACCGCATACCCGTACAGAACCGGCACCGCTGAGCGTGCCGCTTATGGTGCCACCCAGCAGCGTGGCTTCATCACGGATATTAAGCAGGGAGCCTTTGAGTAGCTCTCCACTTTGCAGCGTGAATACACCCCTGTAGTTCTTTCCTTTGGTCGCAGCAGCAACGCCGTCAAGGTTGATGTCGTTGCCAATGGCTTTACTGTTCAGATGCAGCGTGCCACCCTGAAGCGTGATATCCCCTGAGCCGAATGAGGTCGCGGAGGTGGCTTTCAGCGTGCCGGCTTCCAGCCAAGTGCCTCCGGAGTAGGTGTTGAACTGATTGAGCGTCAAAGTCGCGTTGCCTCGCTTGGTCAGTGATGCCTCCCCGGTGATAGCTCCGCTGTAGGTGGAGGTTTTCTTGTTGTATGATGTTTTGAACGCAAGTGCTTTCGCGATGTCCACCACGATATCGGCAGGCGCAACTTCTCCGGCAATCGTCACGGAGCCCTTGGTGTTGAATAATACGGAGCTGCCCGCGGTGAAAGTCTGCGCCTCTGCCCAGCCAAGGGGACTGTCTAGCATCCACTTCGCTTTCTTGCCTCCCACCCAAGTGAGCACATCCTCCGCAGTGGCGGTAGAAAGCGCTGCGCATACGAGGCTCAATGCCGTTGAAAGGAAAAAACGAGGTTTCAACATCATCTGTAATGCTACGACTCGCAGCTCGGAAAGTCAACCTCAAAATTACGACGGAATTAAAGTTTTCAACGATGCTCGAACGATGGCGGATAAAACCCCATTTATCGGGCGGTATGCCACGCTTTACTCTTGCCAAAAGTCGGAGGAGTTGGTATGTTCTGCGCATGGCAACAGACAAAAAGATCACGATGAAGACGAACAAGGGTGACATCAACCTTGTTGTTTTTGCATCCAAAACCCCGATGACGGCAGCCAGCTTCCTGAACTTGGCAAGCAAGGGCTTTTACAATGGGCTGAGCTTTCACCGTGTGATTTCTGATTTCATGATTCAGGGTGGTGACCCTGAGGGTACAGGCTGTGGTGGCCCCGGCTACAAGTTTGATGATGAGTGCCGCCCGGACCTGAAGTTCGACCGCCCCGGTTTGCTTGCAATGGCAAACGCCGGCAAGACTTGGACCGGCCAGGGCACCAACGGCTCCCAGTTCTTCATTACGCACGTGCCCACGGATTGGCTGAACGGCAAGCACACCATTTTCGGTGAAGTTGTCAGCGCTGCCGACCAAGAGGTGGTGAATGACATCCGCCAGGGTGACAACATCATCAGCATTGAGATTCATGATGATTGCAGCGACCTCTTTGAGGAGCAGGCTGCCAACATCACCCGCTGGAACAGCAAACTGCGTAAGTAATGGTATTCGCGGTACAGGACTTGCATATCGAGTTCGGACCGCGTGTCCTTTTTGATTCGCTCTCCTTCGTTGTTGAACGAGGGGAGCGTATCGCTTTTGCGGGGCAGAACGGTGCCGGTAAATCCACTCTGATGAAGTGTGTGGTCGGTGTATTGCAGCCGGACCACGGTAAGGTACTGCTGCCCCGGCATACGCAGGTAGGCTATTTGCCGCAGGATGGCATCCACATCAGCGGGGCTCCCTTGCTGGCGGAGGTAATGGGTTCCGTCGGTAACATTGTGGAGTTGCAGCAGGTGGTGGATGAGCTTTCCGCTGAGCTGCAGCAAATGGATAGCAGCTCTCCCGAGTATCGCGACACGCTGGAGGAAATCGGCCACTTGGAGCTACAGCTGCAAGACCGCGATGCCGCCGCCCTGCGTCCTCGGGCGGAGTCCATTCTGCGAGGCTTGGGCTTCTCCGCTGCGGATTTTGAGCGCGATTGCGGTGAGTTTTCCGGTGGCTGGCAGATGCGCATAGCCCTTGCCAAGCTGTTGCTGCAAGAGCCTGAGGTATTGCTGCTGGACGAGCCGACCAACCACTTGGACATACAGAGCCAACGCTGGCTGGAGCAAAACCTGCGCAATTACCGTGGTGCCATCTGCATCATCAGCCATGATATTGCCTTGCTGGACAGCTTGGTAACGCGCACCATTGCTTTCCACCACGGGCGTGCGGAGGAGTACTCCGGTAATTTCTCTTTTTACCTGAAAGAAAGCAAAGCCCGCAAAGAGGTGTTGCAGCGCCAAGCCGCTGCGCAACAGCGAGAAATCGCCAAAACTCAGGCGTTCATCGACCGCTTCCGCGCCAAGGCATCCAAAGCCAGCCAAGCGCAGAGTCGTCTCAAACAGCTCGAGAAGATTGAGCTCATTGAGGTGGAGGATGACGATGCCGTGATGAGTTTCCATTTCCCCCCGCCGCCACCCGGTGGTAATACCGTGGTGAAACTGGAGAAAGCCTGCAAGGCATACGGACCCATCCGCCTGCTGCAGGATTATGATTTCCGCATGGATAAGGGCGACCGCATCGCCATCGTCGGTGTGAACGGCTCAGGTAAATCCACCTTCACCCGCCTTATTTCCGGCACGGAAGAGCCGGATAGCGGTGCCTTCAGCTTCGGTCACCATACGCAGGTGGCATTCTTCTCACAGACGCATGCAGATGTGCTCAACAATGAGCAGACCGTGCTGGAGTGTGTGGAAGCTGCTGCGGACCGCAACACGCGCCCCTTGGTGCGCAATATCTTGGGCTGTTTCTTGTTCCGAGGGGATGATGTGTTCAAGAAAATCGGCGTGCTGAGTGGCGGTGAACGCTCACGTGTCGCTTTGGTATGCATGCTGCTTAAGCCGGCAAACTTCCTGATTATGGACGAGCCGACTAACCACTTGGACTTCCAGAGTCAGGATGTGCTGCAGCGCGCGCTCGCGGAGTACCCCGGCTCTTACTGCATTGTATCACACAACCGCCGCTTCCTGGACCCCATCGTCAACAAGGTGTTGGAGTTCCGCCCCGGTTTGCCCCCGCGCCTTTTCCATGGCAATGTCAGCCAATACATTGAAAGTGTAGAGACTGAAGAACGCCGATTGAAATCAGAGGCTCAGCCTACAGCTCAAAATGGTGGGGTCGCAGCACCTGTAAGCCCGCAAAACAAAAAAGACGCCCGCCGTGCCCGTGCTCAAGAGCGCGAGCGCCGTACGCGTGTGCTCAAGCCCCTCCAAACTGCCTTGGAACAGGTGGAAAATGAAATTGCGGAAAAGGATGAGCTCAAAACGGCCATCTCTGCGGAGCTGGAGAAGCCCGAAAATATGTCCGATAACCAAAAGCTCATGGAGCTCACGCAGTCTTACCAACAACTGGAGCGTGAGTCGGAGGCTCTCTTCTCCCGCTGGGAGGAGCTTTCCGTGGAGATTGAGCGAGCAGAAGCTGCTCTCGCGGAAGAATTCGGCTCCGGAGAATGATAGTGAGGAACTTCTAATAAGTCAACTTCCGATTTATCGGGCTGTTAAAAAAACGCGCCGGTGAGGGTGGCTCACAGGCGCGGTTGATGAAAAACGGAGGTGTGCAGGAGGATGAATTATTTGCGGCGCTTTTTCTTACCCTTTTTCGGCGTGCCGCAAGGACTATCGCACGGGCTGGTGCGCTTACGTATTTCCGGCGGGGAGGGGAGGGTGACATCATCATCCCCCAATTCGGCCAGTTCTTCAGCTGATAAACTGCTTTTCAGCTCCTCAATCTGGTCGTTGATTTTGTCAACGGCTTTGATGATGGATTCAACCTTGTTTTCAATGGAAGAAATCGCTTGGTCGATACCCGCCTCGCGTCGGTTATCATCCGGCAACTGGTGGCATACGCGGTGGTAACGCCCTTCGCCCTTGAACTTGTCACGCACCCAGTGGCGGCACGCGCCGGTAGCATCTTGCTTACGGCAATTGGCGGAGCAGTCGCGGCAGCGGTCGTGCAGCTCCATCTTGAAGTAATGGAACTCTATCTGTTCGATGTAATTGTCGCGTTTTTTGCGCAACACCTTGATGCGGCGAACATTGGATTTTGCCTTCTTTTCGTCTTTTTCGCTGCGAGGGCTGTCGTCATCGTATGTTGCAGCATCGGCGTGCATGGCGCTCATCGCGCTGCACATCACAAACAATGCAAGCAATATGGATTGAAGCGTTTTTTTGATGTTTTTCATAGGTTTATCTCCTTTCTGCACCAATAAGAATAGCAAAAACGCTACACGGATGCAAGCAAAAAGTGAGTATTAAGCCATAAAATATGTTAATTTTGCTCTGTTGAGCCCGGAGGTAAAGCACGCATCAGTGAAATTGAGCATGCATTTGGTACAGTTTACACAAGAGAATGCTTGACATGGCGTGGTGCAGGGCGTAGAATACAACGTGATGAAATCGCGCATGGATGAGTTTGCTGAGTGGGGAACCGAAGTAGTATTCGGGCGCGCCCGAGGCTTCCGTGCGTGGATGATGAAGTGCGCGCTGCGCTTTGCGTCCTTTTTCTTCTATATATTGGTCAAATTGCGCTTGTTCCTGTTTACCCGCCGCATTAAGACGGTGCGGTATCTGAGCACCTTTGTGGTGAGTGTGGGTAACATAACGGCCGGTGGTACGGGTAAGACCCCCGTGGTGGAGTTTTTGTCGCGCACGCTGGCATCCCGTGGGCGTAAATGTGCCATTTTGACACGTGGCTATAAGAGTGAGCCCTTAGATGAACCTCAGGAGTGGAAAGATGCTGAGGGTAAGCCGGTAAAGAACCTGCCGAAGATTGCCAGCGACGGTACAACCCGCTATTTGGGGCCGCTGTACGCCGGTGATGAGCCTTTCATGCTCGCGCGCAACTTGGATGGCGTGGCTGTGCTGGTGGACAAAGACCGAGTGAAGTCCGGCATATTCGCCATTGAGCAATTGGGCTGCAATACTCTGATTCTGGATGATGGTATGCAGTACCTCAAGCTCAAGCATGAGATTGATATTGTGCTGGTTGACTGCGGTTTCCCCTTCGGTACCGGCTCACTGCTGCCACGTGGTACCATGCGTGAGCCGCGCTCCAGTCTGGCACGCGCCAGCTACATCATCCTGACCAAGAGCGGTGGTAAGCCTCAGGGCGAGCTCATTTCCACCATTCGCAAATACAATAAGGTGGCGGACATCATCGTGACCAACCACGCCCCGGCTCATCTGGAAAACCTGTTTACCGGTGAACGTAAGCCGCTTAGCTTCCTCAAGGATAAATATGTGGCCTGCATGAGTGGCATTGCCCGCCCGGAGAGCTTCGAGGGCTTGGTGGAAGGCTTGGGGGCTCATGTGGAGATTCGCCGCCGTTACCCTGACCACTATTGGTTTGACCAAGAAGATTTGGAGCAGTTTGTAGACCGCTGTGCAGAGCGCGCAATGGATTTGATTGTCACCACGGAGAAAGACGCTGTACGCTTCCTTAAACCCGGTGAAATGGAGGTGCCCATCTATTTCTTGCGCATTCACATTGAGATTGAGCAGGGTGAAGAGCACTGGAACCGTATGATTGACCGCATTTGCGAGCTTGCAGAGCCGCAGCCCGCACCTCAGTGGAGCGAGGTGCTCTGAGAAACTCCACTGCGTATGGTACGCAAACCACACAGTAAGCCCAACAGAGCCAGAGCTGTGTAGGTGGTGGCAAACCACAGGTCTCTGTGTGGCAGCTCCATGCACAAACCACAGAGCCATGCCAGTGCCCCGCCGCAGGTGAAGCCGATGCCCTGAGCCATGCCGGAAAGCGCGATGGTGGCGCTCTCATCCGCCCCGCTTTCCGTGATAAGAGTCATGCCGATAGAGAATACGGTGCCCAAGCCCAGCCCCAGCAGTAGGGCAAAGACTATCCATAGTTGCAAGGGGGCTTCCAGCAAGCCCCAGCATGCCACAATGCTCAGGAAAACACCACCGAACATCAACTTGCGCATATTGCTGCGCTGCCGTAGCAGCATGCCACACAGCAGAGAGCCGGGGATTTGGCACGCCGTGGAGAGTGAGAGAACTAATCCCGCCTCCACTATGGGTAACCCGCGCTCACGCATAAGGGTAGCCATCCATACAATGAGCAGCCATGCGCCTGCCACGCGAAAGAGGTAAAACAAAGTTATCATGCGTGCCCGTGGCTGCCGAAATAGCGGAGCCATAGGGGCTTTTACCGTTCTGTGTGGGAATGTGGTATGTCTTGTTTGTAAAGTGAGCTCTGTCCACAACACGGCGGCGAACAACAATGGTAACCCCCAGAATACCAGCCCGTGTTGCCAGCCACCGAGAGCAAGCGCCAGCGGCGCAGAGCTCCCCGCTCCCACTGCCGTACCCAAGCTGATGCATGCGGTGTAGGCGCCCATCAATTCCGGCAGCTTATCCGGCAATACTTGTTTGACCACGCCCAGAATAACGGAGCCTGCCATGCCTAAGCCCAAGCCGATAATGACTGTGCCGCCGAATAAACCGAGAATTCCCCCGTAACTGCGCCACACTACGCCAACAAGTGAGCCTAACAAGGCATAGATGATGAGTTTGCGGGGACTGATGAGCCGGCTGCACCACGCGCCCAAGGGAGCGGCTATACCCAATGACATGATGGGCAGTAACCCGAATAACCCGCCATCGCTGATGCTTAACCCCAAATCCCGCATCAGAAACACCAACAGCGGATCCGCTGCTGAGAACGCCATGCGTAGGTTAAAGCTTACCAACAAGAAAATAATGACAAAATGAGCTCTGTAATGGGAGGGTTGGGACTCTGTAGGCATACGGTGCAGTATAAGGCTTACATGCTTGGTATGCAAACCTAATTTTCCCACCGTTAGCTTGACTGCCGAATGGTGCCTTGCTCAATGTGGAGCAAGGGTACGGGAGCAGGGGTGTCTTGCAGCCAATCCGTATGCGTTGTGGTGATGAAAATTTGCGAATCCTCCGGTAGCTGTGCCAGCAGTGCCCGCCTGCGGTGAGGGTCCAGCTCCCCGAAGATGTCATCTATCAACAGAGCCGGCGCTGCCCCGGTTTGCTCTTGCAACAGACCGGCCTGTGCCAGAACCATGGCTGTGGCAAGGGTTCGCTGTTGCCCTTCGGAGGCGAAATCCGCCGCCGCTCGGCCGTCGATATAGAGCTCAAAATCATCTCGATGCGGGCCTACGGTGGTAAATCCCGCGCGTTCATCCGCCTCCAGCGCTTGCTCGAATGCCTCCTCCAGAGGTAGGGCTGCGCCGGGCTTGTAGCGGAGGCTTACCTCCTCATAACCTCCGGAAATGGCGAGGTGGTAGTGGCGTATATGCGGGCGCAGCAGTAACAGCAGCTGCTCGCGCAGGTAGTAAAGCTGCTCGCCGTAGCGACAGAGCAGTGCCGCAAAGCTACGCAGCGTTTCACGCGTGCGGCGTGGGTTACGCAGCAGGAGATTGCGGGATTTTAAGGCTTTTCGGTACTCTCTCAGCGCTTGCCGGTATCCCGGGTGCCATTGTGTCCCCAGAAAATCCAAGTAGGCGCGTCGCTCTTCCGCACTGCCCGTTACCATGGCAATGTCCTGATTGCCCAGCCACACTACGGGCGGAGCATCCGCTAAATAATCCGCAAAATCCTTGCAGGGAATGCCATCATGCGTCATTTGCAATCGCTTTTGCTGCCACAGCAGGCGGCGCGTGCCGTTCAGCGTGTCAAGCGATAGCCCGAAGTTGTCCATCCCATGCGTGGCAAGCCTATCCATGCGCGCCGTTCGCGGGGTATGCAGGGTGAGCGCAAAGCATATAGCTTCCAGCAGGCTGGTTTTCCCCTGCGCGTTGCTGCCTATAAGCAAGGCACCCTCAGCGGGGATTTCCCAGTTGAGGGTGGAGTAGCAACGGAAGTTGCGCAAGCGCAGGGCGGTCAACATGCTGGGCTGCTGTGGCCTCAGGGCTGCGTTGGCAGCGCCTTAATGGCATCCATGATTTTTTTGCCGATGTTCAGCTGAGCCTCACGGCCACGGGCTTTCAGCTCTTCCGGGGTGAAGGGAATGGGGTCACCCACGCTGATGGAGATGGGGCGGAAACGCAGCTTGCTGCTGTGAATGGGCAGGCAATCATAAGCGCCCTCAATGCGCAGCGGCTGCACCGGCACACCGATGAGCTTGCTGAGAATCAGGCCGATGCCGGGCATGGCATCGTGAATCTTGCCGTCAGGGCAGCGAGCGCCCTCCGGGAAGATGACGATGCTGCCGCCCTCTTTCACATGGCGCAGCACCTTGAGGATGCTGCCGGGGTCCGGGCGCTTCTGGTCGATGGGCAGGGCATGGCACAGCGGCAGAGCTCGCTTCATGAACCAGTGGTCAAACAGCGTCTTGCGCGCCAAAAAATGTACCGGACTCTCAAAAATGGTGGCAATGAGGGGCGGATCCAGAAAGCTTTGGTGATTGGCTACGTAGATGCAGGACTTGCCGTCAATCAGCTTCTCACGGTTGATGACCTTGAGGTTGAAACCAGCCTTGGCCAAACCTTTGAAAAGGTGATAGCCGAGGAAATACACGGGATTCATTGATAATGCCATGATGCTGCGTGTGTAATGTGTAATGGAAGAGAGAAAAATCAGATGCGGCTGCGGATGTCGGCCACGATGTGTGCTACTACCTGTTCGATGCTGAGGTCAGAGGTGTCAACAAGCTGCGCATCTTCCGCCTGGGTGAGCGGGGCGCAGGCGCGAGCGGAGTCCTTGCGGTCGCGCTCAGCGATGGAATCCGTAAGGCCTTGGGCTGCGCGGCGTGCAGCGCGCACCTCCTCCGAGGCAGTGACAAAGTATTTGAACGGCGTGTTGGGGAATACAACTGTGCCGATGTCACGACCCTCCATCACAACCGGTTCCGCGAGATTATATTCGCGCTGCTTCTCTACCAAGAGTGCTCGCACCTCCGGAATGGCTGCAATGGCAGACACATTCTCATTGGTAGCGGTCTCCGTGAGCTCATCCGTGAGCACGCGCCCCTCACACATCACGGTGGAAACCGCGCCATCTTTGCCGAAAGCCAAGGGAATGCCGGGCAAAAGTGCCACAACGGCGGCTGTATCCGCCGGGTTCACGCCCTGCTTGAGGGTGTACCATGTGACGGCTCTATACATAGCGCCCGTGTTGATGAACGTGTAGCCCAATTCTTTGGCTATCAGTTTTGCAACAGTGGATTTGCCGGATGCTGCCGGTCCGTCAATGGCTATGGCTGGAGGATTCATACGCGTGCTATTATACACGACCCCGTCGCTCGTGTCGAGCCTAATCAACGCCTTTTCCGTAATGAAGCCGGCAGAATTTTCAGTTGCTCGCGGTATTTTGCCACGGTTCGGCGCGCTACGCGTATGCCTTGCGTCTGCAGAGCGGCGCAAATATCGGCATCTGATAAGGGGGAGGCAGGGGGCTCTTCCGCTATCAATTGCCGGATTCGGTGTTGTATACTTGCTGCGGATGTTGTTTCCTCCTCTCCGGAGCTGATGCCGGAGGTGAAGAAACTGCGTAGCTCCATCACGCCGAAGGCGCAGCGCAGGTATTTACCTCGGACGGCTCGTGATACGGTGGAGACGTGTAAGCCGGTGTCCTCCGCGATGTCTTCCATCTTCAGAGGGCGTATATGTGCTTTCCCCTTGCGGAAAAACTCTTTCTGTCGCTCGCAGACAGCGTGGGTAACGGCCAGCAGCGTGTCTTTTCTGTTTGCCAGTACACGTATAAACTCGCGTCCCTCGCGGAAGCATCGGCTCAAAAATTGCCGCACCTCTGCTTTATCAGCGTGTTGCGCCATCATGTCCCGGTATTCAGCGGAAAGTGCCACTTGCGGGTCGGCAGCACCCGCCAAGGATATTTGGAAATCCGCTCCGTCGAAATCAACGGATAAATCGGGCGTGACGACGTTAAGCTCTGCTCGGCTGAATCCGCTGCCGGGGTCCGGGTTCAGTCGGGCAATGCGGGCTGCAGCCAGCTGCACTGCTTCTTCTTCTACTTCCAGCGCGCGCGCTGCTTCAGCATACCGGTGGTGCACCAGTGCTTCCCAGTGGTGCTTGAGCAGCAGCATGGGCAACCCACGCTTTTCGCCGACTCTTTTGAGCTGTAGTATGAGGCTGCCTCGTAAATCTTTCGCCCCGACTCCGGCCGGGTCTAAATCTTGTATAACCCCAAGCGCTTGGCGGTATAAGGTGTCCGTGAGCTGTAATTCTGATTGCACGGTGGCCGCGTCCTCCGCAAAAAAACCGTGCCGGTTCAGGTAGGGCAGCATGGCAAGTGCCGCCTCTTTCACTTTTTGCGTCAAGGCGCTATGGCGTATTTGCTCCTCCAGAAAGTCCGCCAGCGTTTGCCCACAGGGCTGGGAATCCAGGGCAAATGCGTGGCGGCGGGCGGCCTCGGGGTCATAGCTCTTTTCCGTGTCCGCATCTCGCTCTGCCGGGCGGGGGGCTACTTCTTCCAAAGCCGGGTTTTTGGCGATTTCTTGTGCTATCAAATCCGCCAGCTCTTCCGTGTTGGCTTGCAAGGCGTGCATAAACAACTGCACTGTGGGCGCTGCCACCATGCCTTGCTTCATGCCTTGTATCATCCCCGGGGAGCTCATGCGTGGCATTTTAGCATGTTGTCTTCCTGTTTACAAGTGCAATGCGCGCTGCTGCCACATTCCATTCTTTACAAAACAGGGGGATTTTGTTAACCTGACGTAAGTATGAAGACCTTGCCTTTGCTGACACTTGTCGCCTTCGGTCCGCTGTTGTACAGCTGCGGGAACAGTAGCGTAGGCTTAAATGAACCGGATTTCAACCGGGTGTGGTCAGCTTCACCTTCTGCTGCGCCGGAGGGGGAGGCCATGCGCGCAGCGAGTCGCGCCCAAGCTTTGCAATTGGCAACGCGTCGAATGAATGCCTTAGCCCCGTCTTTTTCCATTGTTGCGCCGTATGCATCCAATGCCGCTGCGGAGTGCTCTGCTCTGGCTATGGCGATGCTGGATTCCGGTTTGCCGGTTGCCATGCAAACCGAGGTGAAAGGCAATGTCATGCGCTTTATTCCGGAGTATGCGGATTATGTTGTGCTGCGTGAGGCCCACCGCAATCCCTCCCTTGCTGCTACCTTACCCGGTAATTACAAGCAAGCGCTCAACAAAGCACGCCGAATTGTGGCAGATGTGTGTGCCCGCCACGCCTCCGCCTATGATCGCGCTGTTGCGCTACATGATTACCTTGCCTTGCATACCCGTTATGATGCCGGCTTGGGGATGACTGCTCGGGCGGATGCCGTCTCTCGCCTCTTGGCGGATGGTCGTGCCGTGTGTGATGGTTATGCTCATGCTTACGCCCTGCTGCTCAGTATGGCCGGTATTGAGAACACCTTCGTCATCGGTAAGGGGGATGGTACCGACCACATTTGGAATATGGTCCAACTGAATGGACATTGGGTTCATGTGGATGTTACCTATAATGACCCCCGACCGGATAAAAAAGGGCGTGTCATGCACACCTATTTCGGCATGACGGATGCCATGTTGGCCGTCAACCACTCTTGGAACCGCAGCGCCGTGCCCTCCGCCTCTTCTGAGGCTTTGTATCACCCCTTCCACTCAGGGCGCCGTTTTTCCACCGTGCCGGAGATGATTCGCTGGGCTTCTTCCGTAGCGGATAAAAAGGAGTGGAGTGCTACCGTTTTTATTGACTCTCTGCGCTCTTGCCGTTCTGCTGCTGAGGTGTATGCCCGCATTGAGCGCGAGACGGCCTACGGGGCGCATACCCTGCGCCATGTCTCGGTTGATAAGTCTTGCCGCGCTGCTATTTATTGCACCTTCCGCAATCATTGAAGGCGCGAACATCCGAAGGTTTAACTGCCGAAAATGTTCGAGTTGTCGATGAAACTGTCGTACTCTCGGGTAAATCTGCGGATGGCGTAATCCAGGTATCTCCGGCGGCTGAGCGTCTCGCTGCTGTTGATGCGTGTCACGGCAGCCTTCCAGTGCATATTCCTATCGCGGTAAGAAGACTGGATTTCACGATGTTTCTCCGTGATGTTTTTGAGAGCCTTTGTCTGCGTATCGTCGCTCAATTCGGGCTTAATGATGGCGCTGCGCACATCATCCGCATAGGAGCATAAGAAGCTCTCTCTCAAATCCTCCATCTTTTTTGCGAGCTTCAGGATTTTGTCCGCGGTGGCATCCGCATCTTCCTCGCCTTCGCAATCGTTGAGGATGTCTGCCGCTTCTTTCGCGAGTGATGTCGCTGCTTCCAGATATTCTTCATAATCACGTGAGCAGGACGTGAGGCTCAGGCAAATAGCCGGAACTGCCAGCATGGCCAATGGTTGAATGTATTTCATGGCTTTCCCTTGTCGAATTCTTGTTTCTTACCTGAGCTCTTCTTCGAACTCTTCTATAACTTTATTCAGATACTCTGAATTGAGCTTTTTCGCGTGTGCGACTCCATCGTCGAATTTATACCTCGCGATGGTGATGCGTTCGCTGAGTTCATCCGATTCATCTTCGGTGATGCTGCTGTTTACCTTATACCCGAGCTTAAAGGCGTTGCCTTTGAACTTGCAGCGGAGCGCTCTTGCCTTTTCGGTGAGAGCTCGTAACTCCTCCACCGTGTCTGATATTTCACCATGCTCATCGCAGTCGTTGAGTACCTCTGCTGCTTCTTCCCAGAGGTCGGCTAAATCCCTATTGAGGCTTTCCGGTGAGGGGGAGCAAGCGCTTACCCCCAGAAGCGCTGCGCAGAGCAGCGCGGTTTTGATATGGTCTTTGATGCGCATGTCGAAATCTTTTATAATGGATTGGTCTGTTGCAGTGTGTTTGTCTCTTCATTCTAACGAATTCATGCGGGAAGTCAAGTTGATTTTCCCGGGACGTTCGTGAAAGAAAGAGCACTTCTCATAAGTCGCCAAGGTCTGATTTACCTCCATTCTTCCGGGGACGGGGGAGTGGCAAGCCCCCTTTGTGAAAAAACGGTTATTTGCAGCTGAATAAAAAGCTTGCGCGTGGGGCGGTATACCGCTATAATAAAGGCATGACGAGACTGACATTATTGAGTTTGGCGTTGCTGGGCGGCATGACGGCTGTAGGGCAGCAGTCCGAAGCTTCTGTAGCTCAATCCAAGCAAACGGAAGCTGCATTGCAGCAGGTGCTGGATGCCATGGTAAAAACCAATGATGAAGATTTTTATGAGGCTGCGCGCGTTGTTTGGGAGGGTACGGCTGATGAGACTGCCTTTTTGCCGATGATGCAAGCTGCCGCCAAGCGTGGCAATGCTGCCGCCATCATGTGGGAGGCGATGTACGAGCTCACCTTGATCGGTAATGATGACGCCGCCTACAAAAAGGTGCTGAAGCAAATTGAGCTCGCTGCGAAGAAAAAGTACGCCCCTGCCATGGTGGCACTCTCTCAGCTCAGCCCGAAAGAATCAAGTGATGAGGCAAAAAAATGGTTGATGGAGGCTTGCAAATCAGGCAACAGCAAAGCCCGCGCCCTTTACCTGCTGCAGAGCGGGCGCCTCAATCCGGATAAACTGAGCGCCCCGGAGGTCGCGTCTGAGTTGAAGAAAGGTAATCATTATCTGGAAGAGCTCGTTGCCTCTGCTCAAAGCACGGAAGCGGATGCGGTGAAGTGGATGCTCTTGGCGGAGTCTCACGGTAGCCCGACAGCCCCTTACTTGCTCAGCCAAGCTGCTACGAAAGTAGATGAAGCACTTAAGCACTTGCTTACGGCCGTAGAGCGCCACAATGTCATGGCTCTCTACCTTTACGGTGTGCTGTTGCACCGTGCGGATACCCTTGACGTAGCCTTGAAAATGGGGCTGAAAAAAGACAACGCCACAGCGCGCAAACATTTGGCCATAGCTGCCATGTTGCTCTCGCCGGATGCCGCTGCCACCCTTGGCCGTGCCTATGCTAACGGTGATATGCCTGCGGTGCCGGCGGAGCGAATATGCCGCTTGTTCGAGTATGCTCACCGTTGTGGGGTGAATGAGGGTAGCGCAGGTTTGGGGTATTGCATGGTTATGGGCGCAGGTTGCCCACGTAATGAAGAGAAGGGCATGGAGCTCATGCTCAAAGCACGTGATAGCGGGGCTTTGTGGGTGAACCAGGCCTTGGCCAGCATTTATTTTAACGGTGCCGGTAGCATTAAGCCCAATATGCGTAAGGCTTTGGATGCTTTGGCCGCGGATGCCGCTGCCGGTTCCGTGTACGCTTATGCCATGATGGCCGGTTTGTCCGCCCTCGGGAACGCTGATGCTAAGCCGGATACAACCGCTGCTCAGGTGTACATGAAGTTCGCGCTGACCCCGAACCCTCGCGTGGATATCGAAACGAACAAGCGCGTCGCGGAGCAGTCAAAGAAGACTTATGATGCCATCCTGACCAGCAAAACGTGGGTCTTTTTCCCCGCCTTGCTGAAAAGTGCCGAGTGATGCTTCGCTCGGCTCTTGTCATCCGCGGTATTTTTTGCTAGAATGTCGGCGCTGTTGTAATTATATCCTGTTATGTCGTATTGCCGGCCCATAGACACGCATGGACGCCCCATTATCCTCGTCGGGATGATGGGGAGTGGCAAGACTACGGTCGGCAAAGAGCTCAGCAAGCTCACCGGCATGCCCCTGCTGGATATGGATGCTGTGATTGAGGAGCAAATCGGCAAAAGCATTCCGGATATTTTCCGCGATGAGGGCGAAGGCCGTTTCCGCGCGCTGGAAACCGCTCTCCTTCAGTATTTGGAGAACTTTGTCTCCTCCGGCAAGGGCGCTACCATTATTTCCACCGGCGGCGGGGTCGTCTTGCGAGAGATTAACCGCCGCATCCTCAAGCGTATGGGCTATGTCGTCTGGTTCGATGTTACGGTGGGTGCCCTCATCGAGCGCACCTCGCGCGCGAACAATCGCCCCTTGCTGAACAACCCGAATCGGCTGGAAATCCTGGAGCGCTTGCAAGCAGAGCGCCGTGAGCTCTATGCGGAAGTATGCCACCAGTATGTGGAAACCAGCAGCTTGGATGTCCTCAGCGTCGTCCATGTCGTCCATGCAGGCGCTAAAAACTATTTTTCAACCATTTCAAAAGAGTCTGAATCCTGAACATGATGAATCTTCCTATTCGTCCGCGTCGCAATAGAAAATCCGCCGCCATGCGCGCCCTGATGCGCGAGACTGAGCTGAGCGCAGCGCATTTGATTTACCCCATGTTTGTGCAAGAGGGGGAGGAGAACACCGCCATCGAATCCTTGCCCGGCTGCACCCGCTGGTGTGTGAATGATATCGCTGCGGAGTGTGAGTCCCTTTACGCCTTGGGCATTCACTGTGTGGATTTGTTCGCCGTGGTGCCGGAGGAGAAAAAAGATGCTGCCGGCACTGAGGCCTGGAACCCGCAGGGCGTGGTACCGCGCGCCATTGCAGCCATCAAAAAACGCGTGCCGGACATGCTGGTCATGACGGATGTAGCCCTGGATCCCTTCAACACCTACGGGCAAGATGGCATTGTGCGTGAGTACGAGGGCGGCGCCTATGAAATCCTGAATGATGAAACGGTGGAGGCCTTGTGCCGCCAAGCCCTGTGCCACGCCCGCGCCGGGGCGGATATTATTTCCCCCAGTGATATGATGGATGGCCGCGTGGCTGCCATTCGCGCTGCTCTGGATGCCGAGGGCTTCACCCACGTTTCCATCCTCAGCTACACAGCCAAGTACGCCTCAGCCTTTTACGGTCCCTTCCGCGGGGCATTGGGCAGCGCCCCGAAGTTCGGTGACAAAAAGACCTACCAGATGGACCCCGCGAACCGCCGTGAGGCCTTGCGCGAGGCTGCTGCAGATGCTGCCGAGGGCGCGGATATGCTGATGGTGAAGCCCGCCACTCTGTATTTGGACGTCATTGCAGAGCTGCGTGCCTCCACCCATTTGCCTATAGCCGCTTACCACGTGAGCGGAGAGTACCTGATGCTCAAGGCCGCCGCTGCCTCCGGTTGGTTGGATGAACGCAGCTGCATGCTGGAGGCCCTGCTGTCCATCCGCCGCGCCGGGGCGGATATGATCCTTACCTACGCTGCCCCGCAGGTCGCTCAGTGGCTGGCGGAGGAATCGTAAAACATCTGCTTATCCCCGCATATGGACGTTTTTTATGCATTAAGATGTGTTTTTGAAATCTCGGTACTTTGGTTTATTTTTTACCAATTGTACCGCGCCTTCAAGGATTCCCGTGCAGCCGCCATCTTGGCAGGCTTGGCCGCCATTGTCTTTTTGGGTGGCGCCATCCTCGAGCTGACGCGCGCCACCGTGCTGCAAGTCATTGCCGGCGCCATTGTCGGCCCCGGCACGCTCTTGGCCATTCTTTTTCAGCCGGAGTTGCGTACCGCCCTCGCCAAGTTGGGCTCCAACCGTATCTTGGGTAAATTGTGGACGCGTGCGGAGGACCAGAACTTCATCACCCGCGTGTGTGATTCCGTTTCTTACCTGGTCAGCAAGCGCTTCGGTGCGCTTATCGCCATTTGCCGCACGAACAGGCTTTCCGAATACGTCAAAACCGGTACCAAGTTGGATGCCGTCTGCTCTCGTGAGCTCTTGGGCACCATCTTCCACCCCAAAACCCTCTTGCATGATGGCGCCGCCGTCATTAACAACGAACGCATTGTCGCAGCCGGTTGCATCTTCCCCGTCACGAACAAAGAGCTCAAGGACCGCTCCTTGGGCTTGCGCCACCGCGCCGGTATCGGCGTGGCGGAGGTGTCGGATGCCGTCGTCATCGTCGTTTCTGAGGAGACCGGCACCGTCTCCCTCGTCGTGGGCAACATGGTCCAGCGTGATGTCTCCGTCGCCATGCTCAATACTCGTTTAACCGAACTCATATACCACAATGCAGCAGCTGAACAGGATAATAAATCATCTGAAAAATAAGTTTTTCAGCGGTAACCGCAAGCTCACCCGCAACTGGAAGCCCAAGTTAATCACCCTTGGCTTGGCCATCATTGTGTGGGCTGTGGTGGAGTACCGCTCCAGCGAGGCGAACAGCGAGTGGGATGAGGAGGATATCCGCATCGTTGTCCCGGATGTTGAGTAATTTGCTGCATCTTTCTTTTGCCATGAATAACTATTTTATTGCCGGGACGGATGCCTCTGTCGGTAAGTCTTATGTTCTCCTCTCTCTCCTCCGCCAGCTGAAGGAGCAGGGGGTGAATGCCGCCGGTTTCAAGCCGGTTGCCTGCGGTGACCGCACGGAAGCCCGCTCCATGCGCGAGGCCATGGGCTGCCCCACCTTGAGTCTGGACCTCATCAACCCCGTTTATCTGCGCTCCGTGGCGGACCCCATGATGGCTGCCGAGCTTGAGCGTAAGGAGATTTCCACCGCGTCCATTGTTCAGGCTTACAAGGAGTTGAGCTCCCAATATGAGACCGTGCTTGTGGAGGGCTGCTACGGCTGGGCTACCCCGCTCGCGCCGGGCGTCACCATGGCGGACCTGGCAAAAGAACTCGCCTTGCCCATCCTGCTCGTGGTGGAGAACCGCCGCGGCGCTGCCGGCTTGGTTGCCCCCATCTTGGCAGCCATCCGTCAAGCAGGCCTCACCTGCGCCGGCCTGGTGCTCAATCACCCCGCCGAAGAGTGGGACACCGCCGCCGTCACCAACAAAGACCTCCTCGAGCGCACCACCAGCTTACCCGTACTCGCCTCCCTCATCAATGGTGACGACGTCGCCCCCGAGCTCATCGACTCCCTCGCGTAATGCTCACCGACTTCGTGTGAGCCCGGAGAGGGGCGAACGTTCGCGAGAGTGACTGCGAGCGTTTGCGTCAGCCGCAGGCCCCTGCGCAGCAGCGAACATCGGAGCTCCGAGCCGTTGTGGACGCGTGTTTTATCAGGTTTGTGGCATTTTGGAACAATGCCGTATTTTGAGCCTCGCTTTATGCCATCGCATTTGTTTTTGTGGGCGGTTCACGGGGTTCTGCCTTATTCTCTGGCGCTGCCGTCGAGGAGGCGCTGCAGTTCGTTGGATTCGCGGAAAAGCTCCGCAACTTCAGCGGCGGAGAGGTCAGGGGAGAGGATGCGGGATTTGATGGCGTCGATGCGTGCGCTGAGGGCATCCCTGGCGGCGTAGGCACAGGCTTGCTGCATGAAGGCATCCGCACTCGGCATGTCGATGGCGGTGTTGTCCATTTTGCTGAGGGCTGCAGCTTGCTCCGGGGGTAGCTTGGCCAAAAATTGCTGCCAGGATTCGGCGTTGCCCGGCTCGGGGAGCACCTCTAACAATCTTTGCAAGACAATACCCCCGGGAAGAATGCCGATGGGTTCCTGCAACTCCTCAATCCTATCCACCAGAGCCTGTTGCGCCTCCCTGTTCTGCGCGGCGTAGCTGATGAGGTTGCGAATGGTGGGGTGCAGGCGCAAGGGGGTGACTTTTGCCAAGGGGACGGGGCGAGCCTCCGAGGGGAAGTCGTCGAATTCCGCCTCAAACTCGTCGGACTCCTCCGCATATTCCGGCTGAGAGGAGGCTTGGGGCGCATTTTTGCGCTGGTGGATGAAGTCCGTCACCGTGGCTCGCAGGTCATCCAAGCCGGCGTTGAGACGCACGGCTAAGTCCGCCACTGCGACATCACGACGGATGGGGTCGGTAATTTCCGCAGCGAGCTCTGCCATGCGGGGGATAAGAGCGGCTCGGGCGTTGGCATCGGCGCTGTTGTTCTGCTTTTCCCAAGAGCAACGCACCTCCAGATAGGGGCGCGCATTCTGGATCGCCTCTTGCAGCGGCTCCGGTCCTTTGCTGCGGATGAGGGAATCCGGGTCTTCGCCGGGAGGTAGCGAGGCCATGTACACCTCCATACCCGCGGCAGCCAGTTTGCGGAAGGTCTTTTCACTGGCTTTGATGCCGGCGTTGTCGCCATCGTAACAGAGGATGGCCTTTTGGGCGTATTTGTGGAGGATTTTGGCGTGTTCATCCGTGAAGGCCGTGCCCAAGCCGGCCACTGCATTGCGGATGTCCGCTTTCTCATGGCAGGCAATGACATCCAGCTGACCCTCACAGACCACGACTGTCATGCCCGCCCTGGCAATATGGGGAGTCGCCTTGAATAAACCGAAGAGCAGGGAGCCTTTGTGGAAGGCGACCGTGTCACCGGTGTTGACGTATTTGCGCGGGTCTTGCCCCTCCGCCATGATGCGCCCGGAAAAGCCCACTACCTCACCGCGGATGTTGTGAATGGGGAACATGAGTCTATCCCTGAACACGGCATAGCTTCCACGGCTGTTGTTTTGCAGTAGGTAAGCTTCCGTCAGCAGCTTGCGGTCCATCCTGTTTTGCGCGGCGAGGTCGATGAAGCCGCGCATATCATGCGGAGCCCAGCCGAGTTGCCAATTTTTGGCGATGTCGATGTTGAACTCACGGGCTTTGAGGTAGGCTCTTACGTGGTCTGCGTCTTTGCTGCGGCAGAGCAGGCGGTGAAAGTAGTCCGCCGCCAGTTGGTTTGCGCCGATGACGGCGGAACGCAAACGGCGCATGCGGAGCACCTCCGGGTTTTCCTCTTCCTCAATGATGGCGATACCATTGCGCTCCGCCACGCGCCGCAGGGCGGTGGGGTAGTCAATGTTCTCGAACATCATCATGAACTTGATGGCATCTCCGCCCACACCGCAGCCGAAGCACTTGAAGCTCTGGCGTGCCGGGTTAACGTGGAAGGACGGGGTTTTCTCATTGTGGAAGGGGCAACAGGCCTTCCATGAATTACCGGCTCGGCGCAGCTGCAAATAGCTGCCGATGATGTCCACAACATCAGCGGTGTCTTTGATGCGGGCAACGCATTCTTCGGTAATTCTGGCCATAGCGTCAGGAAATGAGTTGTTGCAGGTGCTCCTTGAAGCCCGGGTATGAGGTGTTGATGTTGGTGCAGTGCAGCAGTGTGGTGGCGCCCTCCGCACGCAGGCCTGCCATCAGGAAACTCATGGCGATGCGGTGGTCGCCGTAGCTGTCCATAACAGCGCCATGCAAGGGCTTGCCTCCGTGGATGACCATTCCGTCCTCGAACTCCTCCACCTCCGCGCCCATGGCTCGCAGGTTCTGCACAGTTGTGGTGATGCGGTCGCTCTCCTTCACGCGCAACTCCGCTGCATGGCGAATGGTGGTGCTACCCTCCGCAAAGGCGGCAGCCACGGCCAGCACGGGAATTTCATCTATCAAGTTCGGAATCTCATGCGGCAGCACCTCCGTACCTACAAAGCGTTGCGGTGTTGTCACGGTGATGTTGCCGTAGGGCTCGCCGGTGGAGGATACGGTATCGATGTGGATATCCGCCCCCATGCGCTGCAGAACGGTGATGATGGCATTGCGCGTGGGGTTGAGCCCCACATTGTTAAGCGTGAGCTTGCTGCCCGGCAAAATGCTGGCGGCCACCATCCAGAAGGCGGCGGAGGATATATCGCCGGGCACGGTGATGTCGTTCGCCTTGTAAGTAACGGGTCCCTGTACGGCAATGTTCAGCCTATCCTCACTGACGGAGCAGGGAATGCCGAAGTGGGCGAACAGGCGCTCTGTGTGGTCGCGGGTGATGGCGGGCTGGTGAACGCGTGTCGTGCCCTCCGTCAGCATGCCGGCCAGCAGCACGGCGCTTTTCACCTGAGCGCTGGCCATAGGGAGGGTGTAGTCGATGGTGGACAGCTTACCGCCGTCAATCTCCAGCGGGGCGCAGCCTGCCTTGGCGCCGCAAGCTCGGATGCGTGCGCCCATTTGCCCCAAGGGGGTGATGATTCGGTTCATGGGGCGGCTACAGAGGGAGGAATCGCCGTACATGCGGGAGCGGAAGGGTAAGGCCGCCAGCACGCCGGCCATCAGGCGCATGCCGGTGCCGGAGTTGCCGCAGTCAATATCCGCCTGAGGGGCGGTGGGCTGCATGCCGGTGCCGGTCAGCGTAAAGTTTTGCGGGCAATCGCCAAGGGTAACTTGCGCGCCGAGCTGCTGCATGGCGCGCAGGGTATTGAGGCAATCTTCACTGCACAGGTAATTACGCACGCGCATGCTGCCATGAGCCAATGCGCCGAGAATGGCTACTCGGTGAGAGATGCTCTTATCCCCGGGGACGGTGAGCTGCCCCTGCAAGCCATGCGTCAGTTGCTGAACGGTGATGGTGTCAGTTTCCATATTGTTGAATGCGATTCTTATCTTGCGCTTCCTTGATGTTGGCTTGAATCCAAGCCTCCACTGCATTGAGCTTCTTGTGATAGATGATGGCGGTGCGCACGCTTTCGTAGCACTCTTCAGTGGTGAGTTGCTCCGGCTCCTGAATCTCGCCTAACAGGAAGATGTGCCACCCCCAGCGACTCTCTACCATGACGGGTGTATGGGCAGGCAGTGCCTTGTCACCGAACAGGTGAATATCCTTCAGCGCCGGTTCCGGATACACGCCAACTGTGCCGAGGTCACCACCGCGCGGGGCACTGTACAAGTCCTCGCTATGGGCTTTTGCCAGCTCCGCAAACTTTTGCGCCTGCTCTTCCGGGGTGCTTGCTGCCTGTAATTGCGCCAGCACGGCCTCTGCACGAGCCTTCACCTCAGCAGCGTCTTTGTGCAGCGTTTCGAAGAAGATGTGGCGCACGTGGCGGCGTGTGGGCTTGACGAGGTAATACTCCAGCTGGCTCATCATCGAGCGCACCTCGGCATCCGTTACCTCGCAATTCGGGGCGATGGTGGTTTCCAGATAGTACAGCTCACGCATGATGGCGGTTAATCTGTCCGTGAACTCAGCCCTTGAGTAGCCCTGGCTCTTCAACCATTGCTCGAAGTGCTCCGGCTCAAAGGCTCGGGTGGCGAGACGCTCTACCTCGCGCGCAGCTTCTTCCTTGAAGTCCGGTATGCGCGTGTCATTATAACGGGCACGCATGCAAAGCAAGGCATTCCGAATCAGGTCCGACACCGCAGCTGCGCGGTGAGCCTCCGCCGGAGTTTCGCCCCGCAGGGTAGCCAGCTCAGCAGCGTGGCGTTGCACTTGCGCATCCGTGAAGCGCGTGCCGTATACATTCAGAGCTACCGGCGTGCCATCTGCCGGTTGCTCGCTGTTTCTCTCATGCAGCAAATGCCAAAGAGGCCCCTGAAAAGCAAAGAAATCCAGCGCGATGTAGAGGAGCCCGCCGGTGTAGAGCGCCAGTTTCAGAGAAAAGATTTTGAGCCGAGTTAATTTCACGCCGTCCATTCTACCCGGTTCAGGCAAAATTGCAATCAAAAATCGAGTCAACGCACGGTGTGCACCCGTAGAGCGCACATTTTGCTTGCCATGCAGCCTTGTAGGGTGGTAATATAGGCTCATGACACCGCACTTAGCATATCTTGGCTCACCGACGCATTGGTTCATTCTCTTTGCGGTGGCATTGATAGTTTTCGGCGCAAAGAAGCTTCCTGAAATTGCCCGCAACCTCGGCAAGGGAATGGGGGAGTTCAAGAAGGCTCGCCGTGAGTTTGAAAATGAGCTGAAAAAGGCGGAAAAAGAGTTGGAAAACGCCTCCTCTTCAGAGGAAAAGAAAGACGACGCCGAGAAGTCCGCATAAAAAACACACCCCCGAGTTTCCTGAACATCGGGGGTGGTGCTGTGAAAGATTTGCCGGACGTGGCGTGCGTTATTCATTGCACAGCGGATGCGGATTCTCCGAATCACTCAATTTGTCCAGCGTGTAAGACTCCAGATACTCACGCACAATCTTCTCCAAGCCGACCCACATGGGCAGGGTGGGGCATTTGTGGTGCATCGGGCAATCGTTTTCCGATACGGCCAAGCATTGCACGGGAGCTAAGTTGCCCTCTGCTGCGCGCAGAATCTCGTAAACAGTGTAATTCTCCACTTTGCGGGTCAGCTTATAACCACCGGATTTGCCGCGCGTGCTGATGACTAATTCCTCACGGAGAAGGAGCGACATGATGCTCTCCATGTACTTGAGGGTGATTTTCTGTCGCTCTGCTACCGTTCTCAGAGATACGGGCCCGTCTTCGGTGTGGCGTGCGAGATCAAGCATGATTCGCAATGCATATCGACCTTTTGTGGATATCTTTAACATAACTCGTGGCTATAAAATAGCAAATATGAGGAATGAGGTCAAGCAAAAACGCCACCTTTTTTGATAGGAAAAGGTGGCATTCTGCGTTTTGTAATACAAAAAACTGATTTTTAGGCGAAAGAATGAGCGAGTCTGTTCACGATTTCGTTCAGCTCGGGGTCACATTGGAGTTTTTCCTCGATGGTTTTGGCTGCGTGAATGACGGTGCCGTGGTCACGGCCGCCGAATGCCGCGCCGATGTCTTGGAGGGAGCACTGCGTATGCTTGCGGGCAAGGTACATGGCAACCTGGCGGGGGTGAGCAATGTTGGCCGTACGGCGGCGACCGTTCAGGTCAGATATTTTGATATGGAATTCCTCCGCGACACATCTCTGGATGTCGGAGATGCTCACATCGCTCGTGTTCTTGTCGCCCTGCAGGAGGTCCTTGAGGTGCAGACGAGCATCCACAATGGTGGGGCTCTTGTGAGAGAAAGAAGCAACGGTGGCCAGGCGAAGGAGGGCACCCTCCAGGCGGCGCACGGAGCGGGTGATGTTCTTGGCGAGGTACTCCAGCACATCATCACCTACGAGCTCGCTCTTCCAAGCACGGCGCTTGTTGCGCAGAATGGCGATGCGGGTCTCCAAATCCGGAGCCTGGAGCTCAACGGTGAGGCCTTGCTCAAAGCGGGAAGTGAGGCGGTCATCCATGCGGGAGATGTTCGTTGCCGGGCAATCTGCTGCGAGGATAATCTGCTTGCCACTGTTGAAAAGCGCGTTGAATGTATGGAAGAACTCGTCTTGAGTTTTGTCCTTCTGAGAAAGGAACTGTACGTCATCAATGATGAGCACATCCGCCTGGCGATATTTGGCGCGGAAGTTCTTCAGAGCGTCACCCTTGTGGGAAATAGCGTCGATGTACGCGTTGGTGAAGTCCTCACTCGTCACGTACAGCACCTTGCGATTCTCGTGCTTTTGGGTGATGGCATTGCCGATGGCACTCAGCAGGTGGGTTTTGCCCAAGCCGGATGCACCGTGAATGAAGAGCGGGTTGTAGATGCTGCTGGGGGCATTTACGACAGCCTGAGCCGCAGCGACGGCAAACTTGCTGTTAGAGCCAACGACGAAGTTGTCGAAATTGTAATCCGCGTTGAGTCCTGTGCTGTAGGTGGTCTTACGCTTCTTTTGCGGCTTGCTTTTGCCGGTCTCCTCATAAATGGCCTTTTTGACCATCGGGGCGGGGCAGGGCTCTGCTACTACCTGTTCGGCTTGCTCATCAGCGGCGATGCATTCTATCTCGCGCGCTCCGTCCAGCACTTTCACGGCGGACAGCTTAATCTCCGGTATATAGTAAGTCTCCAGCCATGCCACGAAAATATCCGCCGGGTGCTCGATAATCAATTTGGTCCCGGTGTCTTGGCGAAGCTTCAGCGGCAAGATGAATTTCTCCACACCCTCCTTCGCAACCCTCGTGCGAAGATCCTCCACGATCTCCGCCCATATCCTGTCCTCCTTTTCCCTGTGATTCATTTGCTGTTTTTTCTGTTTTCTATTCGTTTTCGGCTTTAGGTGCCGGTCTGTGTTGCGGGAGGAAATATGCCATGACTTCGGGTTAAAAAAAAGCTTTTTTCTTTCTTGGTCTTTTTCGGAGGCGCTGCATCTTTTGTTCCATGGGAGTTCCACGCGATTGAAAAAAATGTGTCACAGTCATTTCTTTAGTTAGGATTTCTTGATAATTATATTCGACTTCGGATTCTTAAGGTGGGCATCTGTGGAACAAGAAAAACGGTGGCTGTAATATATTAAAACGCAACAAGTTAACTAATTTGAAAACAAAGCGCATGAACGCAATTTTGTTAGAAAAGGCTATGCCTATAAGTTTGAAAAATCAAGGCTTAAGCGATGAAGTGCTGCCAGCCTCCGGAGAGGTGGGAGCTTTCATCAGTCGGGGGGCAAAGGGTCCCGATGGGGTACAGGGGAAGCTCGCTGTCTCGGCAAAGTGATTCAGCAGTAGCAGGGGACAGGGTGAGCAGTAATTCGTAATCTTCTCCGTCGGAAAGAGCCTGTTCTACAGAGCACCCGGGATTGCAGGGGATGGCGTTCGGGTCCACCCTGAACGCGCAAGAAGAGGCTGCAGCCATGCGTGGCAAATCGACCGCTAAGCCGTCAGAGAGGTCCATCATCGCAGTGGGGCGTGGCCCGTGCAGCATGAGGTGACGTGCCAGCTCGACACGGGGGGTGAAGGTCAGGTGCCCTGTGCCGGGATAGGAGCCGCCCAAGGGGCCCGATACACAGATGACATCCCCGGGCTTGCCACCGGAGCGCAGGATTGCCCTCCCGCGCTCGACTTTACCGGTGAGTGCTACGTTAATCGCGAGGCCGTCATAGGGCAAGGAGGAGGTTTCCCCGCCGGCGATGGAAATGCCGAACTGCGCAGCCAAGGCGGAAATCCCCCTGTAAATCCCCTCAGCTTGCGCTATATCGCGCTCGGGGTGGATGAGCAGGGTGATGAGGGCGTGCTCCGGCAAACCGCCCATAGCGGCGATGTCAGACACGGCACGCGCGAGTGCCTTCCTGCCGATGAGCTCGGGCTGTGTGTCGCGGGTGAAGTGGATGCCCTCCACCACCACATCGGTTTTCAGCAAGGTGTCCCACTCTGCATCACGAGGCACAACGGCGCAATCATCCCCGGGACCGACTGTCATGGGACAGGCGGGGTGCAGGGTGGCAATCAGCCGCTGCAGGACGGCATTTTCGCCCAAAGAACGCAGAGAGACAGGCATGAGGAGAGAGGTGGCGGGGGATTAAGATAGTTGCAACAGGAAGAGTGCTGTCATGGCCAGCCCGTTGAATATCATGTGCAGTAAGATGGGATACAATATGGAGCGAGTATGCTCGTAAAGGAAGCATTGAACAATACCGAAAATGCTCAATACGGTGCACTGGACCAGGGAAATATGCACTGCGCCGAAGAAGATGCCGGAGGCTATGGCCGCCACCGGAATCACGGTAAGCTTTTTGAGGAGGTTGTATATAAAGCCACGGAAAAAGATTTCTTCCACGATGGGGGCAACGATGACGGCGCTGACGATGAGGGGGAGGATTGAGGCAGCGGAGCCGGATTCTTGGGTAATTTGTTGAATGGCATGCTGAGTTTCCGGCGAGCCGGTGGCCTCGGCAATCCATTTCAGCACACCGCAGCAATTGAGGGCGATGTTGAGCGTGTAAATGATACCCAGAGCAAGGATGGTCTTAGCCAGAGAAGAGAACCTGATGTCGCAGCGAAACTTTGAGATGATGGCATAGCGAATGATGAGCGGCAAATACATCGCAAAGTTGAAAATCACATTGAGCCAAACGGTGATGAGGTCCACTTGCTGCTCACCGGCAGCTTCCGCAGGCGCTGCAGCGTCCAGTTGCAAACAGGAGGAGCCGATAAACAGCGCGGAAATCAGCACATAAAACAGCATCAATGCATAATCCGCCGCTATGGGGAAATTGCTGCCACGGAATATGGGCACTTCCGGCAGTTTCCACATCGAGGGGGAGCAGCCTGCTCCGCATACTGACCTCCGGAAGCACTGAACAAGCGTCAGCACGACGATGAAAAGCGCACTGCCGGCGAGTAATCCGAAGTTTATCTGTATGTAAAGCGGTTTCTCTATGAGTTCCTGAATCATATATGCCGGGGCGTATTGTATAGCTTCGGTGGCTTATGTGCAAGCTGTATTTGTGTATGCAACGGCACCGTAGAAGTCGCTTGCCGGGCGGAATCGCTCGACCGTCAGCGTGTTATCACGTAACAATTCTACATGTGTGGGGTGCAGAATAAAGGGAAAGTCCGGCGCTTGCCATATAGTGGCACCTGCGTGCTTGACCAGCGCTTCCGCGATGCACCAGCATTCGAAAAAGGCCTCTTCAGGGCAGCCCTGGTTGATGAATGCGCGCAATTGCTCTTCGCACATGATGCGCTTTGCCAGCTCTTCACGGCGTGCGCTGGGGCGCTTTTTCTGTATATCCACCCCTATATCGGCTTGATGGAAGGCCATGCACAGCATGTTGGCGGAGTGACTGATGTTGAAGAAGATGCCCGGATAATAGGGTTTGCCGTGTTCGTTGTAGCGCAGTTCGATGCGCTGCGCCGGGATGCCGGTACGGCGTTCCAATTCCTGTTTGAGGAGAATTCTGGCTGTTTTGGCGTATGTCGGGCGGTTGCCGTAGCGCTCTGACTCCGCTTCCGTAAGTAGGTGCTCACCTTCACCCATGAGCGGTAGTTTATCTAAATTATAGCACAGGTATTCCATGGAAAGCGCTTGTTATAAATGGATAAACTCAACGGAATTATCATCCGTGTCGTAGATTGCGAAGCTTGCGGACAGTCGCACACCCCCTACTTCACCGGGATTTACCAGTAGAGTATGAGCTATCAGTTGGCGGTGGCGTGCGTGAGTGTGCCCGTAGAACACTGCATCATAGCGCCCGGATTCCGCCGCTTTCATCGCAGCCCAAGGGTAATGAGAGAAATAAATGAGGCGCTGCTCTATGTGTACGGAGGCTTCATCGCCGTGGTGTGTGACATGGGGGAGGGCTTCCGCCTTGCGGAAAAAACTACGGCGGTCAATTTCATTGTTACCGAAGACGACATCCAGCGGGTACGTCCACTCTTCCACCAATAAGCTGAACGTGCTCAGCTCCACTATATCACCCAGGTACAGCAAGCGGGCACAGCCGTGCTCTTCCGCGAGGCAGAGGGCGGCCAGCAGATTATCGGTGCGGTCATGCACATCTGATAAGAGCGCAATTTTCATTTATCTATGGCCTTGTTCCTATTTTCCGTGAAGACCGGGCTCCACTTGTGAGCCGGAGAGAAATCCGGTTCCTGCGCCGGTGTGCGTGCCAGCCCATCATCCGAGATGAACCAAAGGTAGTCCGCATCGCGGGTGCTTTTGCGTGCTACGAATTTTCCATGGGCGTTAATATAGCCGGCGTAACGAGAGGAAGCATCGAAACGCTCTCGGAAGTGCGCTGCTGCTTCTTGCTCATAGTTTGCACCACGGTGCTCTCTGAACCATGCCTCAAAGGCTTTTTCCGCAGCCTTTACCTCAGCAGATGCTGACAACCAACACCCGGGTTCCAAGGTGATGTTTTGCTTTTTGAGCAGATGAGAAAAAGAGTCAGCATGTGCTTTCAGTGAGGGAGAGAATCTGGCGCCACTCAGCAACATGTGCCGGTGCTCATGTGCGAGCCGTATCAAGGTGTAGTATATGTAAGCTTGTGCGAGTGCCGGTGTTTTTCTGTCCTCATAGTTGAGGGTGGCTGTCAGCAATCTTGTGAGATGCGCGTGATTGAAAAAGTTGTTTTTTTCAAAATCGCCGATTTTCATGATACCCGTTGCATCATACTCCGTTAATTTGATGCTACCGTCATTCTGCAATTCCACGCGGTTATCCATCACGGAATAATTGGGGTCGATGCTGCTGCGTTGGAAAATGAGGAAGTTCGTTTTGTCTACATACGGTTTCTTCGTGCTGAACCACATGTTACCGTCCGGCAGAATAATGCCGTATACCTTATTCCGCAAAGAGGGCGCGGTGAACATGTCTTCCATAAGCACCACCTGGTCATTCGTTGCCGGGTAAGCTTGACTGAAGGTGGGAGCACCCTCCACCAGCGTTTTCCGCGCCGCTGCCAGTAGCTCGCGGGAAAAGGCGCCATCCGGGTCCATGATGCGGTGCGCTATATCTTCCGCAGTCGGGAGCTCATTTTTGATAGAGGCTAACTCTAGCGCAGGTTTGTACAGCTCAGGAGAAAAGCCGTTGATGAGTTCAAGGAACTCATCATAATTACGGCATTTCTTCAATTTATCCGTAATGCGCTTAAAATCGTGTGTATCGCTGCAGAGTTGCCGAGCCTGCCGGCAAGCTTTCTCTATGTTGCCGAGGGCTGATTGTGAGATGTGGTACGCTTTGTTTGCAAGCGTAGCCTCCATTAATCGCTTTTCTAACAGGGCGCTATATCGGTTAAAGGCATCGTAATCCTGCCGGGGATCCCCGGTGTGCTCCGGTTGCGCGGGCAGGGGGGCATGCACCGCCTGTAACACGCGTTCTTTCTGTTGAGCAAGTGCATGGCGTTCTTTCCGGCACAGAGCCTTCCATCGTTGGTTTAATTCATCTTTACCGAGGCGCAAGGCTTGTATGCGGGCTTCGAGCGCAACTTGCCCCTGTAGCCCCATATCCGCGACGGAGATGAGCCCTTTTTCGATACGTCGGATGTCCGTTTCCACACTGCGGTATGCTGTTTGCAATGAAAAAATCCACGTATCCGCACGGTGCAGCAAAGACTGTAACTCTGGGCAATAGAAGTGGTTCAGTCCGCTGTTGACCTTGTCTTTCAGCTCTAGCACCTGCGTAAGGTCTTGATGTTGGAGTGCAGCGGAAAACGCCTCACATTCGCGCTCGGCGTCGGCTTTCAGAAAATAATTCACCCCGATACCCAACACCATTGCTGTCGCGGCGATGCATGCGATTTTGGTGGCTTTATTGAGCATGAAGCCACGGTATTTTTTGCGACGTGATTTGATTTCCCGGCCGTAAGCGGTCATCTCCGGGGTGAGTTTCTTGTGGTAGCGCAGGTAGGTGTTGCTCAACGCATCCCACGCTTGGCTCACCTCCGGCAATTCGCTTTTGCTGAGTTTTTTTAACTCCGCAAAGGGCAACTGTGCCATGAAATCCGTGAGGGCGCGCGTGGCATCTTGCGCCGCCGCTGCACGGCGCTCTGCTGCATTCATCATGGCTTTAAGCGGCAGGCCGCGTTCAAGGCGCGATAATTCCTCCTTTGCCTCGGTGTCAGTTGCATCATACGCCACCCGTGCTTGCAGCAGCTCCCGCACGTCATCCCAACGCCCGGCTATTGCCAAGCGCCTTAATTCGCGTTCCGGTGATGTTTTTTTAGGAGTGGGCATGCTGTGAGGGTTGGGTCAGCGTTTTTTCCGTTCTGAGAATGATATCGCGCATGTAGTCACGATATTTTGCCTCATATTTGAGGGATTTTTTCAGCGTAGCGGAGCGGGAAAGCAGGTGTTTCCACTCGGTAATTTCCTCTGTCGTTGTATTTTCTCGAATCCAGTCTTCGTGGCGGTAACTGGAAATGACTTTATCGAGATAACGCAGGCAGAGCAGTTCTCCGTCTATACCGATAGTGTCCGCAAGACGGAGCAGGGTGAGCATATTATTGGGATGCCCGCCGCAGCGGTAGGCATCTTCCGTGAAAATGCGTATGCATTCCAGTATGGCTTGGTTTTTGACGGTGTGTTGCTTCCTGAACTCAGCTTCCAGCGACTTGAGCTGAGCGTCATGCGAATCCTCCATCTCTCCGATAGCGAGGATGAAGCGTTGCTCTGCCGTCAGTTGTTCTTCCGTAGGCTCATTCAGCGTACGGAAGAAACCGAAATACGCCCCGATGCCCACGGTGGCCGTGAGGATGATACCGATGCCGAGTTGCAGCATCCGCCGGCGAGCCTTCACCCCCGGGGGCGGTATGTCGAAGATGTCGTAATCGGGGCATTCTGTGTATTGGTAATGGTCATCCGTCACCTTAGCCGGGATAATGGACGGTGACGTTTCGATATGTTGTTCGATGCGCAAGAGAGGAACGCCTTGGTAAGCTGCTTCATCTGCGATGTTGGCATTCGTCACAATAATACCGCCATCCTTCGCCTTGTTGGGCTCCGGAGCTTCATCGCTGACGAGGAATGCTTGCCCCCAGCCTCGGTTCGGGGTCAGCCACTGGCTCTCATGCAAGAGCTCCAGAATGTTCTCCGGTGTGCACGCCGGAGGGAATATCGCCAGGCAATGTTTATCATACGGCGGAGTCAGGAAAATCCTGACGTCGTTTTTATGGCCTGTGAGCTCCTTCCATTTCTTTTGCTCGGAGGCTTCAGGAATATCCGCAGCCACTACTCGGGGCTCCGTTGCTAAATCGCGAGATTCCGTGGTAGAACGCACCCAATGCTCATTGCGCAAGAATGCCAAAAGGAGGCCGGCAGGCGTGGGGCGTGCTTTGCTTTGCTGCAAGCCCGTGACTTCTTGTGCAGATAACGCCACTTGGTGCACAATTTTTTGCTCCGGGGTGGCAATGCCTGCCGCCAGAATGTGAAGCGTGTCGCCGTGATGTTCTACCTGTTTGTAGCTGAAGAATGTACGACCGCAGATGGTGCGGTACGCCTGCGCTATCAGCATGGCATCAGCCCCCTGAGGAAGGTGCGGGCTTTTCGCAACGAGTCGGAAGCTTCCCGGCTCTGTTGCAAGCTCTGCGCTGATGATTTGGTATGACATGGGGGCGGTTTGAGGACTGCGTGCTTTTAGTACCACGGGAATACACCGGCCTCCGGCGTGTTCAGGAACCATAGCATCGGTTCCGTTACGCGCGAGGGGGTGAGTTTGCCGTCGCTCGGAGCGATGAAGGTTTCTCCCGTAAGCTCATCCATAAATTGCTCCGGTCGTGCGCCGTATGATGACACGGCAAAATAACTGACATTGGATGAAAGGTTCTCCGCCCCGGTGCATATTTGCGGGGTGAGGTTAAAGAGCAGGTTGCGGACGCGCTCAGAGTTCAGGCGTATGTTATCCTGTCGGATTCTTCCGTTACGTACCACCGGCAACAGAGGCTCCGGCCCGAGCAAGTGCTTCCAATGGTCGCTCTTGCTGACGATGATGGCCAGCGGGATGTTTGTCTTTTCACCCGGGGGAAGATTCAGCGTGCGGCGCAGGTACATCTCGACATCTGACAAGAGGTGCTCTTGTTGCCGGAGAGGGACGGTGCTGCCGTGGAGGGAATCCAAAACACCGCGGAAAGTCGGATCTTGCGTGGGGTCATACACAAAGAAGATGGCGTCCGCTCCTTTGAGCCCATATTTTTCCACGAGCGACTCGGTTTTTTCCGTGGCGCTTCGTTCCGCATTGTAGAAGACGATGGAGTGAGCGCTGGTATTGCGGTTGAAGGTGTAAATGTAAGGATTCGGCAAAAACTCCTGGACACCACGGCGGTATACTTTTCTGCCGCTTTTGCCTTGCAAGAAGCCGGCCGCTTCTCGGAATTCCTCCGGTGTGGAAGAATAGAAGAGGCGAATACGCATGTTATTGAGCGCGGAGTTCTCTTGCGGGTTGGCATCGCGGAAGGGAATGTTGAAATCTCTCGGGAACTCACGCTCCATTTGGTGCACTAAAGATGCCAAATAGTATGACTTGCCGGATTCCGGAGCTCCGATAATCGCTACATGGTGGTGCTGCATCTGGTAGTAGAACGGCAGCAATTTGTAGTGGCAATACGGGCATGCGTAGTCATCGCAGGGCTCACCCATGGCATCCAAGGGATGCCCCTCTGCGGTGTATTGCGTGGGGGTGAAGCGCTGCATGGCGTAGTCTCCCAGCATCTTGTCGCCCTTCAGCGCGGGGTGCATGGCAATGCTCAGCGCCATATCCGGGCGGAAACACTCCATGCATGAGGGGCAGCGGTATCCTCCCTTTTCCTCGTTTTTGCGAGCGGATGAGTGGCTGCTTTCTTTATCGCTGAGCAGGAATCCGGCAACTTCCTTCATGTCGGAGAGCCGGAAAGCATTCTGCCCTAAGCCCTCAAATGTAATCAAGGCAGAGGGGTGGTACTCTTTTTCGTTGCTGAGCAGTTTAACTAAGGTGATGCTGTCACTCCATTGCTCGGTTTCCGGGGTGTACACGTACCAGCTGTTGATGTCGTAATCACAAAAGTCCGGCAGGTCATCAGCATTACCGAACCACACGACCATGCAACCGCCACCTAACAGCATGAGATAGAGCCGATTCGGCTTGATGAGCGTGTCCGTGTCAGCCGTTTTCCCGTTAATGGAATAGCCGGTTGTTCTGTAATGCGGGAAGAATCTGCATATACCATTGCGCAGGGCGAAGGTGCCTCCGATTTCCGAAAGCATGCGAACACGGAACACATTCTGCTTGCCCGCACCTACGGACATGAAGCTATTGTCAGACACGCGGAGCTTGCCGGTAAGGCAATCAAATATGTATAATTGCTGATTCATATACAGTGATGTGTACCACCTCTCTTATAACACATGCTTGCAGTGTGGTCAAGCTCAGACATCAGCGAAAATGTGTCACCCGGTGAACCTTCCTGCATCAAAAAAGGAGCAGGAAATACCTGCTCCTTTTGAAGAATCTTGAATGGAGAAATAATCACGCTCTCTTTTTGCGGCGGAACTCGAGCATGGCAAGCTGGCGGGCAATGGCCGCAGCCAAGTGCGTCTGTTCCTCGCGGCTGAGCACAGAGGATTGGTTGCGGTAGGCTTCCTGCGCGCGGGCAACGGCCTCCTCTACAGATGAGGAGTCAATCTCCTCCGCTTTCAGCACGGTGTCCGTCACCAGCATGACAAGATCACCTTCTACTTGCAGGAACCCGCCACCCACAAAGAGGCTTTCAGGGGCGCCGTTCACCGGGCGGTACACAAGCTCACCATTATCAATGGCTGCGATGATGTCCGCGTGATCCGGCAGTACCTCCATCTCACCCTGTACGGAGGGCACCAGCACGCTGTGGATGTCGGCATCCACAGCCGTGCGCATGGGGGTTATGATTTTGAGGTGCAGAGCCATAGCTATCAGGCTTTTTCAACGGTGTCGATACCGCCTTTCATGTAGAAGTTACCTTCGGGTACGGAGTCCCACTTGCCATCCAGAATCTCAGCGAAGCCGCGTACGGTCTCAGCTACGGGCACGTACTGACCCTTGATGCCGGTGAACACCTCCGCCACACTGAAGGGCTGGGAGAGGAAACGCTGAATCTTACGAGCACGGCTTACAGTGAGTTTATCTTGCTCGGAGAGCTCATCCATACCGAGAATGGCAATCATATCCTGCAGGTCCTTGTAGCGCTGCAGGGTCTGCTGCACGCCACGGGCTACGCGGTAGTGCTCCTCACCCACAAGCTCAGGGGCAAGAGCCTTAGAGGTAGAGGCCAGCGGGTCCACTGCCGGGTAGATACCCTGTGCAGCAAGCGCACGCTCAAGCACCACGGTGGAGTCCAAGTGGGAGAAGGTGGTGGCAGGGGCGGGGTCCGTCAAGTCGTCAGCGGGCACGTACACAGCCTGCATGGAGGTAATGGAGCCCTTCTTGGTGGAGGTAATACGCTCCTGCAGGCCTGCCATTTCTTCCGCAAGGTTGGGCTGGTAACCCACGGCGGAGGGCGTACGGCCAAGCAAGGCGGACACCTCGGAACCGGCCTGGGAGAAGCGGAAGATGTTGTCCACGAAAAGGAGCACGTCACGGTTCTCCTCATCACGGAAGTATTCGGACATGGAAAGCGCGGACAGAGCCACACGCAGACGGGCACCGGGGGGCTCATTCATCTGGCCGTATACGAGAGCCACCTTGGAATTCTCTGGGTTAGCCTGGTCGATAACGCCGGACTCGCTCATTTCCATGTAGAAGTCGTTACCCTCACGCGTGCGTTCACCCACGCCTGCGAATACGGACAAACCGGAGTGAGCCTTGGCAATGTTGTTAATGAGCTCCATGATGAGCACGGTCTTACCCACGCCTGCACCACCGAAAGAGCCGGCCTTACCACCCTTCAGGAAGGGGCAGATGAGGTCAATCACCTTAATACCGGATTCCAACACCTCAGAAGACGTAGCCTGTTCTTCCAACGTGGGGGCTTCGCGGTGAATCGGGTAGCGCTTTACATCATCAAGCTGGCCCTTTTCATCCACGGTTTCACCCAGCACGTTAAAGATACGCCCCAGCACTTTGGGACCTACGGGTACGGAGATGGGAGCGCCGGTGTCTACCACCGTCATGCCGCGCTTCAGACCGTCAGTGGAGCTCATGGCCACGGTGCGAGCCCAGCCATCCGTAAGGTGCTGCTCTACCTCAAGCACGAGCTTGTTGGTTTTGCCATCCACCTCGTACTCTACGGTGAGAGCGTTGTAAATGGCGGGCATTTCAGACTGGGAGAAATCGACGTCTACCACGGCGCCGATGATCTGCACGATTTTACCTGTGTTCATGGTTGAGAGATGTGTTGTATATATTGAAAATTGAGATATGAGTGAGAAATTACTCCATGGCTTTCATCGCCGTGGTGATTTCGAGCAGCTCGTTGGTGATTTGAGTTTGACGAGCCTTGTTGTACTCGAGCGTAAGCTCGCCGATAAGTGTTTTTGCGTTTTCCGTAGCGGCCTTCATGGCTACCATGCGCGCGGATTGCTCACTGGCCTTGCCCTCCAATATCATTTGCACCAGTTGGTGGCCGAAGAACAGCGGCAGTATGGAATCTAAAAGTGCTTTCGGGCTCGGTTCAAGCAGGAAGTTTGCGTTCGTGTCATCCTCGATGTCATCCTGCTCAGCTACCTTCAGCAAATCTTCCGGCGCAAGCGGCAGCAGGCACATAAGTTCGGGGCGCTGTACCATAACGTTGATGAACTTCTGGTAAATCACCTCTACTCGGTTGTAGGTGCCATCTGTAAAGCCTTTGCGGATGAATTGGAAGATGGGTTTCAGCTCCGCTTCTTCCACCGTATCACCGATGGAGAAGCTGGCAACCAAGTTGCGCCCGCAGCGGGTAAGCTGTGAGTTGAGCTTGACGCCGACGGTGAGGTAATCCGCCTCTGCATCGCAACGCTGGAGCACGTCTTTGAGCAGGTTAGAGTTCAGGCCACCGCACAAACCGCGATCCGTGCTCACCACGATGATGAGTTTTTTGCCTTTCTCGCGCTGCTCCAAGAAGGGGGATTTAGCCCCCTCGGAAAGCGTGTCCTGCAGGTGCTTGAGCACATTGGCCAGAGCACTCATGAAGGTGCGCCCTCGGAGCGCAAGCTCTTGGGCGCGTCGCATTTTTGCGGACGCAACCATCTGCATCGCTTTGGTAATTTGCGATGTGTTGCGTACCGACTTAATGCGGCGTTTAATGTCTCTGAGACTTGCCATGATGGGGGGATTACTTCGTCATGCGTGATTTGAAAGCAACCATGAACTGTTTGAGCTGCTCATCAATGGAATCCGTGAGAGCTTTTTCAGTTTCGATGGCTGCAAGGAGCTCAGGACGAGTCGTGCGGGCGTCTTCTTCCATTTCACGCACAACCTGCTGAACTTTGTCTACGGGAACATCATCCAAGTAGCCTTTCTGAATGGCATAGAGGTCGATTACCTCGGTGCTCAGGCTCTTCGGGTCATATTGTCCCTGTTTGAAGAGCTCCACAATGCGGCGTCCGCGCTCAAGCTTAGCCTTGGTATTGGCGTCCAAGTCAGAGCCGAATTGAGCGAATGCTTGCAATTCTTCGAACTGGGCGAGGTCAAGCTTCACGGAGCCTGCCAGCTTCTTGACAATCTTCGTCTGAGCGGATGAACCCACGCGGCTCACGGAGATACCCACGTTGATGGCGGGGCGTACACCTTGGTAGAACAAGTCTGTGTCCAAGAAAATCTGACCGTCCGTGATGGAAATCACGTTCGTGGGAATATAGGCGGAAACGTCACCCGCCTGAGTCTCAATGATGGGCAGGGCGGTCAGGGAACCACCTTTACGGCCACCCTCGGCATTGATGCGGGCGGCTCGCTCCAACAAGCGGCTGTGCAGGTAGAATACGTCACCGGGGTAGGCTTCACGGCCGGACGGGCGACGCAGAATCAGAGATACCTGGCGGTAGGCTACAGCGTGCTTGGAGAGGTCATCATACACAATCAAGGCATCCTGACCTTGATCCATGAAGTACTCACCCATGGCGCAACCTGCGTAAGGGGCAAGGTACTGCATGGCGGCGCTGTCGGAGGCGGAGGCTACCACAATGATGCTGTAGGGCATGGCGCCGCTTTCCTCGAGCTTGGCAACCAAGCGGGAGATGGTAGCGCGCTTCTGACCGATGGCGACGTAGATGCTGTAGAGCGGGCGGTGACCGGGCAGCTTGCCTTCCTCAGCCTGCTTGTTCTGGCGGGCTTGAGAAATCATGGTGTCCGTCGCAATGGCGGTTTTGCCGGTGGAACGGTCGCCGATGATAAGCTCTCGCTGGCCACGACCGATGGGAATCATGGCATCGATGGGCAGAATACCCGTCTGCACCGGCTGGCTCACACCCTGACGGGAAATGATACCGGAGGCAATCTTTTCCACCGGGTAGTACGCAGCGGCGGAAATCGGGCCCTTGCCGTCGAGCGGGTTGCCGAGCGTATCCACAACACGACCAAGCAAGCCCGGACCAACGGGTACCTGCAACAGACGTCCTGTTGTCTTACAGGTGTCGCCCTCTTTAAGGCCGTTGCCATTGCCGATGAGCACGGCACCTACCTCGTTTTCTTCGAGGTTCATGGCCAAGCCCATGACTCCGCCGGGGAACTCAATCATTTCATTGAGCATGGCGTTGCTGAGGCCTTCAATACGTGCTACGCCGTCACCAATGGCCTTAATAGTGCCCACGTTTTCGCTTACGGCGGAAGTGGAGGCGTTTCTGATCTGTGCTTCGAGTTCTTGTACGATGTTGCTCATACGCTGAATGGTTGAATTTTGAAAAATGTAGAGAGGGGAGAGAATGAAGATTAAAGAGAAAGGGAGGAAAGTCTATCGATTCGGGAGCGGATGGAGGCGTCAGTCACATCATCACCTACCTTAACCGTAAAACCACCGATGAGGGAGGCATCCACCTTCCATACGTAGCGCAGTCCGGGTGTCTTGGCATCCAACTTGGCACGGATGGGCTGCTGCTCTGCCGGTGTAAGGGCAATGGCACTGGTAATGGTAGCCGTATGGCGTGCAACCTCTAAGCGCACAAGCTCCGTCAGAGCACTGAGTATGCCTAAGTAGTTGCGCGGCTTTTGCTCTGCAATGGTGGCTGCCACTCGGCGGACGGTATCCTCCTGCAAGAGACCGTCTGCACCGATGCAAAGACGCATGAGGCGGCGAGCCTGTGCCTGTGCTTCCTTTGTGACTTTCATGGTGAGAAATGGGGAATCGGAAAATTAGAGCTGATTGATGGCTTCAGCATTGATGGCGCGGTGGTCGGCCTCGCTGAGCACTTTGCCGGTGACTTTGGAAGTAGCTTGAGCCACCAGTCGGGCAAACTCATTTTTGAGAGCGTCTTTTTCGCGCTGAGTATCCATTTCAGCCTGCTGTTTGGCGTTGTCAATGATGGCGCGAGCCTCTGCGGACGCTTTGTCGGAGAGCTCAGCTTGCAGCTTAGCTGCATTTTGGCGAGCCTGCTCAATTTCTTGTTTTCCGGCGGCGTGAGCATCTGCCAGAATCTGCTCCCCGGTCGCTTTGACCTCTTGGAGCTCTTTTTGGCTGCGTGCGTGCATCTCCTCGCCCTCCTGAATGCGGGCGCGGCGCTCTTCAAGCTGCTGCATGATGGGCTTGATGCCGAAGTAGACAACAACCGCCACCAAGATGATGAAGGCAATGGAGTGTGCGATAAATATGTCTGTATGCAGACCGAATTTACTTGCGAGGTCTTCTAAGCTGGCTGCAATTACCGGTTGGTACATGTTGTGGATGCGTTTTGTTTGTTGTAATGAGTCGGAGAAAAGCAGGAGTGTGGGCTGCGCCGTTCTCCGCGGCGCAGCCGAGAATTGTAACAGCCGCTCTTACATGAAGATGGCAACGAATGCCACACCTTCGATAAGAGCTGCAAGAAGAATGGAGATGGTAAGCACCTTACCGAAAGAGGCAGGGTTACGGCCGGTGGATTCAGCGGCTTTCATACCAATGATGCCGATGCCGATACCGGCACCGAGGATAGCCATGCCGGACTTGATGGAAGCCAAGTCGAGGGAGGCAGCAGCGTCTGCGATTGTTGTGATGTCCATGTTAGTTTGATTGTGTTTGTGTTATTGTCTTCAGCCTGCCGTCACGGTTTGCTACATGATCCGGCGCAGCGGGAAGGGGGATTACTAGGTCTTAATGTGCGGATTCGCCTTCTTCTTCCTCATCTCCACCCACTTGGGTCTTGAGGAAAATAGCCGTCAGCATCAGGAATACCAATGCCTGAACGAAGCCTACCACGATTTCCAGGAACATGAAGGGCAGCATGGCAGCCCAGCTGATGGCGCCCATTTGCTCCAAGATAGATTCACCTGCAAAGATGTTGCCGAAAAGACGTGCTGCCAATGCTACGGGACGCACGCAGATGGAAAGGATTTCAATAAGCCCGACGAAGAAGAAAATGGGCAGCAACGCGTACTTAAGGAAGCCTGTCAGGCCGCCTTTCGGGCCGAAGGTGTGGGTGATGAAATGCCACGGCCCCTGTTCTTTCATTACCCAAATAAACCAAAGGATGGCGTATGAGAAGCCCAAGAAGAGAGTGACGTTAAAGTCAGCATTGGCACCACGGAGCAGGGGCTCACCCTCATAGGTGATGGAGCCCACACCCGGCAGCAAGCCCAAGTAGTTGCTGATGAGAATGAAAAGGAATACCGTTGCAAAGTACCAGAAGTATTTTTTCGCAAGTTTTCTGCCGGTAAGCCCCTCCACGAAATTGTACAGAAGCTCAAACACCCACTCTACGAAGTTTTGCAGGCCACTCGGAATTCTCTGCATTCTGCGTGAAGCAAGGCGCAATAAGATGGTAATGAAAATGACAGCTATGGCGAACATTACCAAGGAGTTGTTAATAGGCAAGGTGTGTCCCTCCCAGAAAGGAATATCAATCTCCCACAGTACGGGAGAATTGCTTGTCAACCCGGCGTGTCCATGCTCAGAGGCGCTTGCCACTCCGCCCAGCATCATTGCTGCGGCTATCAATTTTTGTACAAAACCTTTCATGTTGCACTTGATACTCTAGCACGCGATTCGAGTGACGTCAAGCAACATTTTCGTGTTAACTCGAGTTTTTTTGATGGAGCTGTTATAATTTGAAGTAGATGGTCGTTGTTACGGATGAAATCACTGCTTTGCCGCCTTCCATTGCCGGTGTAAATCTCCAAGAATGTAGGATGGTGCGTCGTGCGGATTGTGCAAAAGCCGGGTGTGTTGCACTGAGTACCTCCACCGCGGTAGCTTTTCCTGTATCCGCAATCCGAATTCTCACCCTGACAGTGCCTGTGAGTCTTTTGCGTAAGAGTTCTGTAGGGTAAGACGGTTGTGGAGTCGCAGCATACCGAGGCGGTGTGTACGTGCTCTTTTGTGAATGGGTTGGTGTTAGTTTGCGTATGGCAGGCGGGGGTGTCGGTGGTTCTTCTTGTTCCATCAACTGCCCCGGCGTGAAGCAAGAGAAGTAGAATTCCGCCTCATCCTCTTCCCCTTGTATGATTTCAGCCTCACTGATAGTTAACTCCGGGGTGTCAATTTCCGGGCTGTAAGGTTCTAACAAGGGCGGCGGTTCCGGGAGCTCGTTTGAGGCGAGGTGCATGAGGTGGGGCACTTCTTCCTCCTGCTCCGGGCTTAGATTGGCTACTACCTGCGCTGAGTGTCTATCCTGAACTTCGGTATACGGATGTTGCCCCACAGTGAATACGTAGCAAGCAACTATAAGCAAGAGCACCAGAGCGCTTACAATCGCTTGCCGTTCGGTGGAGCAAACGGCCGTGTGTCGGACGTGAAGTGCCATAGCCTATTTTTCCGAGGAAATCCAGAGAACATGAGAATCTGCCACATCGTATGTTCTGTACCCGGTACGAGGGAAATGAACATGGGGCCAAGCTGCAACGTTCGCTTTATTTTCCATCCATCCCGGCAACCAGATGGCCAGTGAATGGATGAGTAAATCCACCTCGGCGCAGGCTTGCTTCGCTTCTGCTGCGTTGGCGGCTGATTCCACTGTAGCAATTGCCGTATCCATCATTTCATTGCGTAAGCAAAACGGCGCATCATCTCCCTTTGCTTCAGAGTGGAAGTGGCGGCGATAATCCGGTATCGGGCTTGTTGCAACGGTAGCCCAAAAGAGCATTTCATGTCTTTCTTCCTTAATCAATTTGGCACAATGTTGCCAAGGTAGGGGCTCAGGTATGATTTCCAGCCCACATGCGGCGGCGCTTTGCGACAAAAGGTTGACTAAGGTGCTGATTTTCTGCGAGGGGGAGAAGGCGAGCCTGATGCTGAGTTTTGTGCCATCCTTTTTGCGCAGAATGCCGTCCGGGCCACTTTCCGTATATCCCGCAGCGGTAAAGGCAGCTCTCGCTTTTTCCGGGGAGTAGGTATAATGCGGTGTTCGATGCGGTAAGTGGTGGTACCCCGTACTGAATTGGGGTAAACGCTCCACATCTCCGCGAAAAATGATGTTCATGGCGTGCTGCATATCCATCGCATGCATCACGCCCTGTCGTAACTGAATGTCCGGTAATGCTGCGGCGTTCAGAGCAATACCATAGGGCGGCATGGGGTACATCAAATCTATGTGGTGCTGTGCGATGTTTGCATCTGCCTGTCGTAAGTAGTCCTGCCACGCCACGATGTTGCGAGTTTGCATGATATCTAACTTGCCACGCAGAAAAAACTCCCAGGCTTGCGCTTCATCCGTTAAGAAATGGTGCTCTATGGTATCTATATTGCAGGTGTAGCGGAAGCCACGCAGCTCTGCAGCCCACCAATTTTTGTTACGCTCAAGGGATAACATGCGTCCCCTCTGTATTCTCCCCACGGTGTAAGCACCCGTAGTGGGCGGAATCCGGTGCGCATAGCGCGTTCTGTAGTCTGAGCCGAACTCTTTGTAAAAGCCCGGTTCGGCAGGATGCAGATGCGCAGCGGCTGTTGCAAAGGGAATGACGGCACATTGGCTCGTTCTAACAGCCAGCACTGAATCTCCGTATACTTCCAGCGATGAAATACGATGGCTGGGAGCGACATTACCCAATTCATGCTGCATGCATAGATACAGAGCAAAATCACGTGCTCTTACCGGACGCCCGTTGCTGTAGCGAGCCTTGTTGTTGAGCCGGAACCATAATTTACCGTCATGTTCAGCCCATTGTTCTGCCAGCCCCGGTATTTCCTCTCCGGTGTCGGGGTGGGTTCTGACCAGGGGTACCTCAATGCAATCAAATAAGTTATAATGAAAAAACTGCGGAGAGGGGCTTCCGAATGCTAAAAAGTTCGCCGGATAGGGGCCAACATTGCATAGGCGAAGCGTTCCGCCTTTTTTTGCTTTATCGGAACCGATTTCCGGGAAATCGCCGGGCTGCACCCAGACAATATCGGCCGGGAGCTCCTCTTCACGATGTAGGCTTATGTGAATATGAGGTACGCTGCGGAGCTTCTGTTCAAGGTCAGCCGGATATTCAGCCGGCGGTTTGGGGGAGGTGTCATGCTCCGCAGCCGTAGGCTCGGTAGGCGGCGTTGCCATACGGGCCAAGCCATACAGCAACGCAGCGATGATACCGATTCCGAGTAGAATGGTGCGAATCTTTTTCATCAGAATGTGATGGTGCACCCTGCGTGAACGGTTGTGCCGGCGGAAATGAATGAGTATTGCTCATCCATATAATGGCATTCCGTGATGTATTTTTGATTCGTCAGGTTCTCTACACTCAGATGTAGCGTTACGTTTTTGTTTAATTGATACTGAGCATACCAACGCAGGCTGTAATAGTTATCAGGGGAGAATGGAGCCGCCTCCGAGTAATGGCTTCTGCCGGCAGCGGCACATATCCCTATGCCGGTTGTAAAGCCTTCAAAAAGCTCGGTGTGTATATCTGCGGACAGCGTGTGCCGTGCGGATGAGGGTATTTGGTGACCATCAGATGTTTTCGGTGAAACATAGGTCCACGCAATTTTATACCCTGTACCCGGCATGGAATGGAAGGTGCCACTGATGGCGATTTCCGTGCCGAGGATGCTCCAATGGCCCCCGTCATTCTCGTATCGCGTCAGCATATCATCCGTATCCCACTGCGTCGTGATGGCATTCGTACGTCGCTCGCTGAAAATGCCTGCCTTGAATATGTGCGTGCCGGCGATGGTGTGTTCTACCCCCGCCTCAACGCTGAAGCTGCGCTCACACTCCAAGTCCGGATTACCGGCATATAGACCATAGGGGGATGCATATACGGCACTACTGCGCTGGAATGAGGATGGTGCCCGATACCCGGTGCTTGCAGCTCCGTAAAGACGTGTGCGCTCAGCGTTGAATTTGTAGCTGACATCCGCACGAAAAGAGGGCATGACATCGTGAACGTTGCTTTGCTCCAGCCTGGCGGCGAAAGTTAGGTCAAGTGCATTATTCGGCGAGTAACGGTGTTCTGCTGCAATAGCTACCACGTTTTCCAAATTTCTGTATTGGTTTTCCGTAGTACCGCCGGATAGGCAATCGTAGTCGTTTCTGTTCCATGCCAAGGTGGCGGAAGTGCTGTGCTGCGCATTCCATTTGTAAGTGTTTTTCCACTCAAGCTGAAAGTTGCGCATCTCTTGCAGGTAATCATCTGCAAGTTTAGCGTCGAAGGTGTAATAGCCTGCCATTAAGCTGGTGGAGAGTTTGCTGTTCAATTGGGTACTGTGCCGGAGCGTGATTAAGTTGCTGCGGAATCTGTAGGTGTTGTATGTAGCCCACATGGGGTCCATACTGTCGTAGCCGTACTCGGAATCCTCACGGCGATAAGTGAAGGTGAGGGTGTTGTCGTCGTTTACATGGTAATCCAAGCGAATGGCTTCATTGCGGATGTCTGATTCAAATGCTTTGTCATGCCGTGAGTGGCTACCGTTTACCTGACTGACGTCATTATCCGTTCCGGAGTAACCGGCGCTGATAAACCAAGCCAGTTCACCTTGGCGGCCTTGTGTGCTGATGTTGTAAATGCGAGAGTTATTGCTGCCAATCTCATTGAAAATCGTCAGAGAAGGCTCTCCCTCACCCTCCGGTGTTTCCATGTAAATGACTCCACCTATAGCACCGCCTCCGTACAATGCGCTTTGGCTGCCCCGTAACACCTCAAGCGTTCCGAGCGTGTGCAAATCCGTGCGAGCGACGACATTCGAGGTGATGATGGTATCCCCTCCGTTCGAGCACAGGCGCATGCCATCCACCATGGTAGAGGTGTAAGCATCAGAGCTCATGCCGCGAATTACTACCGGTGAGGTGTTTCCTCGCTGGTTTGTACCGCCGCCCGGCAGTACAAATACCCCCGGAACGGTACTTAACGATTCAGATACGGTGTAGATATTCTCTTTTTTGAGCTGCGGGATATCAAGCACCTCAACTGCTGCGCCGGAGCGATCCACCGGTACGCCATCTTCAGTGTGAGCGGAAACGGTAACGGGCGGTAATTCCGTTTCTCTGATTTGTGCGCTTGCAACGCCTGCCGTGATGAGAACAGGCACAACTATCGAGACCCCGAGCGCCGGGGCTACTGTCTGTATGTTCATTTGTATTGCTTTGTCTGTGTCCGGTGTTTCGCCGAACGGTGAAGACGTACCTCGCGGCTGGCATTCCGACTGAGCGGGCAGACTTTACATCAACCCGGCAACACGGTTGCGGCACAGCGGCAGATTTTCACTGCCTTCCCCATCTATTTCCTGCGGTATCCTCACCGCCTCCGGAGGTAGAGCTGTTAGGCTCATGCATATTCAAACATGTTTTACCCTACCTCGGCAAGCAAAAAAACTCCGCTGCCGTATATTTCGGCAGCGGAGCTGAAGAATCATCGGCGGAATGCTTATTCCTCTTCTGCTGCTAATTTGGCGTATGCGCTTTCCTCGTCGGGGTCGGCACCGTGATGCGCTTTCTCGATTTTGCTGCGGAAAAGTTTCATCACGAATACAAAGGAGCAGGGAATGAAGAACACACCTACCAAGGTAGCCAGGCTCATGCCGAATATCACTACCACACCCAGTGCATTACGTGCCAAAGCACCTGCGCCTTCTGCCGTCAGCAAGGGTACGCAACCCAAAATAAAGGCAAACGAGGTCATCAGAATCGGGCGCAAACGCTGGCGGGCTGCCGTTACGGCTGCATCTATCAGGGATAACCCGCGCTCCATCTGCAGCACGGCAAACTCCACGATGAGAATGGCGTTCTTTGCTGCAAGACCCACCAACATCACCAAGCCGATCTGCGCGTACAAGTCCAAGCTCATCCCGTATATCCACAAACCTGCAAAGGCGCCGAGCACGGCAATCGGCACGGAAAGGAAAATGGAAATCGGAAGCGTCCATTTCTCGTACAATGCTGCCATAATCAAGAACGCGAACACACCGGAGAGCAGGAAGATGGAGCCGAGCCCCAAGCCATCCTGTACCTTCTTTTCCTGGAAGCTCATATCCACGTATTCCATGGCGAACTTCGTCGTGTCCATGGTCTTGGCAAAGACCTCTTCCACGGCAGCCATGGCCTGAGCGGAGGAATACCCCTCTGCCGGGACGATGCTGATGCGGCCTGCATTGTAGTTATTGGTGTGGAGCACGAACTCCGTATCCGCAATATCCGTGATGTTCACCAAGGTATCCAAAGGTACTTTCTCGCCTTGGTTGTTGTTCACGTAGAAGTTGGCAATTTGATCCGTATTGACGCGGTGCTCGCCATCAGCTTGCAGGTATACTTGCCATTGCTGGCCGAATTGTGTATAGTAGTTCACGAATCGGGAACCGTTGAAGCACTGCAGCAGGGAGTTCGCCGCAGAGAAGTCCACCCCCTGGGCGAGGCACTTCTCCTTGTCAATGACTATGCTCTTCTGCGGAACGGAAGGCAGCATCATGTCAGAGGCCTTGGCAATGGCAGGATGCGCTTTGAGGGCGCCTTCCAACTTGACGACTTGCTCATAAAGAGCGGCTACACCCTGGCCCTCCAAATCTTCGAGCACGAAGGTGATGTCATTACCGGTACCCACACCGGGAATAGCCGGGGGTTCTGCCAGGAAGGTTACACCATCCACCCCCGCGGCTGCTACAGCTGCCGTCAAGCGCTGCTGAACCATCTTAGCCGTAGGCTTTTCGCCATTGGGCATTGTCGGGCGGTCCTTGAAGTCCTTGAGCGTGACGAAGAAAGTCATGGCGTTGGTCGTTTGCACGCCAATCATCATGTTCATACCCACAACGGACACCACGTTATTGACGGCGTCATCTTTCAAGATGGCTTGCTCCACCTTGGGGCTTTGCTCCACAAGGCGCTGCAGTGAAACACCGGGTTTCATAATAACGCCGGCAATCAGGTAGCCTTGGTCTTCTGCCGGAAGGAAGCCCCCCGGTACCTCCTTGGAGGTCGGGATGATGAGGACGCACAGCCCCACCAAGGCTGCCATGGCAATAATCAAGTTGCGGCACAGGAACCCGCAGCATGCGGCAAAAATGTCCGCCACCTTGTCATAAATGCGGTTGAAAGCGTTGTAGAAAGGCGTAAGGAGGGATTTGTGCGATTTCTTGGGCTTGAGCAGCAAGGCGGACAATGCCGGGGACAAGGTCAATGCGTTGAAGGCCGATATCAACATGGATATGGCAATGGTAACGGCAAATTGCTGGAACAATGTGCCCGTAATGCCGGGTAGCAGTACGGAAGGAACGAATACAGCTGCCAGTACCAATGCAATGGCCACTACGGGGCCGCTCACCTCCTTCATGGCGGCGAAGGTAGCTTCGCGCGGGTTCATGCCGTTTTCCAAGTGGGCTTCCACCGCTTCCACCACCACGATGGCGTCGTCCACCACCAGACCGATGGCCAGCACCATGCCCAGCAAACACACCGTATTCAGAGAGAAACCGAGTATCGGGAAGAAGCAGAACGTCGTTACCAATGATACCGGTACGGCGATAAGCGGGATGAGCGTTGCGCGCCAGCCCTGCAGGAACAGGAACACCACGAAGGCCACCAGCACCAATGCTTCAAACAGAGTGTGGATAATTTCTTCAATGGAGTCCTCCACCGTGGTGGTGGTATCCAATGAGATGAACCCGCGCATGCCCTCGGGCATCACGGCCTCTTTTTGTTTGAAGAGCTTTTCCAGTCTGGCTACCGTTTCCAAGGCGTTGGCATCAGCTGCTTGGAACACGGCCAAAACCGTGGCGGGACGGCTCTTGCCTTCCTTATGCACACCGACTCGGCCTGCCAGAGAGTAAGTTTGGGAACCCAGCTCAATTTTAGCGATGTCTTTGAGTCTTACGGACTGAGTACCGTTTTGATAGACGATGATGTTACGGAACTCGTCTATGCTTTCCATGCGGCCTTTATTGCGGATGGTGTAGGTAAACTCTTGGCCGTCAGGCATGGGTTCTGCACCAACTGCGCCACCGGGGTTGATGGCGTTCTGCTGGTTCACGGCGTTGTATACCTGAGAGACGGAGATGTTTTTCTGGGCCATCTTCTCGGAATCCAACCAAATACGCACGGCATAGCGACCACCGAACACCATGACGTCGCCCACGCCTTTGACTCGCTTCACCGGATCCACCAAGTTCAGGTAGGCGTAGTTCGTCAAGTCAATGGGCTGGAAGAAGTCCTGCGGTGAGTCAATAGCGTACAGCAGCATGGGCAGACCGGAGGACTGCTTGATGGTAACACCCATCTGAGATACCGTGTTGGGCAACTGGGCAGTTGCCTGGCTGTACTTCATGTAGGTGAATTGCTGGTTGGTGTTTGCATCCGTCCCGGGCTCGAAGATAACGTTGATGGAGCAACTGCCGTTATTGGAGGAGGTGGAGCTCATGTAGTCCATTCCCTGAAGACCGGAGAGCTGCAGCTCAATAGGCGTTGCAACGGAGTCTGCCACCTCCTGCGCATTCGCTCCCGGATAACTGGCGCTTAACTGAATGGTGATGGGCGCGATGTCCGGATACAGGGAGATAGGCAAGCCCAGCATGCAGATGATGCCGAGCATGGTCGTTACAATGGAGATAACGCCTGCAATAATCGGGTGTTTAATGAAAAACGGTGACATAATTATTCAGGTGGTTAGAATTTGTTAAGATTCGGGGTCGGAGATTTGTCCGCAGTGATGGAGGGCTCCACCGTACGCGGTGTGGTGTAGATGAACGGTGTGGCCTCCAGCTTATTGGCGCGCCCTTCGGCTGCCATGTTAGCTTGCAGCGCCATACCTGCGGGCAGTGTGCCTTCTACGATTACCTCCACCTCAGTGGGGGCTTCATATCCCATTTTCTGGAGCATCGCCGGGTCTAAGTGAATGATTTGCATGGGCTGCAAAACTCCATCTACCTCTATTGTGACCAATGCTCCCTTTTTGATGGGCATGGCAGAGGGCGCGTTGTCTTTACCCTTAATCAGGATGATGTCCATGACACCCTGAGTCAGGGGGGCTCGAGCAGGCACCAAGAGAGCATCTTTCTGTTCTCTGAGAGCGGCGCGCACCTTGACGGGCATGCCACTGCGCAGCCCGGATGTGGTATTCTCCACCTCAGCCACTATGCCGAATGTGCCGGTTGTCTTTTTCACGACGTTGTCGGGGGAGACGATGGTTCCCTTACTGGGGTATACCGTGCCGTCTTCTAAGACGATGTCGAATGTCATAGCTCCATTCGGGTTATTCTTGCCGACTCGGTTGGTAATTTGCAAGGCATCTCGCCCACTTACCTGGAAATCCACGCGTATGGGGTCAACCGAGGAGATGGATACAAGTGACTGTGCATCGTTGGGAGAAACGAGTGCTCCGACGGAGGGATTGCTGATGCCGACGCGGCCACTGAAGGGCGCTTTAATGGTGGTATACCCCAAATTGATTTCAGCTAAGCGTACAGCTGCTTCCATTTGTCCGACAGTTGCCAAAGCTCGGCGTACGTTTGCCTCCGCCGTCAAAACGTCGCTCTGTGCATCCGTCACCATTTTGGTGGAAACCGCGCCCGGGGTTTCGGTGTTCAGCCTGGCGAATCGCTCTAAATCACCTTTTGCTTTATTCAGCTGAACGACAGAAGCTTCATGTTGTGCTTTGGCAGACTCCAAGTTGGCTTTTGCGCTGGCAAGAGCAGCCTCATACGGAGCCGGGTCAATGGTGAAGAGCACATCTCCTTCTTTGACCAAGGTGCCGTTGCGGAAGTGTTGTTTGAGGAGGAAGCCGCTTACCTGCGGGCGGATTTCCGTCTCCTCTTTACCACGCAAGGAGCCATACCACTCCATCACTTCACCGACATCGCGGCGGACGATGTTAGCAACTTTCACCTTCACCGGAGGCATGGTGGGCTTCGCGTTCGGGTTCACCTTGTTCATCTTTGCCATGGCGGCAGCCATTTTTGCCTGTTCCTCGGCCGGGTTGTAGGTGAAGGGTCTGGTGGTGATTGTTTGCGGCTTGAGCGTATCAGGTGAGGGCAGAGGGTCCTCTAACCCGATGGCCATCAGAATGCTGCTGAGGATGCTGTCCTCCTGCTCGCGTTTTGCTTCCTCCATTTCAGCCTTGCGGTCATCAAGGCGTGAGTTCGCGGAGGAAATCGTCATGGCTTGCACGCCGTTCTCTTTATCCGCTACAATCGGTACGTCTGTTATGTTTTCATAGCCGAACTTGCGGAAATAATCGGCAAGGGGAAGATTATAATCCGTGACGGCAACCATCTCCTGAGTAGAGGTATAACCATCATCTTCTTTCACTTCCACGGTGTAGTAGCCATCAATCGTAACAGGGACGGAATGAGGGATATTTGCCTTATCCACGATGATGATGAAGCTGTTGCGCATCACGGTTCGGATGGCTTCCTTGGGTACGAGGATGGCATCTTTCTCCGCAATGGGGACGCGGAGGTTGATTTTCATGCCACCGCGAAGCTTGGCATCGGGATTCGGTACGGCACCGACAATGTCGATGAGGCCGGTACCATCCACCCGGCTGTCCATGGAAAGCATTTCACCCTTGTGCTCGTAGGTTGTTCCGTCTTCCAGGATAATGTCGAAAGCGGGGGATGCATTGGCAAGAGCGGGGTCTTTCTTGTCGGACTGGACCTTGCCATAACGCTGGAATGAATGGAGCAGGGCGTCGCTGTTGATGGAGAAATCCACTCGCAATGCCCCGGAAGAGGTGATGTTGCCGAGTTTAGTCGCCGGGCTTACCAAGGCACCGGTGGAAATGAGTGATGTGCCGACAAAGCCGTCGTAAGGGGCTTTTACATCCGTATATGACAGGTTAATCTCAGCGGTGCGCACGGCTGCTTCTTGTTGTAAAATATCAGCCTCACATGCTTTTACCTTAGCGATAGCTGCATCGAGATTATGCTTGGCATCCGTCAGTTGTTTGTCGGATGCTGCACCGGTAGTCACCAGCCCTGTGTAGCGGTCTACATCTAGCTTCACTTGGTCGCGGGAGGCCTCAGCCTGAGCCAAGGCTGCCTTTGCTGCTTCCAGGTTGGCTTGAGCTCGAGATAACTCAGCTTGGAAGGGCCGGGGGTCAATTCGGTAAATGATATCGCCCTCTTTAACTTCTTGGCCTTCTTTGTATTCGATGATACATCCGCTGACGCGGGGGTACAAATCCGTATCCTGAACACCGCGCAAATAACCCATCCACGTGCGGATGTCGGTCACTTTTTGATGCCTGAGCTTCATTGTTTTAATCGCAGGAGCTGCAGCTGTTGCCGCTGCATCGGCTCCGGAATCAGAGCAAGAAGTCAACAAAGGCAAAGACACTGCGCAAGTTCCTAATGCAATTGCTGTCAGTATTTGTTTTGTCATATGTGAAAGGGGTGAGAAAATTAACAACCTTTAGCCACAAGCATGAAGACGATAATGAGCACGGTGATAATGGTGCCTATGCCAATGCCTTCTTCTTTCTGCGACTCTGTCCCCTTGATAACCGCGGGCTTACGGCGGTGGGAGCGTGCTTCACTCGGCGCAGAATGATAGGGCGGAATAGGCGGAAGTGGCGATTCTTCCTTGGGTGTGTAGACCGGTTGCTCCGGCAAAGGTCGGGGAACGGGGGGGAGCTTGTGCTTAGGCGCAGTATTGCGCCGAGGTTCAGGTGTTTGTGATGTTTGTGGAAGCTCGGGATCTGAGGGGAGCGCGGAAAGAGAGTGCTTGAGGTTGGTGAACTCTCTTGCTCTTTTCTCTTGCTCCGCCACCATGATGTTGAGCTTTTCCACCAGCTCATGCGACATGGCCTCCAAGGCGAGGCGCTGAGGTTCCGTTGTTACCTCAGGTGCTGTTGCGTCTGTCTTGGGAGTATGCCTTTTCATGTTGTTCAGTCAAGTTTCAGTTCGCTTTGTATGGGGCTGCTCGCGGCTTGTTGTTCCGCAGGATTCGGTGTTTTATTGCGCTGGTCCGGGGCGTTGGCCGGCTGTTGCGCATGAATGGCGTTCAGCACGGAGGAAACCATCTTTTGTTTATCGCCATGGGCAGCCCAAGTCATCTGCAAGAAGTCCGCAGGGTGTATGTTGCCGTGTTTTCTGAGGAATTCGCGATCTTTCTCGCAGTAGTACATGACGTTCTCATCCAAGGTCCCGTGCAGCTTCGCCTCCGCCTTGCGAATCATTCGCGGTAAGTAGCGAATCTCTTGAAATGCATCATTCTCCGCCGGTAAATCTTCCTCTTTAACCGGTTTGGCATTGCCGAAGATGCCTCGCTGGGAGGTTATGAAAAATGCGCGTCGCGTAGCAGCAATGAGCAGAATGGTGCTCGGGCTGGGATCGCCTTTGGTGGCGTAGTCCTGAATGTAGGCATGCATCTCCGCCGGCTTATAGCCTATATCTGCCAAAATACTGCACTCATCAGGCAGAAAAAAGCGGTCTACAGGTGTCTGCGGACGCTCATGAAAACGCTCCACGGCATTTCTGAAAAGCGTCATAAAGCTGTCATTCCATTCCATGTCGCAGATTATAGGCATATTCATAGGCCTGCGCAAGGATAAATTGTGACTTTATGTGTTATATTTCACCTTTTCGTAGAATGACATCTTGCGCGCTTGCCAAAATGAAAAAATAGGGCATAATGGAGCCAATGAGAGGAGGGAATAATAACGTTATCAAACCATGGTGGATGCTAATCCCACTTTGGGGCTTGGATATTCCCTTAGTGGCGCTGGCGTGGGGTGTTTTGATCGCTGCGTTATTCAGCATACCGATGTTAACCTTCGGGCCATTGCTGTTGCTGTTCTCCATGGTGTGGGTATACGTGTTGTTCACACGTGTGACCCGGGCAATGATGGGGCGAGAGGTACCTTATGCGGAGTATTATCTGGGGCATGCGTTCCTGATGTTGCTTGTGGCCTTGTGTGCGTTTTTTGCAACACTTTGGATGTTGTTTTTCAGTGTTGGGCAGTATCTGATAGCATTTTTCACGGTTCCGCTGATGATATCGGTTGTGGCGCACATGCCGTTTTTGAAGAAAGTGCCGTTTTTCCGCGAGTTAGGCCTATCCGTGGCCTTTGTTTTTGCCTGCGCCGTGCCGAGCTATTTTTACAGCTTCATGTATTCCCCCCTGCACATGTTGCAGAATAAACACTTGTGGTGTTTATGCGTATTGTTTTTTCTGTTTCAGGTGGAAAAGGCGCGTCCGCTGGCCGGAGAAGCAGGTGAGCGCACGGCTGTGTGGGTTCCCTTCGGCATGGCTTTATTTTTTACGGCATGCCTATACATGCTCGTTCAAGTCGGCAATGGTTATGAGCAGCATTTTTACGGCTCTCTGTGCATAGCAACGGCTTTTTTGCATGTACTGGGGCGTATGCGCTCACGTTTTCAGCAAGATGTTTGGTTCTCGTTCCACTGGGGAATGATGGCGCTGCCGGCCTTGCTGAGTATATCCATTTACGCCCCGGAAACTTGGTTCCATTAAGCGTTGCGGGAATAAAAGAGGCCGTTGCCTCGGAGTCTGAGTCGCCCCGGGGTGTCGTCCTCAAAAAGTGAGCCGGTGCCCAGTCCCTGCAGTTTGCCCGGTGCGCGGTAATCGCACCACTCCGCCAGTGTCGTACGGCCAATGTTGCTTTCTAAGGCGGAGTTTATCCACCATGCGATGCCGCGTTGCTCCGCTGCATGTGCCCAGTGCTCTGCTGCGAGTAGCCCACCGTGCAGGGAGGGCTTGATAACGATGGCTTGCGGGCGAATGATATCCAGCAACTCCGCACGCTGCTCGGGGTGAAGGGCGTACTGTATCAGCGATTCATCAAGGGCGATGGGCAGGGGTGTTTCTCTGCACAAGGCTGTCAATTCCTTAAGATGAAGTGGTGCCAGGGGTTGCTCTATCAAGTGTACTCCCGCTGCTGCCAGGGCTTCCAGTTTAGCAGGGGCTTCCACAGGCGAGAACGCACCGTTGGCATCCACTCTGATTTCTGCTTGCGGAAAAGCAGTATGGGCATTGTGGAGCAGTTCCACTTCTTGAGCCCAAGGCAGAGCCCCGACTTTTAGTTTCAAACAGTTGAAACCGCGACGTATTCCTTCTTCCATGTTGTGAAGCATGGTGTCCGCATCGGCCATCCATATCAGGTGGTGTATGGGTATGCTGCGTTCGCCCCGTGTAAAGGGGGTGTCCCATATAGGTCCACCGCCACTCACAGCGTTCAGGACTGCGCATTCTATACCGAACCGCACAGGGGATGAGTAAAGAGCAGCCCCGTCCTTCAGACCTCTCTTCTCCACCTCACGGCATGCGGTCGTCAACTCGGCTTCCGTCGGTTCCGGCAGCAGCCCCGGCATGGTGCAACACTCGCCGAAGCCCACGCCTAAAGGGGAGCGGGCTTCCACTATGTAGGTGGTGCGAGTTGTTAACGCTCCGCGCGAGGTTGCTGCAGGTCGTTTGAAATGCAGCACCCGCTTTCTCCAATGCAGTTGCAAGGGGAAAGCGGATGCCCGGTTAAGCGCATCTTGTAGCGTTGTGTTCAAGAAGTTTACGGCATTTTGGGGTATTTGGAGAAGTCCGGTTTGCGTTTCTCCAAAAAGGCGCGCGAGCCTTCATGCGCCTCTTCACACATGTAGAAGAGCATGGTGGCATCTCCTGCCAACTCTTGGATGCCGGCTTGCCCGTCCAATTCCGCATTCAGACCGGCTTTTATCATGCGCAGTGCAATGGGGGAGTGCTGCATCATTTCTTCCGCCCATTGTACGTACTCATCTTCCAGCTGAGCCAAGGGGACTACTTTGTTGACCAGCCCCATCTCCAAAGCCTCTTGTGCGTTGTATTTGCGGCAAAGGAACCAAATCTCGCGTGTCTTCTTTTGCCCGATGCAACGTGCCATGTAGGAAGAGCCGAAGCCTGCGTCGAAGCTGCCTACGCGCGGGCCTGTCTGCCCGAAAATGGCGTTCTCGGAGGCTATGCTCAAGTCGCAGACCACATGCAGAACATGGCCACCGCCTATGGCAAAACCATTCACCGCGGCAATGACGGGCTTGGGCAGGGAGCGAATTTGCTTTTGAACATCCAGCACGGATAAGCGGGGGATTCCCTGTTTATCCATATACCCGCCGTGGCCTTTTACATTCATATCCCCACCGGCACAAAAGGCAACCTCTCCCGCGCCGGTCAACACAACGACGGCTACATCCTGCATCTCGCGGCAGAGGCTGAGTGCATCACTCATTTCCGCCGTGGTCAGCGGGGTGAATGCGTTGCGGTAGCGCTCACGGTTGATGGTGATGCGGGCAATGCCGCCGTATTGCTCGAAGAGGATTTCCTCGTACTGCTTAATGGTTTTCCACTCGCGTTTCATATATGTGTGTTCAATGTTCTTTGTAAAAGTTTCTGAGCAATTCGGCGTCCTTTTCGCTATCCGTGAAAGCCTCCACCAAGAGCGCTTGGTCTGAGTGTTCCGCGCAGAGCTGAGCCAGTGCTTCAGCCCAGTCTTCTTTCCTCACCACGGCTTTGTATCGCATGCCACAAGCCTCAGCCCATGCCTGAGCCGTTGCCGTATGGGGGGCTTCCACTAAGTTGATGTTCGGTGTGGGCAGGGTCTTGAAAATACCGCCGCAATTGTTGTTCAGCAATAGGATGCGCGTATTGCTCTGTATGCCGCCCATCCACAGGGCGTTCATGTCGTAAAAGAAGCTTAAATCTCCGATGATGATGAATTGCGGTCGCGTATCCGCTTGCGCAAAGCCGAGAGCTGCAGATAATGAGCCTTCTATGCCGTTTACTCCACGATTGCACTCCACATGCACCTCCTCTTTAAGGGGGAAAAGCTGGGCATAACGGACGGCAGAGCTATTCCCCAAATGCAGGACAGCAGGGGTGGGCATATTGTTCATCACATCCCCAACCATGCGCATTCCGGAGTGTGGGGCGTGAAACTCTGCGGGCTCAGCACACCACAAATTACGGTATGATTCATCACCGTCTTGGGCGAACGCGCCGAGCAAATCCAGTAGTTCTGCAGCATCTCCCTCTATCACGCGAGTCAGGTGGCAAAAGGTATCACACACTTCTCCATCGCGGCTCAAGTGCCAGTGCTCTGCAGGGGGATTTTGGCGCAGCATTTGTTTGAGTCGCTTGGAGATGATGCATCCGCCCACGGTAATGAGCAAGTCCGGGGAGGGGATGAGCGGGTACTCTGCGTCACCGCCGATGAGGGTGTCCGGGCGGGTACAGTCAGCAGTGGGGGTGTTGCACAAGTGCTCTCCCACTATGGCAAAGCCGTGGTCTTCCGTCAGTTCCGGCGGCAAATCCGGCGCAGTGGGCATTTGCCCCAGCAGTAGCATGCGGCGCGGTAAGGCCGCTGCAATTTCCAGCAGCATTTGCTCTTCATCTCCATCCATGCATGATAACTCCGTGCGGTAGATGACGCGTGGGCGGGGAAGCTCCGCGTCTTCCATCGCAAACAATGGCTCTGCCAGCGGAATGTTGATGTGCACGGGGCCTCCCTCACGGTGCGTGAGCTCCAGCATGGCCTCATTGAGCAGTCTGTTGGTATGCCAGCCGTTTTCATCATGTTCCGGCAAGCTGACGCTCATGCGGCATAAACTGCCGAAAATGTTGGGCTGCGGCAGGGTTTGCCCATCCTGTTGGCCAATCCATTCCGCCGGGCGATCAGCGGATATTACCAACAGGGGGATGTGGCGGTAATAGGCCTCTGCTACTGCGGGGTGCAGGTTCACTGTTGAGGAACCGGAGGTGACGCAAACTGCCACCGGAGCAAGTGCTTGGTTTGCCCAGCCCAAAGCAATGAAGCCGGCGCTGCGTTCATCCGTGACACTGCGGCATTCAAAATCATCTATTGCGCTGAGGGTTGCAGCTATGGGGGCATTCCTGCTGCCGGGGCACACCACGCAGCGGGTAATGCCGTGTTCGCGCATCAGGGCTACCAATTCCTGTACCGAAGCCGTTTTGCTGATAATAGCCATGTTGGTTTTGTGTAAATGCTTTGCGATGAAAAATGCTTATTCCTGTAAAAATGCACCCCGCGCCAATAGGCGCGGGGCTTCAGCGTTGGGCTGCTTTTCAGTATGCCCGGCGCCTGATGGCGCTTTGATGGTATGATTACTCTGAGTTACTCCCCGTCAGCGGGTTTGGCATCGGCTTTTGCAGCCGGTGCAGGCTTTCTGCCGTTGTGCCCTCTGCGCTTGTTACGGTGGCGAGGCTCGGTTTTCGCCGGAGCAGGGGCTGCGCTACCCTTGGGATACCAGATGGAGTTGTCGCTGGTAACCACGATGAAGCCTTGCTCAAGCAGCCAAATCATGTCAGATGCAAAGGGGGCATAGGCATCGGACGCTGCTTTTTTGCTCTCTTCATCCGTGCCGGCGGGTACGCCGGAAAGTGCGGCAAACATGGCCTCGACCTTCTCTCCCGAATGCTCTTTGCTCCAGTTGACGATGTCCATCATGCGGTCTGCCAGTACGGTCCCCTCCGGTATGGCTCGCACGCGGCTCGGGCCGGTGTAGTGGTTACCCTGCCACTTGTATATGGGCATGTGGTGACGGGCGAGACCATGGCACAGGTTCGGAATGAGCATCTGCGGCGAATTTTTAGTACGCTGAGACATGGTTGCAACGTGTGCAGCAAGCCCGGGGGAAAGCAAATTGCGAGTCGTAGAGCCGTTTACAAATACCTTATCCACCGTTTCGTACACCTCAGCATAGTGGTTGGCTACAAAGTCTGCTTCCACGGCCTTTGCATCCTCAAGCACTGTTTCCGCAGCACCGTCGCGGGTGGGCTTCCAAACTGTTTTTTTGCATGCTGCTTCCAGCCAAGCCTGTACGGATTCCTCTTCCTTGTTGATGGAAATGCGGTTTTTGAAAGCATCCAAGGGCATATTGGAATACTTGGAGCGGTACAGGCTCATGAGCGCAGCTTGGTAGCCATGCCAGTTCACGGGGCCTATTACTTCACCACCCATGGTGCAAACGGCTACAGATGTGAAGTTGCCCTTCGGCGCTTCCACCGTTGCATCCTCTGCGGTGTACAATTCGCTGAACCACGGAGCAGCCCACAGGTAAGCCGTTGCCTCTGCCTCTGTCAACCAGCATGCGCCGTCACCCTTCTTGGAGTGAATGAGCATGCTGCCGTTCTCAAGCTTCATGAAGACAAGGTCATAACGATCTTTACCGGCCATGACAACACCGGCGAGGTCGAGCAGGGAAAGCGCACGCTTCTGCTTTTGAATCTCCTTACTGAAAATCTCCAGAATACCGTTGGTCGGTCTCAACTCAACACGGAAGCCCTCTGCCGGTTGCGGAAGCTCGCGACGCGTGCGTTCCTCTCGTTTGTCTCGGTCGTGGCGGGGTCCACCCTTGCGCGGACGGCGATTCTCCATGCCACCTTCAGGGCGCGGAGAACGACGCTCTCTGTCGCCGGTGTTGCGACGGGGAGCACCGCGGCGCTCGCCACGGTCAATCATGTGCATCTTGGGCAGGGTCGGTGCAGTATCAGCTCCCGGCTTGGCCCATGCGGGGCCAAACTGGAAGCCGGTCAGCTCGGAAAGGTCAAAGGGCGTGTTGCCCCCCTGTTTGCTGTCTTCCATATAGAGATGATGGTAAAGAATAATTTATGTAACTGTGTTTAGACTAGCGCGAAAATCGTGGGATTGCAATCTTTTTTTGCGTGGAAGGCGAGAAAAACGCATTTTTTTGCTGTTTGCAGGGGAAAATGCGCCATTATTGCGGTGTTTCCTCACAAAATTCGACGCCCAGCAGGCAAATATCGTCATCTTGGCGTGTGGATTCGGAGAATTGGTGCATACCGGCAAGGGAGATGTCAATCATCTCTTTTATGTTTTGCGGGGCGCGTTGCTGCAAGAACTGCATCACTCTGTTAACGCCCATTTCTTCACCTTGCGGGTTGGTGGTTTCCGGTAAGCCGTCCGTGTAGAGCATGAGTTTCATACCGGATTCCAGCTGAATTTCGCTCTCTCGGTACATGGCGCTGTCCAGCAAGCCCAAGGCCGGTGACCTCGGGATGGGGGGCTGGAATGCCACGTTATCCGCCGTCAGAACAATGGGGGCAGGGTGGCCTGCACCGGAGAGGGTGAGGCGGCGCTTGTCCAAATCCAGGTACACATAGCATGCCGTGGCAAACATGGTGATGTTTGCTTGGCTGAAGATGCGGAACAGTTGCCGGTTCAGGGAGGAAAGAAGAAGCCCCGGTGTATCTGCCAAGGTGGCGACTTGCTCCATCAACCCGCGAAGCATGGAGGCAATCAGCGCGGCGCGTACGCCGTGCCCCATGACATCGCAAATAAGCATACCTACGCCTGACTCGCCCACGGGGAATACTGCAAAGCAGTCACCTGCTACGCCGGTGCAGGGCATGTATACGTGGTGAAACTTGGCAATACGGGCTTGACCGGTTTCCGCGGATACCCATTTGCGTGGGGGAATGCGCAGCGGTTGCAGGGCGTGCTGAATTTCGCGCGCAAGGCTGATTTCCTTTTCAAGCGTGCGGTTGCGTTCATCCAGCTGCTCTGCCATGCGGCGGTACCGCTGCTGTGTCTCTACCAGCTCTGTTACATCGGAGGAGATGCCGACGATGCCTTTCACGTTACCCGCGGAGTCATACCACGGGAACTTGGACAACTTGCACCAAGAGCTTTTTCCACCTTTCCAACTTTCACGGTGTATTCTGTTGGTGATGGGTACGCCGGTTCGCATGATTTCCAGCTCTTCCTGACGGGCGATTTCCGTGGTGTCATCGGCAAAGAAGTGGGTGTCTTTACAGCCGATGAGGTCGGAGGGCGTGGTTACTCCCATTTTGCGAGCGGTAGCTTCATTGGCCATGACAAAGCGTGACTCGCGGTTCTTGTAGTATATGTTATCAGGTAAGTAGTTGATGAGGTTGCGGAAGAGGTCGCGGTCTTCCATGGCGTGCAAATCCGCCATCTTGCGGCGTGTGATGTCCACCCATACACCTACCAGTTGGATATTCTTTTTGTTTTTATCTCGCTCCAGTAGGCCGTTGACTCGAATCCACCGCCAGCCACGCGAACGTAGGTTCAACAGACGAATCTCCAAGCGTAAGGGGGAAAATGTAGGACGTCGCAGGTATTTCTGTACCTCGTTAACGAAGAACTGCCGGTCATCCTCATGTATCGTTAATTCGGATTCAGTGAAAATATTCGGGGCAATTTCATCGAAGGGCAGCCCCATCATGCGTAGGCATTGCTCCGTGTAGAAGATTTCACCACTCTCGATATCCCAACAATAAACGCCCTCTTCTGCCGCGCGCAGGGCTTTCCGCACCATTTTCCAGTTGAAAACGCCCGGAACATTTTTATTGCTGTTGTCAGATTCGCGACTCATTAAATCTTACTTATACTCCGTTATGGGCGCTTTTCAAGTTTTTTTTGCGCAAAGTGCGGAAAAACTTGCAATATGGGCTACGTCCGGGGGCAATATGGCGCCTTACACGATAAAAAAGAGCGGGTCCGTAGAAGAACCCGCTCTTGTGTGTGCTTGCGCAAATGTTTGATTACTTCTCGCTCAGGGAGCCGATGCCGGGCAGAACCTTGCCCTCAAGCAGCTCCAGAGAAGCGCCACCGCCGGTGGAGCAGAAGGAGAGCTTATCAGCCACCTTGAACTTCTTAGCAGCCGTTACGGAGTCACCACCACCCACGATGGAGATGCAGTCGGACTCAGCCAAGCACTCAGCGATTGCCTTCGTACCCTTGGCGAAGGAGTCGAGCTCGAACACGCCCAGCGGGCCGTTCCAGAGCACGGTCTTAGCACCGCGGAGGATGCTGCAGAACTCCTCGATGGCCTTGTCACCGATGTCGATACCCATGCCGTCGGCAGGAATCTCACCACCCTCAGCCCAGGGAGCCGTGCAGAAGGTCTCAGCACCCTCCTCAAACTTGTAGGAGTAGCGGGTATCAGCCGGAAGCACGAACTTCACGCCCTTAGCCTTAGCATCGGCAAGAATCTCGTTAGCGAGGTCGAGCTTGTCAGCCTCAATCTTGGAGTTGCCCACGTTCTTGCCCTGAGCGGCAAGGAAGGTGTTGGCCATAGCGCCACCGATGATGAAGGTCTGGCTCTTCTCCATGAGCTTGGAGAGCACCTGAATCTTGTCGGATACCTTAGCGCCACCCATGATAACGACGAAGGGCTGGGCAGGGGCGTCAAGCTTGCCCTCCAAGTACTCGAGCTCGTGCTCGATGAGGAAGCCCATGGCGCTCTTCTCAGCATAGTGGGTCACACCCTCCGTGGAGGCGTGGGCGCGGTGTGCGGAACCGAAAGCGTCGTTGACGTAGAGCGTTGCGTTGCCAAGCAGAGCCTTGGCGAACTCGGGATCGTTCTTCTTCTCCTTCTTGTCGAAGCGAACATTGTCCAGCAGCAGAACATCGCCGTCCTGCAGGGCAGCGCGGGCGGCCGTAGCGGCCTCACCGATGGTCTCGGGCACAAATGCTACGGGCTTGCCGAGGTGACCGGAAAGGCACTCAGCAGCAGCCTTCAGAGAGAACTCAGCCTGGTAGCCGGTACCCTCGGGGCGGCCGAGGTGGGAGCAAAGGACGAGGCGTGCGCCGTTCTCAAGCAAATACTTGATGGTGGGCAGAGCAGCAACGATGCGGGCATCGTTGGTGATGACACCGTCCTTCATGGGAACATTGAAGTCCACGCGCATGAGGACTTCCTTACCGGCAACGTCGAGGTCGCGTACAGTCAGTTTAGCCATATTTTTAATGTAATTAGTGTTTGGAAAATCGTTTGCCATGAGCTCACACTCAGGCGGGGCTATTTTAACGTTCTTTTTTCCGCATTTCAAGGCTAAATGCGCAATAGAACGCTAAAAAGCACACAAAAAGGTGTTGTCTGCGTTATAATTTACCGGGGTGAAGCTTGTTTGCTTGACAAAAAAGAGGATGAATGCATAATGTAAGCATACCGAGGGAGCGGTTATAATACCATGAAAAGAGTACTGAGCATCTTGGCATTGACATTACCGGCGCAGTTTACCGCAACGGCGGCTGAGCGACAACCCGATCAGGTATCCCTGACTCCGGTGTTGATGTATGTGGCGGATCGACAGAGCGCGGATGCTGCAGCTCCCCGAGTGGCTCGCATTTTAGCCTCCACCCCGGCCGACAGGATTGCCATTGATGAATTTGATAAAAATTTACTGGAGGCAACGGGCTGTTTCGGTTCTGTTGAGTTGAGCAAGGTTCTTGCCCCGATGATTGCGCAGGTTCCGGCGGAAGAAATGCCCGAGATTGCTCAGCACATGGCGCTGTTGCATGAGATGTGGGCTATGCTGGAGCAGGTAACCCTCGCATTGGATACGGTGAAGAGCCCGGAGGATGCGGAGGTGGCCGCCAACGTGTTGGAGAGTTTTAAGCCTTTCATGTTCACTTGGTCACAAGCGGTTGCGCAGGTTCCTGAGCCGGATAATGACTTGGCACGTAAACGCTTGCGGATGGAGTTTATGATAGAAACTCGCCCCCGCATCGGCAAATTGCTGAATGCCTGGGCAGAGCTCGCCTTGCGTGATGCGGAGTATTACGGCTCCCGCAGGCTGGTGGAAGAGCTTCAAAACGTGTGCGATGTTTTGGATAATATGGACATGGCTGCTGACCCGGATGTGATGCCGGCGCTTGCCACTACTGCCCGGAAGTTGATACCCTTGCTTAATCAATGGTTGGGTGTTATCAGCTTGGTGCGTGATAAGGACACAGCGGATGCAGCAGCACCTCATATCATCCGCATTCATGAGGAAATGGTACGCGTGATGCGTGAAGCCTCTCTTTCGCGAGTCCACGAGCGCGAGCTCTTCCATGTCTCCCCGAAGTTTGAGGTCCAAGCCCATATATGTGACCGCATCATGCACTACCTCATGGAGGAGGTCAGCCCGGCCTGCTTCGGCTCAGAGAAGCTGAAGGCTGCTCTGGAGCATGAGGATTGATTTTTTCTAATGACATTATACCACACACAACAATGAAATTACCCATCACACTGGTATGTGCGCTCGCTTCCGCGGCTGTAGCGCAGGAGGCTCCGGCGTCACCTCAGCAAGAGCCGGCTGCCGTCACCCCTTCCGTAAAGCTGAAGCATGTTAAATTGCCGGTCTTTCATGAAAGCTGGACTGAGTCTGAACGCTCCGTTATCTCCGACTTTGCTGCTAAGTTGGATAAGGCCATGAGTACGGAGGAAATCGCGCAACTGAAGGATTTCATGCCCGCAGCAGCTTACTTGAGTAAGGTTGTGGAGAGCGGAAAGCTTGAAAAGAGCTTTGATAATGGTGACACGCTGTGCCGTCTGGCTGCCATGTTCGACCATTTCGAGGCTATGCGTTTGTTTGTGGAAAGGGGTGAAGATGTGAACTCCACCCTGACGGTGCATCATTTCCAGAGTGGAATCGGCTTGGAAGTGCTGATGTGCATAGATGGTTTTGACCCCTCCCACACGGCTTTGCAGCGTGTGGAGCAGCTCGTGTGGCTGACCGAAAAAGGCTGGGACCCGCAAAAACAGCTGGATACACTCCGCACGGCTATTTCCTTCGTGGCCATACTGGAGCCCCACAATGTGGCTCCACTCGTGCAATGGTACATTGAGCAGGTACGTGTACCTCAGGAGGAAATTGCACACTTGATTCATGGTGAAGGCTGCACGGACATGGTGAAGCAGTGGATTGAGAATGACATTATTGCCGTCAATGAACCGTTGGAGGATATGCTGCCCTTGCAGTGTCTATGCCAATTTGTCTCCTTCTCGGGCCGTATCAATCTCCACACGCTGGAGTTGTTGCTCAATTCCGGTGCTGACCCCAATCTGATAGTTGCCTATGAAGATGCGGAGGAGGATTCCGCGGAGTATGATAATGACGCTTACGAGTCGGAAGACGGCAGCGTGCCTGAGGCTGCCTCATTCTCCACGGCTGCTGAAATGGTGGTTGACAGCTACTTGAATAATCTGCCGAAAAATAATCGCCGTCGTGCCGCTAAGTTCTGCCTTGCTGCCTTGGATTTACTTTTGATTCACGGCGCGGAGCTGGATAATTTGGATGATGATGAGGAAGTGATGGTTGATGCTCGCGAAATCACCAAGCGACTGTCCATGAGCAAAGAAGAACTTCAGGCGGATTATGAAAAACTCCGTGCGGAGCTTTATCAATAATCCCATCCCCCTCGTTTTTTATCGGCTACCGGTCAATTTGCGCCCGGTAGCCAATTTTTTATGCTCGGTTTATGTTGTTAGTTGATTTATCGCTCAGCGCAAATAGCAGCATCAAGCATAAAACTTAACAAGACTTTTTATATTACTTGAGGAGGGCGGAATGTCGTTGCTCGCCGCGCACAATAAAGGCCGCTTTCCTTTTGGGAAAACGGCCTTTACGTAAATTGAATGGAGGAGCGATTAGTCTTCGTACACCTCTTTGATGCGCTCGATGAGGGCGAAGGCATGGCTTACCATGGCTCGCGTTTCATTGAGCAGGGTGAGGTAAAGGATGCCGTTGCGCATGCTGCTTTCATCGGAATCACCGTGCATCAAGTGGCGGGTAATGCAATCCGCGAAGTCGTCACCCAGCTGCTCACGCCCGGCAAGCTTGGCCTCAACACCGTTGTAATCCTTTGCCTTGAGCATATCCAGCAGGTCCGGATAGAAGGAGCCAATTTTCTCATTGAGTAAGAGCAAATCTTTACCTTGCTTCTCCTCCAAGCCGGCGTGGAAGTTGTCAATGTGATTATAGGCTGCCTTGATGATGGTAAGCAAGCGTTCCGCCGTATTGAAGGAAATCTCCGTAATGCGGAAGATTAGCTGGCCACGGTCTGCAAGCTCCTTGGGTATGGAAGCAAGTGCCGGCAGTACCTCGTTCTCGCGCACCACCTCAATATCGCGCTTAATCGACCGAGCCTTCTTGCGCAGGCGGTTGAGGGCATCGCGGTCTTCCTCGAGCAAAGCGTATACCATGGCCTTGTAAATGCCAATCATGCGCCCGAGACGGCCGGCAGCGGAGGCTGCAAACGCATGCATGGAAGACTCCTTGTTGACATCCACAATGGTGTAGCTCTCTTTGCTGATTTTGCTGAAGAACGTGGACTTCACCAGAAGCGCTGCGGCAATAACCATCATGATGATGATACCCCAAGTACCACCGTAACCCATGATAAGGGCAACCAGCATGGCTGCCAGCGTGGCGGCGATGGCGGTAATGAGCCAACCACCGATGACGGTAAGCACGCCGGTAATGCGGTACACTGCACTGTCACGCCCCCAAGCTTTATCCGCCAGTGAGCTACCCATGGATACCATGAAAATCACGTACGTGGTGGAAAGCGGTAAGCCGAGGTCCGTGCCGACGGAAATGAGCAGTGCAGCCAAGGTGAGGTTGACGGAGGCGCGAATCATATCGTAGTTAGCGCCGGTTTCCTCCTCCGGAGCGAGCGGTGCAAAACGCTTGCTGATGAAGTTAGCAATGGGAGCAGGGGTAATGCGCTCAAAGAAACGCACGGTGTTGATGGTGTAACGCACCAGCATGCGCGCGGGTTGGCTGGAGCCGAAGCGCTCTTTACCGGTGTTGGAGGAGGAGAGCTTGAGCTCCGTTTCCGTCACCTTGCGAGCCTTCTTGGAGAGGAAGAGGGCGGCCACCATAATGGCGCCGGAGCCGAGCAAGAAGTAGATGGATGCCGCCGCTCCGTCACCCTTGAGCACCTCACCCATGTTGGGTAATTCCGTTACCCCCGGGAAGAAGAGGGCATCCTTAGCAGCCATGAACACGCCGATGAAGTTCACCATGTCATTACCGGCAAAGGCAAGAGCCAGTGATCCCGTACCGGCAAGCACGGCAACACGCAGGGTGTTCCACTTGCAGATGTACTGCATGAACGCTGAAACTGCAATCCAGAACAAGGCGATGCCTCCTACAATCAGTAGCATGCTGTAGTTCTGAGTCAGAGCCTCGATATCATCCTTGAACACGCTGCCCTTCAACCCCTTGAAGATGATGAAGTAGCTGATGGCTGTGAAAGCCAGAGCGCACCACAACGGCCCGATGTAGCGGTATGCCTTGCCGAAGCGGAAGCTGAATATCAAACGCGCTATCCACATCACTACTGTGCCTACAACGAACGCTATGGCTACCGAGGCGAAAATCGCCAGTATCATCTGCAAGCACTTTTCCTCATTGATGTACTCCAGAAGCGGGCATGTAAAGAACTTGCCTGTGCTGAATATCGCCATGCCGATGGCTGCTCCCAATAAGGAGAATACCAGCGCAACGGTGGTAGAGGTCGGCAGACCCAAGGTGTTGAAGGTGTCCAGCAGGATGATATTTGCCACCATCACGGCCAGATAGAGCAACATGATTTGGTGGAAGTTGAACATGTCCGGGGAGACAATGCCGTTTCTTGCAACAGCCATCATGCCACTGGAGAAACACGCGCCAAGCAATACGCCGACTGCTGCCACACATACGGCTTGGTTGTATGTGCCTGATTTCGACCCGATGGAGGAATTCAGGAAGTTACACGCGTCATTGCTGACGCCCACTATCAAGCCGAATACGGAAAGTACGGCAATAAGGCCAAAAATAATGTAATATAGTTCCATGGTCTTCGCCATTTTTCTACCATGAAATTGCCCCGATGACAAGTAAAATTTGTAGAATATTGCTCGGCGATACGTTTTGTCTGTCTGCGAGAGCGGCATGCAGACGCAAAAACGCGTAATCGAGCTTGACAGGGCGAATCTTACTGTTATAATTTACAGCGAACTCTTATTTATAACGTTATGTCACGCTCTGCAGATAAAAATAATCGTAGCATCATGAAGGTAGGTTTCGGTACGGTCGTCCGCTGCGCCATACTCGTGGGCTGCTGTGCCATGTTGAGCTCCTGTACCGCAATCGGTAACTTGCTTAACTCTATTCTTCAGCTTCCGTTCCAATTGATTAATTCTGTATGCATGATGTAAAACAGCTTTTGCGTCTTTTACTGCTCCTTCCGGTATTGGTGCTCGGCGCATGCCAGCAGCAGTTGTTTTCCGGCGGGGGGCACATCGGTGTGCGTGATCATGCGGATGCCGTGACGAATCTCGGGCAGGTCGACCCCTCCTACCGCAGCTATTTCTCCGAGCAACACGGGCGCAATTACTCCATCGCGGACCAGCGTAAGGCATTTTTTGCTGCTGTGCAAACTTCTCGCACTCCGGTGAATCAGGATGCACGCCACATGCCCCGTAACGCTTCTCCTAAGAAAACGTCCCCGAAAAAGAAAAAGGTTACACGTAAAAAGACCGTTCGAAAGAAAACGCCCGCTAAGCGTAAAACTACTGCGAAAAAGAAACGCCGTTAAAGAGTTATGCCTGAGGCTGAGGATGAGGCAGAAATTGTTTCCGATGGACGTTGGAGTGCGAGTGAGCGCGCGCAGCGAATCAAACGCCGCGCGTCCGATTTGAAGTATTCTGACTTAGATTTCGATTCTGAACTTCCGCAATTGCCGCCCGCGGAAGAGCCTACATCCCAGCCACAATCCGGTGCTGAGCCTGCGCTTTTACCGTCGGACACTACGGCAACCCCGCCTCCGCCGAAGGCGACAACACCTGCATACCAAGCAGTGGAGCCTATTCCTTCCACTCTGTCATGGGTGCTGGGTTTCATGGCCTTGTTGCTTGGGCTGGTCGCGGTCGGAATGGTGCTCAGCCACTACTGGGAAGGCATACCCATGAGCATGCGAGTGGGTTCGCTGGTGGCGATACCGGCCGCACTGTGGTTGGTCTACGTGTTGGGCTTCAACCGTGGCTACCGTGCCCCTGAGTTAGCGGCATTGTTGACTGCCCTTACATGGCTGGATGCGGTCATTATTTATCAACTTTGCATCCAAACATTGCCCTTGTGGATAGCGTGCAGCGGGCTTACTCTCGGTCTATTCCTCATACCGGCATTGCGCCCGTGGAAGATGGGCGTGTGGTCCGTTATCCTCAGTGGTGTGTTGCAGTTTTGCCTGATGGGGCACGCCATGGTGACGGCTCAGTCATTCAATGAGTGGGTATTGATTTGCGCCTCCGGGCTTGCCATGATGATGATATGGAGCCACATAGGCGTGTGGTGCGCCTTGACCGGGCGCGAGGGGTATGCAGCATACTCCGTCATCGGTCCCATCGCGCAGACTCTGTTTTTATTCATGTTGATAGCGGTGACGGTATACCCGCAGGATGTACTGCCGCAGGCATTGCCGGATCACGGTGGCATTAATGAATGGATTGCAGCCATTACCGTGTGGATTATAGCGATGATTCCCGTCTTGCCCTTACAACGGTATTATGCGGATGTCAGCAATCACCCGACCATCAGCAATTCTTTCCTTTTGTACTGGGGATTCTCCATGCTGACCGTGCCCTTGGGGCTGCTCTTGGCTTGGTATTCCCCGAGTTTGCTGGGGGTGCCGCTCATCTTGGCGTACCTTTTCAGCATGGTGTATTACGGCGCTGAGTACCGCGTGCCTCGCTTCGTCATTATGGGCAGCATCGGTATTTTCCTCAGTGTTGTCAGCGTTCCTTACACCTTGGGTACCGGAGTGTTAGCCAGCGCCGGAATCCTGGCGGGGTTGGCTGCTCTATTCTTACTCAGTCTGATATGGCTGAATGCTTTCCGGCGCAAGTTGCTCAGTCGCAAACGCGCAGAAGCAGCGCAGCGAGACAGCGCCGAGGCGAATGCCCGCCCCCTTCGCCGTTATCAACCGCAGGATAAGATGAATATCGACCTGCCGGATTATGATAACTGATGGGCGGGGCTTAATTCCAACGAGTCATCTCTCGGAATCTTTCGATTCGCTCTGCCAACTCTGCGCGCTTGAGCGCAAATAAGGAGACGGTGCCGAACTTTTCACACACGGCAGCTGCTACTACCGTCGCTACGGCAACACCGCTTTTCATGTCCTCCCAAGTGGGATTACCTCCGTTGATGCAGTGGGTAAGGTAACCGGCCAATGCGCCCATGTATGAATCTCCCGCTCCGGTGGGATCCTGGGGGTGCACCAATGGCCAAGCAGGACAACGGAACAGCTTGATTTCACCATCTCCCGCTCGGTGGAAAAGCGTTGAGCCGCCACTGCCGTGTTTCACGATGGCGTACCTCGGCCCGGCTTCCAATATCTTGTAGCCGGCTTCCAAGCTATCATCAGTCCCGGCAAACTCGCGCGCCTCTTCATCATTCATCAAGGCCATATCCACCACGGATAAGAGCTTGTGCGTGTATTCTCGCTCTCGGATAATCCAAGACTTCATGAAATCCGCCATGCTGAAACTCGCCTTCCTGCATTGTTCCAACATACGGTATTGCAGCGGTGGTGTTACATTGGTTGCCACGGCGATGGCGCACTCTTTCAGCTCGGGGCAGAGCTCCATTTCCCAGTGTTCTTGCACGCCTTCGACCGTACGCACGGTGGTGCGGTTGTTCATGTCATCCTCATACTGCCCGGTCCAGGCAAATGTTTCGCCCTCTACCTGCGCTACATGCTGCATACTCACGCCTCGCACCTCCATGGCCATTTTGTATTCTTGCGGAAAATCCGTGCCGACCACGCCGACCAATGCCATCTCATCCGTCAGCAATCGCGCTGCCAAGGCGGCATAGATGCCACTACCTCCCAGCACGGAGTTCGCTCTCCCGGAAGGGGTTATCAGCGTATCAATGGCTATCGTGCCATATATCAGGGCTTTGATGCTCATAATTGCTCTCCTTTCAGCATGGCTAACAAAGTGGCCTCATCAATGATTGGGATGCCGAGCTTGACGGCTTTGTCTCGTTTGCTGCCACCGCCTTCACCTGCTACCAAGTAGCTTGTTTTCTTCGTCACTGAGCCTGTCGCTTTACCACCAGCATCAGCAATCATCCGCTCAAACTCGGGGCGAGGTCTACTCAAAGCTCCCGTCAAAACAAAGGTCAGACCGCTTAAAACGCCACCCGCGGTATTCATGTCAGCCTCATAGCGTTCTGAAACCGGGTCGATGCCCAATCTGTTCAGCGTCTCCATGACAGCTTTACCCGTGGCGGAAGTGAACCAAGATTTCAGTTTTTGCGTAGATACCGAGCCCAGGGGATTGGTAAACTTCAGCTTGTTTTCGCTCTCTTTTTCCAACTTGAAGTAGCCACGTTGCAGATAACCCTCCGCCAGCTGCATCATTTCAGCATAGATGGCATCCCTTTGGCTTTTGAGTGCTTCCGGGTCAGCTCCCTTGTTTGCCCTTGCTTTGGGGTTAAGTGTATTGAACTTAACTACCAGCGCTTCCACGCTTAAAAGGACGTGGAGGAACTCACCTCCCGACAACTGGGAGAGCGAGGTGTGGTACATGCTGACAAGTCGGGATGTTGTAACGCCGATGGTCGGAATCCCGAACGCCGTGAGCCATCGTTCGAGGGGGAGAGTGCGGGCTTTGTTGAGTGCTTCGAGCGCTTTGGCTGCGTTTTTCTCGCCGAAACGGCGGGGCTCGTCCTCCGTGCCGAGGTTGAGAGCGCCGAGCTGCTCAACGGAGAGGGAGAAGAGGTCGAGCGGGGTGGTGATATAGCCTTGGCGAACCAAGGCCTCCGCCACAGTGCCGCCGAGACTCTCTACATCCAGCGCCTCACGCTTGCAGAAGTAGGTGGTGCGCATGGCAGCCTGCGCGGTGCAGGTAAAGTTCGTGCAGCGCCAGGCAACTTGCCCCTCTTCTTGCGAGATGGGCTCGCCACAGCAGGGGCATACGCCGTTTACTGCCTCGTAGAGGCTGTAGGGCGTCGCATCTGCAGGGCGTTTATCCTTGTTTACGTGAACAATAGCCGGGATGATTTCTCCGGATTTCTCCACCAGCACGGTATCACCGATGCGGATATCCTTGCGGGCGATTTCATCTTGGTTGTGCAGGGTGGCTCGGGAAACAGTGGTACCGGAGAGGTGCACGGGCTCAAGCTCAGCCACGGGAGTCAGCACGCCGGTGCGACCCACTTGGATGGTGATGGCTCGCAGTACGGTTTCTTTTTGCTCGGGCAGATACTTGAAGGCCGCCGCCCAGCGTGGGGCGCGTGCGGTAGAGCCCAAGTGCTCACGCAGTGCAAAATCCGCCAGCTTGATGACGGCGCCATCCGTACCGTAGCCCAAATCGTGGCGCAATGCATCAATATCTTTTACCGCCTGACGCACAGCCTCCTCGCCCTCAGCATAAATGATGGGCGCATTCACCGGTATACCCATGTGCTCCAGCAGTGAAATGAAGTCCGCAGCAGAATGCAGGGGCTCACCTTCATATTCCCCCAGCCCGTGAGCGAGGAAAGCCAAAGGACGCGCCGCAACCTCATTGACATCCAACAATTTGATGGTCCCTGCCGTAGCGTTGCGGGGATTCGCCAGTGCGGGCAGGCCCTCAGCATCACGCAACTCATTCAACTTGTTAAACTCCGCAAAGGGCATGTATACCTCACCGCGAACTTCAAGCAAAGCGGGAGCACCCTCCGGTAAGGTTCGGGGAATGCTCTTGATGGTAAGAATGTTTGCCGTGATGTCATCACCCGTGGTGCCGTCGCCGCGTGTGGCTGCGTATTCCAACTTGCCGCCTCGGTACATGAGGGTAACGGCGCAACCGTCAATTTTCGGTTCGACGACCACCTGTGGAGTCTCTTGCCCGAGGCTGCGGCATAAACGGTTGTAGAAGTCCACCAGCTCAACATCCGTCTCCCCCAATTCCGGCTTGTGCTCAAAGATATCATCAATGCTTTGCATGGGGCGGGGATGGCGCACCTTGCGAAATCCTTCTGTCAGGTCATTCCCGACCTTCTGCGTGGGGGAATCCGGTGTAATCAGCTCCGGGTGCTCTCTCTCCAGCTCTTCGAGCTCACGGTACATGGCATCATACTCAGCATCCGTAATTTCCGGTTGAGCCTGAGCATAG